>NZ_JBEXGT010000046.1:0-62699 GCF_040607475.1 Sphaerisporangium sp. NPDC005288 | reverse complement strand
CTCCTCACTCGGAAGCGCTCGTTCCTCGCACTTCCTCCCTCGTCGGTCAGGGAACCGGCGCGCCCGAACCGTGTTTTCCGGCGCTCGCTCCGCTCGCACGGGTTCGGGCGCCTTTGAGCCGGTCCCCTTCCCTCCTCACTCGGAAGCGCTCGTTCCTCGCACTTCCTCCCTCGTCGGTCAGGGAACCGGCGCGCCCGAACCGTGTTTTCCGGCGCTCGCTCCGCTCGCCGGCGGTTCAGCGGGTCTTGGCCGGGTGGGCGGTCTTGGACGGCGGGCGGAGGGCCGTGTCGGGGCTGTGGGCATTCGGGGCGTACAGCCCCGCGTCGGCGGCGGCGCTGACGTTGGTGTCGGCGTTGGTGTCGGTGGTGGTGTTGCCGTTGGTGTTGGCGACCACGGGCGTGCCCAACTCGGTGCCCAGGCCCAGGCCGACGCCGAGGCCGGTGTCCGTGTCGGTGTCGGTGTCGTCAGCGGTGTCGTCAGCGGCGTCCACGTCGGTCCCGGTCCCGGTCCCGGTGTCGGTGTCGGTGTCGTCTCCCCGGTGGATGCCGGCGGAGGCGGGGCTGTGGGCGCAGGCCGCGGCGGCCGGCACGACGATGGCGACGGCGGCGCAGGCCGTGGTGATCAGAAGACGGCGAATCATTTTGTTGCTCCTCCCGAAGGAAACCCGTCACGGCGCCCCGGTCCAGGTCCCCTGGGAGACAGAGGTCTTTGATCAAGAACTGTCCGCGTGCGGGTGACTACTCTGGGCGCCGGTGTGACCGTACCCATCGCCCGAATGCGGATAAGAGTGATGAACGGTCAGCGGATGGCAAGGATTGCGATCTCCGGCAGGGAGCCGCGGACGCCCGCTGTCGCGGCCGGTCAGATGTCGGCCGCCCGCGCCAGCCGCACATGGGCGCCGGGCGGCAGGCCGAGGCGCTCGGCGGCGTCGCCGGAGCGCACGGCGAAGGTGATGTGCCCCGCCGAGTCGGTGAAAGCGACCAGGCTGCCCGGCGGGACGGCGGCGAAGGTGTCGCGCAGCGGCACCGTGATCTGCCGCCTGCCCATGGAGACCGCCAGGGTGTCCCCGACGTGGACGCCGATGGAGGCGAGGTCGTCGGCGGTCACCGACAGTTGCACGTTGCCGTTGCGGTCGAGCGAGAGGACCTCGCCGTCGGCCGCCCCCTCTCCGATCCGCGCGGTCGGCGCCGGCAGCGACAGCAGGCGGTCGAGCGGGACCTCGGGGCCGACGTCCGCGGGCTTGCTGCCGGTGCACAGGCGCGCCGCGACCGGCGCGTAGATGTCCCTGCCCGGAAAGGCCGGCGACAACCTGTTGAGGAACAGGTCGCGGTTGGAGATCTCGTAGGCCACCCGCGCGCCCCCCGCGGCCATGAGCGCCCACGAGAGCAGGCCGTTGTCGGGGCCGATGAACACGCGGTGCCCCGCCTCGACGACGATCGAGCGGCGGGCGCCCGCGGTGGCCGGGTCCACGGCGCCGACGTGCACACCGGCGGGCAGGTATGGCAGCGTCTGGGCGAGGATCGCGGCGCCGCGCCGGATGTCCCCGGCCGGGACCAGGTGACAGACGTCGATGATCCGTGCCTGTGGGGCGATTCCCATGATCACCCCGTGGCAGGAGGCCACGAACCCGTCTTCCAAGCCGTAGTCAGTGAGAAGCGTGATGACAGAGGTCACACTTGGTGACTGTACGTCGTTGGACCGCGGTGTCATAGGGGCCCATCCGCAGACGCCGGCAACCTTGCCGATCTTCGTGCCCGGCCGGCCCGAGGCGGCGGGCTTTCGCCCCGATATGGCGGTCACCGGTGCTCGGCCCCGCCGGGCGCGCGCGGCGTTCCCCGGCGATGCTCGGGTCCGGGTCTCCCGAACTGTCATGAACAGCCGCGAATTCCCGACTACGATTGCCACGGGCCGCACGCGCGCGTCGTGGCTCAGGGTCGCGCTCGACCGGGTGCACGACGCATCTCCCTCGCCCTGCCCGGCCCTCCGTCCACGTCTCCCGTGTACCCGACCGAGGAGGACATCTTGGACACCGCACCAGATCGTGGTGACAGCGATCCCGAGGAACCCTCCACCCCCGAGACCCCCGGCGGCCTGACCGATCGCGAGCGCGAGCTCCTGGCCTTCGAGCGCCAGTGGTGGCGGTACGCGGGCGCCAAGGAGCAGGCCATCCGCGACGCCTTCGACATCTCGGCGACGCGCTACTACCAGCTGCTCGGCCGGCTCGTCGACCGGCCGGAGGCCATGGCGTTCGACCCGCTCACCGTCAAGCGGCTGCGGCGGCTGCGCGCTTCGCGGCAGCGCGAGCGCGCGGCCCGCCGTCTGGGCATGCGCCCGTGATCCGGGGGGTAGTGCTGAACGCGTGACTCATGATGTGTTGCCGGACATCGCCGGATTGGCGGCGATCAAGGCCGATCCCCAGGGCGCCGTGATCGGGCTGGACTTCGACGGCACGCTCGCGCCGATCGTCCCCGATCCCGCCGACGCCCGCGTCGACCCGCACGCCGCCGCCGCGCTGGTGCGCCTCGGCGGCCTGGTCGGGGCGGTGGTGCTCGTGACCGGCCGCCCCGCCGCCACGGCCATCGCCTACGGCGAGGTGCCCGGCGGGCCCGGCCTCGCCGACGTGCCCGGGCTCGTGGTGCTCGGCCAGTACGGCCTGGAGCGCTGGGAGGACGGCACCTTGAGCGCCCCCCCGCCGCCGCCCGGCGCCGATCGCGTCCGCGCCGAGCTTCCCGGCCTGCTGGCCTCGCTGGGGCACCCCGTCAGGAATGGGAGCGAGCCGGGGATCACCGTGGAGGACAAGGGCAGGGCGATCGCCGTCCACACCCGCAGGGCCGCCGACCCCGAGGGCAGCCTGCGGGCGCTGCGCGACCCGCTGGCCAGGCTCGCCGCCGAGACCGGCATGCTGGTCGAGCCGGGGCGGCTGGTGCTCGAGCTGCGGCCCGCCGGGATGGACAAGGGGCACGCCCTCGGGGCGTTCCTCGCCGAGCGCGGCGCCCGGTCGGTGCTGTTCGCCGGGGACGATCTCGGCGACCTGGCCGCGTTCGAGGCCGTCCGCCTGTCGGGCCTGCCCGGCGTGACGGTGTGCAGCGCCTCCGCCGAGGTCTCCGCGCTCGCCGAACGCGCCGACCTGGTCGTGGATGGCCCGGCGGGCGTCGCGGCCCTGTTGTCGGCGCTCTCCGACGCCCTGACCCGCCGCTGAGACCGGTAGGCGGTGAAGCACTCGAACGGCTCGAAAACCGTGTCAGCGCGCGATCGACCGCCTCCGGCCGCGCCGGACGGCCGCGATCAGCGGTCGAGGGCGGCGAGCTGGTCGGCGAACCACTGGCGCGGGGGCAGGGCCGTGGCCGCCGCGCGCAGGCGGGTGCCGCGCTTGGCGCGCTCCTCCTCGGGGAGCATCAGCGCCTCGTACAGGGCGCCGGCCGTGCCCGAGACGTCGTAGGGATTGACCATCAGCGCGTCCCGGCCCAGCTCGGCGGCGGCCCCGGCCTCCCTGGACAGCACCAGCGCGCAGTTGGGCGCGAGGATGGGGCCCTCCTTGGCGACGAGGTTCATGCCGTCGCGGATGGGGTTCACCAGCAGCACGTCGGCCAGGCGATAGGCGGCGAGCGAGCGGGCGTAGTCGTCGTCCACGTTGAGGATCAGCGGGTCCCAGTCCTCGCCGGCGAACTCGTCCTCGATCTGCTTGGCGCACCGCTGCACGGCGGCGGTGTACTCGCGGTATTCGGGCAGGTCGTGCCGGGAGGGGTAGGCGAAGGCCAGGTGCACGACCTTGCCGTGCCACTCGGGATGGTCGGCGAGGAACTGCCGGTAGGCCGACAGCCCCCGGACGATGTTCTTGGACAGCTCGGTGCGGTCGATGCGCACGATGAGCTTGCGGTCGCCCACCCGCTCGCGCAGGGCCAGCATGTGCGACTCGACGTCCGGCTCCAGGGCCCGCGCCCACAGCGCGTCACCGTCGACCCCGAGAGGGTGCACGCCGATGCGGGTCGTGCGTCCCTCGTAGGTGATCGTGCGCTGGACGCGGTCGACCTGGGCGCCGAGCAGGGTCTCGCAGCAGTCCATGAACGCCGAGGCCCAGCGCGCGGTCAGGAAGCCGGCCTGGTCGGCGCCGAGGATGCCGGTCAGCAGCTCGGCCGCGATGTCGTCGGGCAGCAGCGAGAAGTACTCCGGCGGCGCCCACGGGGTGTGCGAGAAGTGGGAGATGCGCAGGTCAGGGCGCTCCACCCGCAGCATCGCCGGAGCGAGCGTCAGGTGGTAGTCCTGGATCATCGCCCGGGCTCCGTGCGCGGCCTCCTCGGCCAGCGCCAGTGCGAACGCGGCGTTGTAGTCCTGGTAGGACTCCCACTCCCGGCGGAAGCGCATGTCGAACTGCGGCGAGTTGGGCGTGTCGTACAGCAGGTGGTTGACGAACCACAACGTGGAGTTGGCCACCGCGTTGTAGGCCCGGTGGAACGTCGCGGGCGGTATGTCCAGCATGCGCACCGGGCCGGTGTCGTAGCCGGCCTGGTCCAGGCGCCCGCCCGACGCCAGCCGCACGGCGCTGCGGTCGCCGTCGGACAGCGCCGCGCACACCCACAGCACCTCGGCGTCCTTGGCCACCTCGGACAGGCCGGAGACCATGCCGCCCCCACCGCGGCGCATCGTCAGCGTGCCGTCATCGGCGAGCGTGAACGACACGGGCCCCCTGTTGGAGGCCAGCAGAACTGTGTTCATCCGCCCATCACCACTCCTCGTCCGCCCTGCGGCGGTCGTCCCTCGCCGGTTCATCTCCGCTGTGACGCGCACCTGGCCGCAGATTAATTGAATTTAACGCTCCCAATAAGATGGGTTGGCGGTCAGGTCAGGGCTGGCCGCAGGCGGTCGAGAGGAGCTCGGGGCATGGCGCTTGACGAGACGACCGAGGATCTGGCCCGCGCGGCCGCCGCGGGCGACCACCGTTCGCTGGGCGAGCTCCTGCGCCGCATCGAGGCCGACGTGCTGCGCCACTGCTCGCGGCTGCTGCCGTACCACCAGGACGCCGAGGAGGCCTGCCAGGACACCCTGCTGGCCGTGGCGCGCAACATCGGGCGGTTCGAGGGGCGGGCCCGCTTCTCCACCTGGCTGCACATCGTGACGACCAACTGCGCCCGCACGACCTACCGCACCCTCAAGCGCCGTGCGGCCGAGCAGACGGCCGATGAACTGCCCGAGCTGCGGGCCGACCCGCGCAGGGTCAGCGTCATCGCCGGGTCGCGGCTCGACCTGCTCGACGCGATGGAGTCCCTGGAGGCCGACAAGCCCGAGCTGGCCCAGGCCCTGGTGCTGCGCGACATCTGCCAGCTCGACTACAACGAGGTCGCCGAGCAGCTCGGCATCCCGCTGGGCACGGCCAAGTCGCGCATCCACCAGGCGCGCAAGTACGTCCAGGCGGCGCTCGGCGACGCCTACGGCCGGCCCTTCGCCTAGCGGCCCGCGCGGTGCGTCACGCGCCCTCTGCCTGCCTGCTCTGTTCCGGGACGGAGCTTCTCGCCACGCTTCTTGCAACGTGCTCACCTGCGGCTTCGGTTTCTTCCATCGTGCTCTCACGTCTCGGAGAATGAGACGGACGGCCGTCCGCGCCGGTGGGCGAGGTACAGTTCTTAAGGCCTGCTTGTGATACAAGCGGGATCACAACTTCATATTGCTCATCCAGAGGGGTGGAGGGACCGGCCCTGCGAAGCCCCGGCAACCCTCCCGGCTGTGGTCATCCGCGTCTGCCGAACGACGCGGCACTCAAAGACCAGTGAGACCGGCCGGGACAGGTGCCAATTCCGGCCTGTGACCAAGGTGGTCCGGGCGAAGATGAGGGAAAGGCCTCGCTTCATGGCGCTCGCAACAGCTGAGACAACGACCACGCTCGACTTCGGCCCCGCCGTCGCTCTTTCGTGCCGCGAATGCGGCACCAGGTTCGACCTGGGACCGATCTTCGCCTGTGCCGAGTGTTTCGGGCCACTCGAAGTGGCCTACACCTGGAGCTCTCCCGGCGAGACCGGGACGGCGGTGACCCGTGAGCAGATCGCCTCGGGTCCGAGTAACATCTGGCGCTACCGCGGGCTGCTGCCGGTTCCCGCCGACGTCGCCTCCCGGCCCAACCTGGCGCCCGGCTGGACCAAGCTGGTCAAGGCCGACAACCTGGCTCGCGAACTGGGCCTGCGCAGCCTGCATGTCAAGGACGACTCCGGCAACCCGACCCACTCGTTCAAGGACCGGGTCGTCGCCATCGCGCTGGAGGCCGCGCGCAACTTCGGCTTCCACACCCTGTCGTGCTCCTCCACGGGCAACCTCGCGGGCGCGGTGACGGCCGCGGCGGCGCGCGCGGGGCTGGACGCCTGCGTGTTCATCCCGTCCGACCTCGAAGAGGCCAAGATCGTCATGGCCTCGGTGTACGGCGGCCGGCTGGTCGGCATCGAGGGCACCTACGACGACGTCAACCGGTTCTGCTCCGAGCTCATCGGCGACCCGCTGGGCGACAAGTGGGGCTTCGTCAACGTGAACCTCCGGCCGTACTACGCCGAGGGGTCCAGGACGCTGGCCTTCGAGATCGCCGAGCAGCTCGGCTGGCGCCTGCCCGAGCAGATCGTCATCCCGGTGGCCTCCGGCTCCCAGCTCACCAAGATCGACAAGGGGTTCCGGGAGCTGATCAAGCTCGGCCTGGTCGAGGACCGCCCATACAAGGTCTTCGGCGCGCAGGCCGAGGGCTGTTCGCCGGTGTCGGCGGCCTTCAAGGCGGGCCACGACATCGTGCGTCCCGTCAAGCCCGACACCATCGCCAAGTCGCTCGCCATCGGCAACCCGGCCGACGGCCCGTACGTGCTCGACATCGCCCGTCGCAGCGGCGGCGCGGTGGAGGACGTCACCGACGCCGAGGTGGTGGACGCCATCCGGCTGCTGGCGCGCACCGAGGGCATCTTCGCCGAGACCGCCGGCGGCGTGACCGTCGGCGTGCTGCGCAAACTCGTCTCCAACGGCCTGCTCGACCCGGAGGCCGAGACGGTGGTGCTCAACACCGGGGACGGCCTCAAGACGCTCGACGCGGTCTCCGCCGAGGCGAGGCCCACCGCGGTCATCCGTCCTTCGCTCGACGCATTTCGTACGGCTGTCGCCGACCACTCCTGAAAGGGCCCGATAAATGAGCGTTTCTGTGCGGATTCCGACGATTCTTCGCACCTACACCGACGGCGCGTCGGAGGTGAGCAGTGACGGGGCGACCCTGCGCGAGGTGCTCCAGAAGCTCGACGCCGACTTCCCGGGAATCGGGGCCCGTATTCTGGACGAAACGGGCAAGATCCGCCGTTTTGTCAACGTGTATGTCGGAGAAGAGGACGTCCGATTCGTCGACGGTCTCGACACCGCAACCCCCGAAGGAACCAACATCTCGGTGATCCCCGCCGTCGCCGGGGGCTGACCTCCGCGCCCTTCTGGCCTTTGTGAGGCGTGCTCAAGTCTCACCGGCCCCATCAGTCACATCACGCCCATGCGTCCTAGCTGGACGCATGGGCGTCGCCATGTCCGCAAGGGGGGCCCGGTAGCGGGACGACTATCATAATAGAAGTGATTACCGAGCCCTCCGTTAGTGTAATTGTCAACTAACTAAACGCGAGCGGGAAATAGCCGAGTGCCGCTGAGAGCGAACGTCAAGTAGTAGTTTCCCGATTGACTCTGTTGCTTCAACCCTTGCCACAGGTATGGTCGAGAACGATCGACGTAGCCGAGGAGTTCGCATGCGTCTCGGCTCCGAAGGTCACGGACCTCGCGGAGGAGTGGGCGGGGTCCGGAGCCCAGCAAGAGGAGTCGGAAAGTGGCGCAGGGCACCGTCAAATGGTTTAACGCGGACAAGGGCTACGGCTTCATCGCGGTAGACGGTGGTAAGGACGTGTTTGTCCACTACTCAGCGATCCTGTCCGAGGGATACCGGTCCCTAGAGCAGGGTCAGCGGGTGGAGTTCGAGATCACGCAGGGGCAGAAGGGCCCGCAGGCGGAGTCCGTTCGCACTGTGTGACGTGGCCGGCGTCGCCCGGCCAGACGAAGATCCACTAGTCTCTCCCCGTCAGTAGCTGGAAGGTTCGGTCTGTCATGCACCAAGACGGGCCGGGCCTTCCTTCATGTCAGCCTGCGGGGTCGTACCGCCTACCCTGTGGAGGCGGGCCCAATATTCGGCATACGGTCGGAGAAATCCTTGTGCCGCCCAGGTCATAGGGGTTGTCGCTTGCACTCGACCGGGTAGAGTGCTAAACAGTTCGTTGGCACTCTCCTGTCGAGAGTGACAAACCTGGATCGAGGCGATGGGGCCTGGCGATCCACGGCGACAGGTGCCGTGGAGGCGCGGGTTTCATGCCGTCGCGGGCGTCGGCTCGATCCGCTGCAAGCCACCCTGTATCTGGGAGGTCTAGCCGTATGGCAGCCAAGATGATCGCGTTTAACGAGGACGCCCGGCGCGGTCTCGAGCGCGGTATGAACCAGCTCGCCGATGCCGTCAAGGTGACCTTGGGTCCCAAGGGCCGCAACGTCGTGCTGGAGAAGAAGTGGGGCGCTCCCACCATCACCAACGACGGTGTCTCCATCGCCAAGGAGATCGAGCTCGAGGACCCGTGGGAGAAGATCGGGGCCGAGCTCGTCAAGGAGGTCGCGAAGAAGACCGACGACGTCGCGGGTGACGGCACCACCACCGCCACCGTGCTCGCCCAGGCGCTGGTACGCGAGGGCCTGCGCAACGTCGCCGCCGGCGCCAACCCGATGTCCCTGAAGAAGGGCATCGAGGCCGCCGTCGAGCGCGTCAGCGAGGAGCTCTCCAAGATCGCCAAGGATGTGGAGACCAAGGAGCAGATCGCCTCCACCGCCTCCATCTCCGCCGGCGACACCCAGATCGGCGAGATGATCGCCGAGGCCATGGACAAGGTCGGCAAAGAAGGCGTCATCACCGTCGAGGAGAGCAACGCCTTCGGCCTGGAGCTCGAGCTCACCGAGGGCATGCGCTTCGACAAGGGCTACATCTCCGGTTACTTCGTGACCGACCCGGAGCGCATGGAGGCGGTCCTCGACGACCCCTACCTCCTGATCGTCAACTCCAAGGTGTCGGCCAACAAGGACCTCCTCCCGCTGCTCGACAAGGTCGTGCAGGCCGGCAAGCCGCTGGTGATCATCGCTGAGGACGTCGAGGGCGAGGCCCTGGCCACCCTGGTCGTCAACAAGATCCGCGGCCTGTTCAAGTCCGTGGCCGTCAAGGCCCCCGGCTTCGGTGACCGCCGCAAGGCCATGCTCGGCGACATCGCCATCCTCACCGGTGGCCAGCCGATCAGCGAGGACGTGGGCCTCAAGCTCGAGACCGCCACCCTCGACCTGCTCGGCCGCGCGCGCCAGGTCATCATCACCAAGGACGAGACCACCATCGTCGACGGTGCGGGCGACCCCGAGCAGATCGCCGGCCGGGTCAACCAGATCCGCGCCGAGATCGAGAACACCGACTCCGACTACGACCGCGAGAAGCTCCAGGAGCGTCTGGCCAAGCTGGCCGGCGGCGTCGCCGTCATCAAGGCCGGCGCGGCGACCGAGGTCGAGCTCAAGGAGCGCAAGCACCGCATCGAGGACGCCGTGCGCAACGCCAAGGCGGCCGTCGAGGAGGGCATCGTGCCCGGCGGTGGCGTGGCCCTGCTCCAGGCGGGCGCCAAGGCCTTCGACAAGCTCGAGCTGTTCAACGACGAGGCCACCGGCGCCGCGATCGTCCGCAAGGCGCTCGAGGAGCCGCTGAAGCAGATCGCCGTCAACGCCGGCCTTGAGGGCGGCGTCGTGGTCGAGCGTGTGCGCAACCTCGAGACGGGCGTCGGCCTCAACGCCGCGACCGGCGAGTACGTCAACATGCTCGAGGCCGGCATCATCGACCCGGCCAAGGTCACCCGTTCGGCGCTGCAGAACGCCGCCTCCATCGCGGCGCTCTTCCTCACCACCGAGGCCGTCATCGCCGAGAAGCCCGAGAAGACCCCTGCCGCTCCCGCCATGCCCGGCGGCGGCGACATGGACTTCTGAGCCTCCGGCTCACGCCACATCGAAAGGGCCGCTCCCGGATTCGTCCGGGGGCGGCCCTTTCGGCGTCCGAGCAGGCGCGCCCTCTCGGCGCGGGCTCCCCTCAGAAGCCGGGGCAGGCCCGTTCGACGGCGTCGAAGGCCCGCTCCAGCAGGGCCAGGTGGTCGGGCATGACCTCGGCCGCGCGCTCCCCGGCCATCATCCGCCGCGCGCTCGCGATGTACACCGTGCGGTAGGCGGCCAGGAAGAGCGCGGCGGCCAGCTCGGCATCGACGTCCCCTGAGCCGGGGCCGCCACCGACGTTCCCTGAGCCGGCGCCGCCGTGGACGTCACGGGACCCGGCCTCGACGTCGCCAGGGCCGGCATCGGCGTCGCCAGGGCCGGCGTCGGCGTCGCCGGGGCCGGCGCCGGTCGCCTCCGCCAGCAGGGCGGCGATCAGCGCCTCCAGGTCCTCCAGGGCCTCCCGCACCCTGGCCCGCAGCGCCGGGGAGTCCAGGATGACCTGCCAGAAGGCCTGCTGGCCTTCCCTGATGCCCGACAGGGCATGACCGCTCCGCAGCAGCTCGAAGATCAGACGGCGCAGCGCCGCCAGTGGCGGGCGGCCCTCTGGCCGGTCGCGGACCGCCCGGGTGACCAGCTCGACCACCTCGGGGACCCGGTCGAGGAACAGGTCCTCCTTGCGCGGGAAGTAGTTGAACACGGTCTTGGCCGAGACGTTCGCCGCCTCCGCCACCTCGGCCACCGTGACGTTGTCGAACCCGCGCATGAGGAACAGGCCGGAGGCCACGTCCGAGATCAGCTGCCGGGTCTGCCGCTTCTTGCGTTCACGAAGCCCGAGGTCGGTGTCCACGCCGTCCAATATAGTGGCTAAAAACTACTGCTACAGTAAGTTTTTAGCCAAGGAACCGAAGTGGAGGCGGCATGTCGTACGACGTGGACGTGGTGGTGGCCGGGGGCGGTCCGGTGGGGCTGATGCTGGCCTGCGAGCTCGCGCTCGGGGGCGTCTCGGCCATGGTGGTCGAGCGGCTCACGGAGGTGGACCCCACGATCAAGGCCGGAGCGCTCAACCTGCCGAGCGTCGAGGCGCTGTACCGGCGCGGCATGCTCCCGGCGCTCCGCGAGGCCCAGGAGCGCAACCTTGAGCATTTCGCCGCCTTCATGCGGCAGCAGGCCGCCCATCGCGAGGACGCCGGGGACGGACGGGCGGCAACGGCCGGCGCCTCCGAGGAGGCACCGCCCCCGCGGGCGCCGCGGACGCCGCCGAAGTTCGCCGGGCACTTCGCCGGCATCATGCTGGACGCGGCCCGGCTCGACGACGCCGACCCCGACCTCGCCGGTCACGGCCCGGCCGGGGACATCGGCCTGGTCAACCAGCAGCAGATCGAGGGCATCCTCGGCGAGCACGCCGCGCGGCTGGGCGTCCAGGTGCGGCGGGGCGTCGAGCTGACCGATCTGTCGGCCGACGACGAGGGCGTCACCGTCTCGACGAGCGCGGGCCGGGTGCGGGCCCGCTGGCTGGTCGGCTGCGACGGGGGGCGGAGCGTCGTCAGGAAGCTCGCCGGCTTCGACTTCCCCGGTACCGACCCCGAGATCACCGCCTACCAGGTCCTCGGCGAGATGGAGGGCGCCGAGGCCCTGGGCGTCGGCTGGCACGCCACCCCGACCGGCGTGTACGCGCATGGTCCCGTCCCGGGACGCATCCTCACCGTCCAGTTCACCGGTCCACGCGCCGACCGCGACACCCCCGTCACCCGCGAGGAACTGCAGGAGGCGATCCGGCACGTCACCGGCATCGAGGTGACCGTGACCGCGATCAAGACCGCCACCCGCTTCACCGACAACGCGCGCCAGGCCTCCACCTACCGGCTGGGCCGGGTGCTGCTCGCCGGCGACGCCGCGCACGTGCATTCTCCGTTCGGCGGCCAAGGGCTGAACCTCGGTCTCGGCGACGCGGTGAACCTGGGCTGGAAGCTCGCCGCGACCGTGCGCGGCTGGGCGCCGCACGACCTGCTCGACACCTACACCGCGGAACGGCACCCGATCGGGGCCTGGGTGCTGGACTGGACCCGCGCCCAGGTCGCGCTGATGCGCCCCGATCCCCGCGCCAGGGCCCTGCGGAGCGTCGTGAACGACCTGGTCGAGACCGTCACCGGCACCACCTACTTCGCCAAGAAGATCTCCGGCGTCTGGCAGCGGTACGACCTGCCGGGCGACCACGCGCTGGTCGGCGCCAGTGCCCCCGACCTGGAACTGTCCGACGGATCGCGGCTGGCCGACCACCTGCACGACGGCAAGGCGCTGCTGCTGGACCCCAAGGGCGAGCTGTGCGACCTGGCCGAGGGCCACCGCGACCGGATGACCGTGCTCGCCGCGGGCGCGGACGAGCGTCCCGAGCTCACCGGGCTGTTCCTGCGGCCCGACGGGATCGTCGCCTGGGCCGGCGAGCAGGACCGGGACGACCGCGGCGCGCTGGAGAAGGCCCTGGCCACCTGGCTCGGCGCACCGGCCGCGGACGCCGGCGACCAGCGGCGTTAGCCGATTCCCAGCGCGGCGGCGACCTGGCGGGATACGGCCAAGGCGACCTTAAGCGGCCTCCCAGCCTGCCCGGACACTCTTGGTTCATCGGGACGCGGCGACCGGCCGGAAGAGCGGCGGGCACGCGTCCAGGGACACCACCGATCCAAGGAGAACGTCATGAAGATCCGTCACAGCCTCCGCGCCGTCGCCGCCGCCACCGCTCTGGCCGGAGGGCTGCTGGCCGTCACCGGCCCCGCCTTCGCCGCCACCACCGCGAAGATCGCCAACTACGCCTCGATCGCCCCCGGCGCCACCACGTCGATGCTCCTGGTCTGCCCGTCCTACGCGCCGACCATGCTCCTCGGCACCGTCGCCTTCACCCCCAAGGCCGGGGTCACCGTGACCGGCACCTCGCTGGACACCTCCTCCGACCCCTTCCACCGCCACATCCTCACCATCACCGCGCAGAACGGCTCCGCGGTGTGGAGCGGCCTGACCGCGCTGGCCACCTGCACCAGCTGACCGCCCGGCACTCACGGGGACACGGGGAAGCCGCACGGGGCGAGGAAGGGAACCGGGGAGCGGAACCGGGCACGCGAATCCGGCGAGGACGGGGAACACGCACCGAGGGGAACGGGCACGGAATCGGGGGAACGGGGAACGGGGTACGGAACCGGGGCACGGGGAACGGGGTACGGAACCGGGGCACGGGGAAAGGGGTACGTGAACCGGGGGACGGAGTACGCGAACCGGGGGACGCGGAACGGCGGCGCCGGTGAGCCGCGAGGCTCAGCCGGCGCCGTAGCGGCCGAGGCCCTTCTCCAGCAGGTCGAAGGCGAGCAGGGCCTGGGCGCGGACGCCGGCGACGACCTGCTCGTGGCCTTCCCCCGCCGCCTTGCGGCGCACGCCGTCCGCCGCCAGCCGCCGCGTGACCGCGCAGATCTGGGCGGCGGCCAGCACCGGCATGACGTCGTCCTCGGCGGCGCCGGTCACCTCCGCCAGGGTCTCGGCCAGGCGCTCCTCCCGGCGTTCGGACAGCTCGCGCATGCGGGCCAGCAACGAGGGGCTCTGGTCGATCATGCGGGTGACGACCTCGGCCCCCTCGTTCAGCCCGGAGCGCCAGTCGCCCTCGTCGAGCGCCTGGAGGTAGTCGCGGCGCAGCGCCTCGATCACCGACTCGCCGGGGCGCCGCTCGCGGACGATGCGGCTGGGCTGCTCGACGAAGGCGTCCTGGCGGTCGAGGAAGAGGTCTTCCTTGGTCCTGAAGTAGTTGAACACCGTGTTGACGGAGACGTCGGCCACCCGGGCCACCTCGGCCACGGTCACGTTGTCGAACCCGCGCATCATGAACAGGCCCATGGCGATGTCGGCGATGCGCTGCCGCGTCTCGCGCTTCTTGCGTTCGCGCAGGCCGAGCCGTTCTTCCATGCGCCCGATCCTAGGCACGGAAAATGGGGCGGCACCACCTATGGGGCCGCCCCACGTTCGCCGGGGCGTGCGGCCGGGTCACCAGGGGTGACCGCGGCGGGATCACAGTGGCTTGACCCAGCGGCCCCACTGCGGCTGGCGGACGTAGCCGGCCGCGGTCCAGGCGTGGTGGGCGAGCGTGTTGTCGTCCAGGACCATCGCGTCGACCCGCATCCCGCCGTGCTCGGCGAAGCGCTTCTCGGCGGTGTCCAGCAGGAAGCGGGCGATGCCTCTGCGGCGGTGGGCGGGATCGACGGCCAGCCGGTACAGGTGGCAGCGCCATCCGTCCCATCCCGCGATCACCGTGCCCACCATGCGCCCGTCCAGCTCCGCGATCAGCAGGGCCTCGGGGTCGCGCTCGATCAGCCGCCGCAGGGCCGGCTCGCTGTCACGCCGGTCGGTGCCCTCGGCGGCGTGGGACCAGAACGCCAGCACCGCCTCCAGGTCCTGCGCCGTCCCGGTCCGTACCGTCGGAGCCCCGTTAGTCGCGTCCGTCACGAGGGCCACACTAATCGGCGTCGGGATTATGTGAGTTCGGCGGGCAGGTCGCGGGTGTGCAGGACGGTGAGGGAGGTGACGGCCCGGGTGAGGACGACGTAGAGGCGGGCGAGGCCGCGGTCTTCGGCTTCGGCGATGTCGGCGGGCTCGACGACGATGACGTGGTCGTACTCCAGGCCCTTGGCGAGCGAGGCCGGGATCACCGAGACGCGCTGCTCGGGGACCCCGTCCGGGCCGAGCAGGTCGTGCGGAAGGCCCGCGGCGGCCAGGACGGCGGCCACGGCATCGGTCGCGGCGTCGGCGGCGATCACGCCGATGGAGCCCTCGCGCTCGGCGGCCTCGCGGGCGGCCGCGGCCAGGCCGGCGTCCAGGTCGGCGGTGCGGCGCAGGGACAGCGACCCGGCGCCGGGGCGCAGCGACCTCGGGGCGGCGAGCGTGGGGGCGGCCGAGGGGAGCAGGCGGGCGGCGAAGTCGAGCACCTCGCGGGGGACGCGGAAGCCGAGGGTCAGCTCGGTCACCGCGCCTTCGGTGAAGCCGAGGTGGCCGAGCACCTCCTCCCAGGACCGGGCCGACCACGGGGTGGTGCCCTGGGCGAGGTCGCCGAGGACGGTCGCCGAGCCGGTGCGGCAGCGGCGGCCGAGCGCGCGCAGTTGCATGGCCGACAGGTCCTGCGCCTCGTCCACGACCACGTGCCCGAGGGTGGGGGTGCGCTCGATGAGGTCGGCCAGCTCGTCCAGCAGGGCGGCGTCGGCGGCGGACCATCGGGCGGACTTCCACGACCGGGCGGGCTTGGCCCAGAGCAGCCTCTGGCACTCCTCCGGCGTCAGATCGGACTTC
This sequence comes from Sphaerisporangium sp. NPDC005288, assembly GCF_040607475.1. Taxonomy (NCBI): domain Bacteria; kingdom Bacillati; phylum Actinomycetota; class Actinomycetes; order Streptosporangiales; family Streptosporangiaceae; genus Sphaerisporangium; species Sphaerisporangium sp. NPDC005288. Next base: position 47,345 of record NZ_JBEXGT010000046.1, on the reverse strand, counting down.
GCGGCGGCGGCGAGGAAGTCGCCGTCGGAGAGCAGCCGGAACAGCACCTGCTGGGGCGTCACCCGGGGCCAGATCTGGTCGATGAGCTGCTTGACGGGCTTGGACCTGGCCACGGCGTCCTGCACCCGGTCGTCGGGGGACTCTCCGCGCTGTTCCATGCGCACCAGCACCGCGTGCGCGAGCCGCTGGGCCAGGGCGGCGCGCCCCGGGCCGTACCGGGTGGTGCCGCGCAGCGAGGCGACGATCTCGCGCACCTCGTGGTCGGGGACGCGGAAGCGGTTGACGCCCCGGGTGATCAGCAGGCCCTCCTCGGGCTTGCTGATGTGCAGCCACAACGCCCGGCGGAGCACCGGCGCCATGCGGGCGTCGCCCTTGAGCGCCGCGACGGCCGGCGCCTCGGGAGCGGCGTGGTCGCCGAGGATGCCGGCGACGGTGGTCTGGTCGACCTTCACCTCGCCGAGGGCGGGCAGGACGGAGGAGATGTAGGAGAGGAAGGCGCGGTTCGGGCCGATGATCATCACGCCGGACCGTGCGAGCTTCTCGCGGTGGGTGAACAGCAGGTAGGCCGCGCGGTGCAGGCCGACGGCGGTCTTCCCGGTGCCGGGCGCGCCCTGCACGCAGACGGTCTGGGTGACCTCGGCGCGGACGATCTCGTCCTGGTCGGGCTGGATCGTGGCGACGATGTCGCGCATGGGGCCGGTGCGCGGCCGCTCGATCTCCTCGGTGAGGATGCGCGACTCCTGGAGCGTGGCGCCCTGGTCGAGGGGCTCGTCCTCGTAGGCGGTCAGCTCGCCGCCGTGGAAGCCGAACCGCCTGCGGCGCAGCACGCCCATCGGGTCGGACGGGCGCGCCTGGTAGAAGGCGCGGGAGACCGGCGCACGCCAGTCGATCACCAGGGGCCGGCTGTGGTCGTCGTGCACGTGGCGGCGGCCGACGTGGATGGTCAGGGGCAGGTCGTCGTCGCCGGCCCGGTCGAGGCGGCCGAAGAACAGCGGGGTGTCGGGGTGGTCGGCCAGGGCGGCGACCCGCTGGTCCAGCAGGCCCTGCAGCACCTGCTGGGAGACCCAGTCGCCGGCGGCGTCGGCGGACAGCGACTGGGCGTGTTCGCGCATGGCGCGCAGCGCGGCGCGGGAGGCGGTCAGGTGGTCGCGTTCCGCCCGCAGCACGCCGGCGGGATCGTCTGGGTGGCTGGTGGAGTCGTCGCCGGATATGTCGGGGGCCAATTGGTGTCCGGGCATGCCGAAGCGCTCCTTGAGGGACGGAGGTGGTTGACAAAGGCAGCGAACCCACAAGCTTATATGCTTACGCCGCTCGGGGTGCGTGCTCATCGGCCGCGCCGGAGCGACGGGCGTACGATGCGACGCTTGTGCGGAGTTTGCCTGGTCTTGACCTTTGGGTACTCGAGTGAGGGTGACGATGCGAGCCCCGGTGGCGGTGTCCCCGGTCATTCCCGCTCTTGCGAACATGCTGCTCGGCGGCCTGTGGACCTTGTCGGTCTTCGCGGGCTGGGGGCTGGCGGCGTTCTGCGGGACCGGCGAGATGCCGGACGCGTGCATGGACCGCCTGACCCTGGTGTCGATGCTGTCCGGCCTCTTCGCGTTCCTCGGGGCCATCGGCACGGCGGGCGGTCTTCTGCCACCCCTAATGCGCAGATATCCAGAAAAGTCGCTGATACTTGTGGGAATCGCGACCGCTTCCTGGCTAATAGCCCTGGCCGTGCTTTACGTCGGCGGGTTAGTCGGTCGGTGATCTGGCCGACACGTTGCGTTAGCTTCTCTCAAAATCCTGAAAAAGCGGGACAAACCTTGTGATTCGATTGAATCATGGGGGTATGTCGCAGTTGGCGCCGAGGCAGCCAATAAGCGAGGGGGTGATGTGGTTGAACAGGGCCCACGGTATTTCCTGGACCTGAATGCCCGTCGCCTGGGGGGAGCCTTTCCTGGGACGGGTTGGGGGGTCGGCGGCGTGCCGCTCAGCGAAGATCACTCGCTGGCGAGCACGTCGTCCGCGTCGATGATCTGGTACGCATACCCCTGCTCGGCCAGGAACCGCTGGCGGTGCGCCGCGAAGTCCTGGTCGACGGTGTCCCGGCTGACCACGGAGTAGAAGCGCGCGCCCCCGCCGCTCGCCTTCGGGCGCAGCACCCGGCCGAGCCGCTGCGCCTCCTCCTGACGCGACCCGAACGTCCCCGACACCTGGATGGCCACCGATGCCTCCGGCAGGTCGATCGAGAAGTTCGCCACTTTGGAGACCACCAGCACCTTGATCTCCTTGTCGCGGAACGCCTGGAACAGCCGCTCGCGCTCCTTGACCCGCGTCTCCCCCTTGATCACCGGCGCGTCGAGATGCTCGGCCAGCTCGTCCAGCTGGTCGATGTACTGGCCGATGACCAGCACCTGCTCGCCCGCGTGCCGCCGCACCAGCGTCTCGGTGACGTGCGCCTTGGACGGGGTCGTCGCGCAGAAGCGGTAGCGCTCCTCGGGCTCGGCCATGGCGTAGGCCAGCCGCTCCTGGTCGGTGAGGGTGACCCGCACCTCCACGCAGTCGGCCGGCGCGATCCAGCCCTGGTTCTCCATCTCCTTCCAGGGCGCGTCGTACCGCTTGGGGCCGATGAGGGAGAACACGTCCCCCTCGCGGCCGTCCTCGCGGACCAGCGTCGCGGTCAGCCCGACCCGCCGCCTGGCCTGCAGGTCGGCGGTCATCCGGAAGATCGGCGCGGGCAGCAGGTGCACCTCGTCGTAGATGACCAGGCCCCAGTCGCGGGCGTCGAACAGCTCCAGGTGCCGGTACACGCCCTGGCGGCGGGTCGTCATCACCTGGTAGGTGGCGATGGTGACCGGGCGGATCTCCTTCTTGGTCCCGGTGTACTCGCCGATCTCGCTCTCGGTGAGCGAGGTGCGCTTGAGCAGCTCCTGCTTCCACTGGTGGGCGGAGACGGTGTTGGTCACCAGGATCAGCGTGGTCGCCTCGGCGTGCGCCATCGCCGCCGCGCCGACGAGGGTCTTTCCGGCGCCGCACGGCAGCACCACGACCCCCGAACCGCCGTGCCAGAAGGCGTCGGCCGCTTCCCGCTGGTAGGGGCGCAGGTGCCAGCCCTCCTCGGCCAGCGTGATCGGGTGGTGCTCGCCGTCGACGTACCCCGCGAGGTCCTCGGCCGGCCAGCCGATCTTCAGCAGGGCCTGCTTGATGTTGCCGCGCTCGCTCGGGTGCACCGCCACGACGTCCTCGCCGACGCGCTCGCCGAGCATCGGCTGGATCTTCCTGGACCGCAGCACCTCTTCTAGCACGGCCCTGTCGGTGCTGGTCAGCGTCAGGCCGTGGTGGTCGCTCTTCTCCAGCCGGAGCCTGCCGTACCGGGACATCGTCTCGGCGATGTCGACCAGCAGGGCGTGCGGCACCGGGTAGCGGCTGAAGCCGATCAGCGCGTCGATGACCTGCTCGGCGTCGTGCCCGGCGGCCCTGGCGTTCCACAGCGCGAGCGGGGTGACGCGATAGGTGTGGACGTGCTCGGGCGCCCGCTCGAGCTCGGCGAACGGCGCGATCGCCTTGCGGCAGTCGTCCGCCCTCTCGTGCTCGACCTCGAGCAGCAGCGTCTTGTCCGACTGGACGATCAGCGGGCCATCAGACACGTTTCGATCTCCTGGGGTTCGCGTACGGCCACCGTGCCGGCGGTCCCGTCCGCTTATCCAACAAGACGGCGGCCCGGATCAGTCCCGCTTTCCCGCGCCTTGACGCCGCTCCGGCGTTGCGCGGGAGATGTCCGGGGCCGCGGGCGCCCGGCCGTCGTGCGGCGAGGGCGCCTCGCGGTCAACTGGAGGTGACGCCGACGACGATGAGGACGGCGACGCCGATGATCACCAGGCCGATGTTGACGCCGATGGCGACCCAGCCCCACTTCAGCAGCGACCGCGCGCGGTCGGGTTCGGTGTCGGCCTTGCCGAGCGCGATGCCGGACAGGACGACCCCGGCGATGCCGCCCAGCGAGACGTAGCAGCTCATGGCGAGCAGGATGCTGATGATCAGGGCGACGATGGCATGGGTGCGAGGCCCGTCGCCCGCCGGCCTGGCCGGGTGACCGTAGGGCGGGTAGGGGGTCGCGTACCCGTACTGCTGGTCGTACCCGGGCTGTCCGTAACCGGGCTGGCCGTAACCCTGCTGGGCGTAACCGGGGTCGCCGTAGCCCGGCTGGCCGTAGCCGGGCTGGCCGTAGGGCTGCTGCCCGCCGGCCGGGTACGACGGCTGCCCGGAGGCGCCGTACTGCTGGTCGTACGGCTGTCCCCCGGCGCCGTAGGCGTCATAGGGCTGCCGCGCGGGCGCGCCGTAGGGCTGCTGCCCGGGGGAGCCGTAGGGCTGCTGGTCGTAGGACCCCTGCCCCGGCCTGCCGTACGCGTCGTAGGGCTGCTGCGCGGGGCCGCTCTGGTCGTACGGCGTCGGTCCGCCGTACTGCTGCCGGCCGTATCCCTGGTCGTAAGGCGACGACGGGCCGCCGTTGCCGTCCTGCGATCCGTGGGGACTCTGCCAGCCGTTCGGGGAGTGCCCGGCGGGCTCGGGAGTGCCGCTGCTCAAGATCGTCTCAATTCTGATGATGGTGGAGCTGATCAACATTTACCACGCCATGGGGTTGTCGTGCCCTGGCAATGCCGGGAACGTGATCCCCGTGGACGGCGCGTGCGCCCGTCAGTTGACGTCGGCGACGCCCGTGATGCGATGCAGCGCGAACCGGTGGACCGCCGCGCGCGTCTCGTCGTAGGCCGTCAGATAGCCGCCTTCCATGCGGGCCGGCTCCAGGATGCGGCTGGTGGCGTGCCCCTGGGAGTCCATGTAGCCGATCCAGACGCGCGTGCCCTGCCGGATGGCCTCTTGCAGCGCCATCACCGTGCCCGTCGAAGGAGAACGCGGCACCTGCCCGTCAGGGGCCGCCACCGTCCGCCTGCGCGCCAGGTGGGCGTCGTCGCCGGCCCTGATCGCCCGGACGGCCGCCGCCACCACGTCGGCCTCGGGGCCGGCCGCGCCCGGCGCGGGGCGGGCCGCCGGCGGGCGCTCGGTGCGCTTGGCGTCGGCCCGGGTCACCAGCACGTCGCCCTCGGAGGACTCGGCGACCGGGGAGTACCCGAGAGCCCGCAGCGTGTCGACCACCACGGCCCGCGAGCTGCGCGAGGCGATCACCGTGGGCGCGAGCCGGCGCAGCCGCAGCGGCACGGCGCGCTTGTCGGCCATCACCTCGTCCAGCACGGCCGGGTCGTCGCAGCGCACGTAGGAGCCCGCCGTGCCGACCCGGACGCGGCCGTGCCTGCGGGCGACGTCGGCCACCAGGTAGCGCAGCGGCTGCGGCACCGGCGTCGTGGAATGCCTCTCGAGCGTGGCGAGGAGCTCGTCCGCGCTGGACCCGGCGTCCAGCGCCCGCCGGACCGACTCCTCGCCGAACCGGTAGACCGTCGCTCCGCCCTTCGACTCGACGTCGGCGGCCAGCGACAGCCAGCGTCCCAGCTCGCTGGTGAGCGGACCCGGCGCGACGGCCGTCAGGTCGGCCTGGAGCAGCACGTGGTCGACCGGCTCGGGCAGCAGCGGCGCCAGCAGCCGGGCGGGCTCGCCCGCGGTGGCCGGTGGGAGCAGCGCGCGGCCGAAGCGGGACAGCGCGCCGAGCCCGGTGAGCCCGAGCTGCTCGGCCTCGCGCAGGGTGAAGTCGACCAGCCGGTCGCGGTAGGCGCCCCGGCGGCGGGGCTGCTCGAACGCCAGCCGTTCGCGCACCGAGGCGGCGGAGGGGGCGAGCCCCGCGGCGGCCGAGGCGAGCACCCGCAGCGTCCGCAGCCGCACCTCCGCCGCGGCCGGACGGCGCAGCTCGGGATGCAGGACGTTCAGCAGGCGGTCGCGGTCGTCACGCTCGCCGACCAGGCCGGGCACGCGGTCGCCGGCCAGCCAGTTCGACGCCAGCACCTCCCAGCGATCCTCGGTCGCCTTCACCCGCCAGACGTCGTAGCCGGTCGTGGGCAGCCACTCGCCGTCCACCGGCGCGCTGGAGGCCACCAGGCCCGCGGCGTAGGCGACCTCCACCACCAGGGCGGCCGTCCACTCGGGCAGGTCGAGAAGCTGCGCGGTGCGCTTCAGGTCGCGCACGGCGACGCCGCCCGCGCGCAGAACGCCCGGCCCGTCCACGCTCCAGTGCTCGCACAGCTCCTCGACCATGCGCACGAAGGTGAACGCCTGGCCGGCGGCCGTGCGGTCGGCCAGGGACCGGTCGCGTTCGGCGCCCTCCAGCGGCGGGGCGCAGGGGCGCAGGTCGCGGTGCACCCGCCCGCCGCGCAGCACCAGTGCGACCTCGCGAGGCAGGACGACGCTCTCTTCGCCGGTCGCGGCGAGCAGGCCCCGGGCGAGCAGCTGCTCGATCGGCGACTGCGCGGTGGCCACGGTGACCTCACGCCGGGCGTTGGGCAGGCGGCCGGTCGGCGGGCCCCACGCGAGCTCTTCCAGCGCGGCGCGGGCCTGCGGGCCGACGTCGCCCAGCAGGCGCTCGACGATGCCGCCCTCGGCGAGCAGGCCCGCCAGGCGCTCGGGGACGGCTTCCTCGCGGCCGGTGTCGCCGCGGTGGATGGCCTGGATCAGCTCGCGCAGCCGTTCGGGCGGGTGGTGCCGGAACACCTCGGCCACCGGCGGCCCGAGCCCGGCAGGGGACTCGGAGACGTCCCGCACGCCGGGGGCGAGCCGCAGGGCCGAGGCGGGGCCGAAGACCAGGCCGAGCGACAGCAGCCCGTCGACGGCCTCGCGCAGCGGCCCGTCCAGCCGCGCGGCATCCTGCTCGGGCACCGCGCCGGCCATCGCCGCGCGCAGGTCGTCCTGCGACAGGCCGGGACCGTCCTCGGCGGTCATGACCAGCAGCGTCTCGACCACGGCCAGGGCGAAGCGGTCGAGCCGGTCCAGGGCCCTGCCGGTGGCCGACGGGCTGGTCGCCCGGATCGCCAGGCCCTCCACGTGCGCGGGAACCGGGGTGATGAGCTCGGGACGGGCCGCGACCAGGGCCCGCAGCCGGTCGTCGCCGAGGCCGCGCAGCCAATCGGTGAACTCGGTGTTCATCGCTCCACCGAACCCCCTGTCCACCGGCATCCGCCGCACGCCCCACGCCGTGGGAGCGTCCCCTCCATGGTAGGAGCCCATGGGCCGTCGTACGCCAGCCTGATCACCGGTGTTCGCCCGCGCCGGGCCGCGGCGGCGTCCGGACGGGAGGCGCGAGGGCGAGGCATGGGGAGCGGTGAGGATAGTCATTTCCGCGAAACGGTGCGCGGGCCGGAGCGCTGGGGCAGTATGGCGAGAGTGATCGAGCGCGCCGATCAGCTGGTCCTCGAGTACGTCGCCAAGGTGGCGGACGCCGCCCATGGCGTGCTCCGCACCGATCAGCGCCTCGACTTCGTGCAGCGGTTGCGCGCACGCATCGAGGAGGAACGCCGGGGCAGCGAAGACCCGGCGGCCGTGCGCAGAGTGCTCGCCCGGTTCGGCGATCCCGCGGTCCTGCTGCAGCGGGAGGTCGCGCGGCTGACCGGCGCCGAGCCCGAGCCCGCCCGGCGGGCCGCCGGCGTGCGGCGTCCCGGCGGCGTCCGCGGCGGCCGTCCTGGGGCCGTGTCCCGGCCTTCGTCTCTGTCCCCTCCTTCGTCCCTGTCGCGTCCGGCCGCCGGGTCCGCGCGGCCCGGTTCCGTACGGCCCGGCTCCCCGTCGTCCGCCTCCTCCGTGTCGCCCCAGGGCGGGGGGCCCGGCCCGGACGGAGCCGAGGGCCCGCCGGTCGCGCCGGTGGAGGAGGCCTCCACGTCGGTCTTCCCCCCGGTGCCGGTCTCCGGCCCCGCGACCGGTCCTGTCGCCGGTTCCGCCGCCGGCGACGAGTTCGGCGACTCGGCGACCGAGGTCCTTCCCGCCGTGGTGGACGACGGCCGGCCGGTGGGTCCCGTGCGGCCGCTCCGCCCGCCGAGGCCCGCGCGCCCGCTGCCGCGCGGCGCCGCCCCCGGAGCGCGCCGTCCCGTGCCGCGCGACGCGCCGGCTCCGCTGCTGGGCCGGTTCGGCCGGGGCGCGATGGCCGTGCCCAAGGCCGCCGACGGGCGCGACGCGCGGACCGTCCTGGCCAACGACCGCCGCGCCGTCGTGGGCATGGCCCTGCTGTTGCTGTCGGGCCTGCTGGTGCCGCTTCCCCTGCCGTCCATCGCGATCTTCCCCGTGCCCGTGCTGGTGTGGGCGCTGGCCGCGCTGACGGTGCTGTCCTGCGACGCGTGGGTGTTCAAAGACCGGATGACGGGGCTGTTCACGCCGATCACGGCCTACGTCGTGGGCGGCGTCCTGCTCGGGGCCCTGCGGGCCCCTGAGACCCCCGGCGACGGCTTCACGGCGTTCGTCACCTCGTTCTGGCACGTCAGCGGGCTGATGTTCATGCTGGGTGCGGCAGGCGGCGTGGCCTGGCTGGCCTATCGCCTGTTCAACCCGCCACCTCCGCCACCCCGGCGGCAGACGCTGGGCGTCCTGCGCTGATCAGCCCGAGCGACAGGCGCACCCACGAGGCGACGAAACGGTCGCGGTCGGCGCGTCCCGGAGGCTCGCCGACGGTCTCCTGGAACAGCCGGTAGTGCACCACCGCGCCCCCCAGCACGGCGCCGATCGCCGGCCAGTCGAGGTCGGCGTCCGCGTACTCCGGCTGGGTGCGGAACCACGTCGTGATCGCGTCGAACATGGGCTGGAGCAGGCCCTCGCGGACGACGGCGACCAGCTCGGGGAACTGGCTGAGGTCGCGGAAGAAGACGCGGGTGAGCCGGCTCTCGTCGCGGACCTTGGCCAGCCCGGCCCGGCACAGGCGGTCCAGCCGCTCCTCGATCGGTATCGACGTGCCGACGGCCTCCACCTCGACCAGCGCCTCGGTGACCTGTGAACGGGTGCGGGCGGCGTGTTCGTTGATCGCGGCCGCCAGCACCTCGTACTTGGACCTGAAATGCCGGTACAGGCCGCCGGCCCCGGGGGACAGCCCTGAGGCGGCCTCGATCTCGGCGACCGACGTCGCCGCGTAGCCGCGCTCGGCGAAGAGCCTGAGGGACTCGTCGATGATCCGTGCGCGCGTCGATCTGGTCATTGCCCGTGGTCACCTCCGGCCCCGACTTTATGTGGTCAAAGTGTGTCAGTTCCCGTCGAATCGGCGTCGCGGGTCGCCCGAGCCGTAGGGGTTCGCGGGGTGCCGTCCATTTGGCATCCTTCAAGGGTGTGTTCCGTGGGATTCGACCTTGACCTGACGCTCGCCGACACCCGCGCCGGGATCGCGGCGGTGTACGAGGAGGTGGCGCGCCGTCTCGGCGTGGCGATCGACACCGCCGCCGTTGTCGAACGGCTCGGCCCGCCGCTGGAGCAGGAGCTGGCGCACTGGCTGCCGGCGGAGGCGGTCCCGGCCGCCGCGGCCCTGTACCGCTCCCTGTATCCGGACGTCGCTGTCGCGATGACCACGCCGATGGCCGGCGCCGCCGAGGCCGTCGCGGAGGTCCGCCGGCGCGGCGGGCGGGTCATCGTGGTCACCGGCAAGCACATCGTCGGGGCCGGCCGGACCGTCGAGACGCTGGGCCTGGACGTCGACGAGGTGGTGGGGTCGGTGTTCGGCGCGGCCAAAGGCGTGGCGATCTCCCGCTTCGGCGCCGCCGCCTATGTCGGAGATCACGTGGCCGACATCGAGGCGGCCCGGGCGGGGCGCGCGGTGAGCGTCGCCGTGGCGACGGGCCCGTACACCGAGCAGGCGCTGCAAGATCACGGAGCTGATGTGGTGCTGCCCGATCTGACGCGCTTCGGAAGCTGGTACAACGCGTGGTGCGTCTCGCGGAGCCCGGAAATCAGGGCCGTTTCGACGGTCATGTGATGCCCCCGGTGGGCATAACCTACATCCATTACCATTCATGACAGTCTGAACGAGGTCACCCCTGTGCCTACTGGCAAGGTCAAGTGGTACGACGCTGACAAGGGCTTCGGATTCCTCACCCGCGACGACGGCGGAGAGGTGTTCGTACATTCATCAGCGCTTCCCAAAGGCACGGAAGCGCTCAAGCCGGGTCAGAAGGTCGAGTTCGGCGTGGCCGAGGGCCGCCGTGGCCAGCAGGCGCTTTCGGTCCGCGTACTGGAGCAGCCGCCGACGCTCGCCAAGACCGTGAAGCCGAAAGGTAAGCGCAAGAAGCCGGACGAACTCGTCGTCATCGTCGAGGACCTGATCAAACTGCTCGATGACGTCTCTAATTCGTACCAAAGGGGCAAGCACCCCGACGCCGCGCACGCCAAGAAGATCGCGACGGTGCTGCGGGCCGTCGCCGACGACATCGACGCCTGAGCGCAGGCGTCCGCGCTCCTCTCCCCGCCCCATTCATCAAGGTCACGATGGGGCCTCACCGTCATGCCCGCCCACAGGCGCGCCTCAGTGATGGGGATCGGTCAACGGCTTGGTCGTCCCAAGCTTGGCGCCGGGTGAGCCGGGCCCGTGCTCGGCGAGGACGCGCTCGGTGTGCGCGCGCAGCCGCCGGCGCCGCGTGAGGACCAGCCAGAGCAGCGCGGCGGCCAGCGCGGCCGTCACCACCGCCAGGCCCACGGGACCGGCCGAGGGGCCCGAGAGCAGCGACAACATCAGCCCGGCCAGGCCGCCGCCCACCCAGGCGATCTGCAGCAGCGCCTCCACGACGCCGAAGGTGGAGGACCGGACCTCCTCGCCGATCTCCCGCTGGACGGTCGCGTCCAACGCCAGCTTGCCGATCTCCTGGGCGAGACCCGCGACCAGCGCCACCCCGACGGCCGTCCACAACGAGAAGAAGAACGCCGCCGCCCCCACCGCGACCGTGGAGAACGCCAGCGCGATCAGCGCGATGAGCTGCGGGGAGCGACCGCGCGTCCAGGACGCGACCGCCGCGCCGAGCAGGCCGCCCGCCCCGGCGCCGCCCGCGAGAATCGCGATCATGACCTGCTCGGGCAGGCCGGTCCCCCGCAGGTTCCCGTCCTGCACGAGGAAGAGCAGGAAGAAGATCAGGAAGCCGGACAGGACGCGGATGGCGGCGTTGGCCTGCATCGCCTCGGACACCACCGGCCCCACGTTGAGCAGCGTGCGCCAGCGCGCCCGCCCCCTGCCACGCCCGGCCCTGCTTCCGCCCTGGTCGCCGCCCCTGAGCCTGGCCCTGTCGCCGTCATCGTCCGGCGGCCCACCGGCCTGACCCTCCGGGTGGCCGGCGGCGCGGCCGTCCGGGGGCTCGCTCGCGGCGCCGTCCGCGATCTCCTCGGCGGCCTCGTCGTCCAGCCCGAGATCGGGGGCGTCGACATGGCGGGGCAGCCGTACGGCGGCCACCCCCGCCACCAGGAAGATCACCATGGTGACGCGCAGCAGCCAGGCGGCGCCCGGCCACGCGGTCAGGCCGACCGCCACCGGCGCCGCGAGCGCGGCGCTCACCAGCGAGAACAGCGCCACCCGCGCGTTCGCCGTGACCAGCGTGATGTCGGCGGGCAGCACGCTCGGCATGATGGCGGCCCGCGAGACGTTGTAGGCCTTCGACAGCACCAGGACGGCCAGTGCGGCGGGGAACAGCGTCAGCCCGTCGGCCGGGCCGATCGCCGCCGCCATGGCCCAGCAGAGCAGCCCCCGCGCGAACAGCGTGCCCGCCATGACGTACCGGCGCCCCGACCGGAACCGGTCGAGGACCGGCCCGACGAACGGCGCCACCACGGCGAACGGCACCATCGTGATCAGCAGGTACAGCGCGACCTGGCCGCGCGCCTGGTCCACGGGCAGGCCGAACAGCAGCGTGCCGGCCAGGCCGACCGTGATGAGCGCGTCCCCGGCGCTGTGGGCCGCCGTCAGCTCGATCAGGCGGCCCAGCCCGGTGCGGCCGGCGCCCTGGGCGTGGGTCAGCTTGCGCGTCGCCCGCCCCACCCCACGGCCGGCGCGCGCCGTCCCCCGGGCGACCGACCGTCCCGCGCCCGCGGTGTTACGGGCGGCCGAGCGACCGGCACGGACGGCGCCGCGGCCCGCGTCCGCCACGGCGCGCCCCGCGCGCCCCAGCGATGCCCGCCCACGATGCCAGGACGCCGCCATCACACGCCTGCGGGGGAAGCGCCGGTGCTCGTACCGGTGGCCGGACGTCGCACGCGTTTCCCCTTCCTGCTCGCTCGTCGCCGCCGGGGATCTCCGCCGCCCGGCCCGTCCGCGTTCTTGTCTACTCAGGTGCCCGTGGCCCGGGCCGGCGAGTCGGTGCGGGCGGTTCCTTGGCGGTGGATCTTCCGGTTGATGGCGTGCCGCTTCGGTTTCCAGTCTTACCCGACCCATACGCGTGATGTCCGCTCGCCGCATGGGTGAGAATTGACATGTGAACCGCACTCGTTCCCGCACCTTCACCGCCGACCAGGCTTGCGCCGCAGCCGTGGAGCCGGCGCGGGCCGCCGCCGAGGAGATCGCCCGCCCCGGCGAGGTGGGCGAGCATCTCGGTTTCCAGGCCGAGGGTGAGCGCGTCGTCACGCACTACTTCGCCTGTCTCGACCGCGCTTACCGCGGCTGGCGCTGGGCCATCACCGTGACCCGTGCCTCCCGCGCGCGTAACGTGACCATCAGCGAGACCGTGCTGCTGCCGGGCGCGGGCGCGCTGCTCCCGCCGGCCTGGGTGCCGTGGAGCGAGCGACTGCTCCCCGGCGACCTCGGCGTCGGCGACCTGCTGCCCACCTCCGACGACGACGACCGCCTCGCGCCCGGGTTCACCGAGACCGACGACGACGCCGACCGGCAGATGATCTTCGAGTACGGCCTCGGCCGGGCTCGGGTCCTGTCGGCGATCGGGCGTGACCGCGCCGTGCACCGCTGGCACGCCGGCGACTCCGGCCCGCACACCCCGCTCGCCCATGCCGCGCCCGCGCAGTGCTCCACCTGCGGCTTCTACTGGCCGCTCGCCGGCGCGCTGCGCCTGGGCTTCGGCGTCTGCGCCAACGAGTACGCGCCCGACGACGGCAAGGTCGTCGCCGCCGACCACGGGTGCGGCGCGCACTCCGAGGCCGCCGTGATCGCTCCCGCCTCCGTCGAGCAGCCGATGCCCATCCTGGACGATCTCGGCTACGACCTGATGCCCGAGGAGAGCGTCCCCGCCGCGGGGTCGGTCGACGACGAAGGCGCCGAGCCGCTCGGCCATTCCTGACCGCCGGCCGCGTCCCGGTGAAGGCGGCCGGTCACCGGGCGCGCCGTCCGGCCCCCTCACCGGCCGGCCGCGGGGCTACCGGCATCCCTCAAGGTCGTGGCCCGGGGACGCCATTCCTCAGGGCCACAGGCCCGGAGGTCCCGTCCCACAGGGTCGTAGGTCCGGGGGTGTCGTTCCTCAGGGTCGTAGATCCGGGGATGCCGTTCCCCGCGTCATGGGCTTCGGGGGGACGTTGCACAGGGCCGTGGTCTTGGGGGGTCGTCCCCGGGGTCGCAGGCCGCGAACCATCCGATCGCCGGCACGGGGGCGGCCGGCCCGTCTCCTCCACCTTTGGACATGACTGGTGACTGACATCTTTGGCACCGAACGCATGCGCGACACCGTCCTCGCCGCGTGGACGGCCTCGCCCGCGCGCTTCCGCGAGGACGCCAACGCCGAGGAGGACTTCGCCCTCGGCGGCTACCGCGACCGGCTGATCGTCGAACTGGCGCAGAACGCCGCCGACGCCGCCGCGCGCGCGGGCGTCCCCGGGCGGCTGCGGCTGACCCTCCGCGACGGCGTTCTGAGCGCCGCCAACACCGGAGCCCCGCTGGACGAGTCCGGCGTCGAAGGACTCGCCACGCTCCGGGTGTCCGCCAAGCGCGACGAGACCGGCTCCATCGGCCGGTTCGGCGTCGGCTTCGCGGCCGTCGTGTCGGTCTGCGACGAGCCGGTGATCGCCTCCCGGGCGACCGGCGCGGTTCGCTGGTCGCGGTCCGAGACCGCCGCGCTCGTCGCCGCCGAGCCCGCCCTGGCCACCGAGCTGGGCGTCCGCGGCGGGCACGTGCCGCTGCTGCGCCTGCCGTTCGAGGCCGGGCCGGTGCCCGTGCCGGACGGCTTCGACACCGTCGTGCGCCTGCCCCTGCGCGACCCGACCGTCGAACCGGCCGTGCGCCAGATGCTCGACGAGACCGGCCCGGCGCTGATGCTCGCCATGCCCGCGCTCACGGTGATCGAGATCGAGGCCGGCGGCGAGACGCGCACGGTCACCGCCGACGGCTGGCAGGTGGTCGAGGAGTCCGGCCGCTTCACCCCCGAGCAGGTCGCCGAGCTGTTCGCCGGACGTCCCACCGAAGAGCGCGCCCGCCCCACCTGGCTGGTCCGCTGGGCCGTCCCCGCCGCCCACGGCGACCTGCCCAAGGACGTCGCCCCGGTCGTGCACGCCCCGACGCCCAGCGACGAGCCCCTGGACCTGCCGGCGCTGCTCATCGCCACCTTCCCGCTGGCCACCGACCGGCGGCACGTCGCCGCGGGACCGCTCACCGACTTCCTGGTCGAGCGGGCCGCCGAGACCTACCTGCGGCTGCTCGCCACGCTGCCGCGCACCCCCCGCCTGCTCGACCTGGTTCCCGGCCTGATGGGCAAGGCCGAGCTGGACGCGGCGATCCGGCGGGCCATCCTGCGCCGCCTGCCCGACACCCCGCTGCTCCCGGCGCTCTCCCCGCCCGCCGACCAGGGCGGCACCGGGGACGCCAAGGACGCCGGGACGCGGATACCGGCCGCGCAGGCCGCGCCCGCCGAGGGCGAGGCGCCGTACGTCGTGTCCGGCCGGCAGGCGTCGGTCGTGGCCGGTCCCGCCGAGTTCCTCGACAAGATCGCGTACGTGGTGCCCGGCCTGCTGCCGGCCGGGTGGGCGTCGCGGCACCCTGCCCTGAACGCCCTGGGCGTCCGGCGCCTGGAGCTGTCCGACGTGATCGACCTGCTGTCCGGCGACGCCGTGGAGGACACCACCCCGGGCTGGTGGCGGTCGCTGTACGACGTGGTGCCCGCCGACGACCGCGAGGCCCTCGGCGCCGTACCCGTCCCGCTCGCCGACGGCCGCCTCGTGCGCGGCCCGCGCGGCACGCTGCTGCTCAGCGAGGGGTCCTCCCTGGACCCCGCGCTCCTCGGCCCGCTCGGGCTGCGCGTCGTCCATCCCGAGGCCGCCCACCCGCTGCTGCTGCGGCTCGGCGCCGCCGAGGCGACCCCGAGAAGCGTGCTGGAGGACCCGCTGACCCGCGCCACCGTCTCGGAGTCGCTCGACAGCGCCGACCCCGAGCCCGTGGCGCAGGCCGTGCTCGCGCTGGTCGACGCCGCCGGGCTGTCGGCCGGCGAGGCCCCGTGGCTGTCGGCGCTGGCCCTGCGCGGAGCCGACGGCGAGCTGTACCCCGCGGGAGAGCTGCTGCTCGGCGAGGGGTCGCTGGCCAAGCTGATCGACCAGGACGTCCCGTTCGGCGTCGCCGCCCCCGACCTGGTCGAGCGCTACGGCTCGCGCGTGCTGTCGGCCGCCGGCGTGCTGGACGGCTTCGCCGTGGTCAACGACTCCGACGTGCTGCTCGACCCCGACGAGTGCGACCACGACCTCGACGCCGAGGACGAATGGCTGGAGGCCGTGCTCGACCTGCTGCCCGAAGCCGACGTGCCGCCGGTCGCGCGCGAGTTCGCCGCGATCCGCGACCTGGAGTACGTCGCCGACTGGCCCTCGGCGCTGGCGCTGCTGTCGCGTCCGCCGCTGCGCGCCGCGCTCCAGCCGCTGCGCGCGCTGGTCGCCGGCGAGGTCGTCGAGGTGCCCTCCTACACCGCCTGGTGGCTGTCACGTCACCCCGTGCTCGACGGCGGACGGCCCACCTCGCTGCGCCTGCCCTCCGGCGACCCGCTGCTGTACGGCCTGTACGGCGACGCCCCCCAGGGGATGGACGAAACGGCGCTCGCGCTCATCGGCGTGCGCACGACGCTGGCCGAGCTGCTGGCCTCCCACGGCGGTCCTGACGAACTGCTCGACCTGCTGGCCGACCCGTCGCTGGAGGTCGACCGGGCCCAGCTCCGGTCGCTGTGGATGGCCCTCGCGGCCGTGGAGCCCGCCAGGGTGGCGCCGCCCACCGCCGTGCGGGCCGTGCTGAACGGCGAGATCGTCGTCGCCGACGCCGAGGACGGGCATCCCGTCGGCGGCAACGGCGGCCCGGTTCCCGAAGGGCTGACCGCCACGGGCGGGCCGGTCGTCGTCGAGGCGCCCGACCTGCTGCCGCTGGTGGCCTCCCGCCCGCTGGTGCTGGCCCCGTTCGACCTGGCAGAAGCGCTGTCGGAACTGCTCGACCTGCCGGTGATCGGCGAGGAGGTCGCAGCGGAGATCACCTCGTCCGGGGTCGAACGGCCGGTGCCCGCGCAGGTGCGCTCGCTGCTGCCCTCGTCGCCGTCGAGCTACGTCGAGCACGCCGAGCTGACCGTGGACGGCGTGCCGGTGCCGTGGCGGTTCCACGAGGGCGTCGTCCACGCGAGCGGGGTCGAGGGCCTCGCCCGCGGGCTGGCCTGGGCGAGCGGGCAGTGGGGGGACCGGCTCGCGGTCGCCGCCCTGCTGCGCGACCCGCAGGCCGTGCCGCTTCTCCTCGCCGAGGCCGACCTCGACGGCTGACCCCCGCCGTACGGCCCCACCCTTGCGCCGCGCCCCCTGACTCTCCTCGACGGGGGCGCGGCCAGGGGACCCCCAGCCCGGGCCGTAGGAGACGTCGGCCTCAGAACGGCCTCCGGCCTCGGGCTCTCGTGCCCGGGGCGGGGCTTTCCTCCGGCCGCAGGCTTCCCGTCCGGCCTCTCAGGACGGGCGCAGCCAGGTCGTTCGGTCCACCCTCCGGCCAGGCCAGGCCGGTCCGTCTGGTTTCCGGTCAGGCCAGGCCGGTCCGTCCGGCTTCCGGTCTTTCGGTCTCCGGCCGGGGCTTTCAGGACGGGGTGCGGCCGGGGACGGAGGCGTCGTCGCGGGCGCCGTCCGGGGCCGTCTCGGCGCGTGCGGCGCGCCGGTCGCGACGGCGGACGAACCAGTACCCGAAGATGCCCAGGCCCACGCCGGCCACGCACGTCCAGATCCACCACTGGTGGTCGGGGGACGGGCGGAGGATGAGCAGCACGACCAGCGCGACCACCCACAGGCCCGTGCCCGCGATGATCGTCACGGCGTCCTTGGTCTCCAGCGGAGTGGGATCCGGGGGGCGCGGCTCGTTCACGCGTTCCAGCCTAGGCGAGACACGGTTCCACCAGGCTCGGCGGGTCGGATAACCTCCTTCCGAATCCGAACTGCACACAAGTTGGTCTCATTCGGACCACGAGCGCCTCAGGGGTCTTTCCGACTGTGATACCGCCTGTCAATCTGCCCGCGTGAGCGAGATAACCGCACCTGTGACCCGGCCGGCCGGCCTGCTCGGCTGGCTCGACCGCTATTTCCTGATCTCCGAACGGCGTTCGACGCTCGACCGTGAAATCCGTGGCGGCCTGGCCACGTTCTTCACGATGGCGTACATCGTCGTGCTGAACCCGTTGATCCTCGGCGGGGCCAAGGACGCCGACGGCCAGTTCCTGGGCGACGGCACCGGCTCGGCGAACATCGCGGCGATCGCCGCGGCCACCGCCCTGACGGCCGGTGTGCTGACCATCCTGATGGGCTTCGTCGGCAAGGTGCCGTTCGCGCTGGCCGCGGGCCTGGGCCTGAACGCCTTCGTGGCCTTCGGCATCGCCTCCCAGATGTCGTGGGAGGACGCGATGGGCCTGATCGTCCTGGAGGGCATCGTCATCACGATCCTCGTGCTGACGGGCTTTCGCACGGCGGTCTTCCACGCCATTCCAAGCCAGTTGAAGACCGCGATCAGCGTGGGCATCGGCCTGTTCATCGCCCTGATCGGCTTCGTGGACTCCGGTTTCGTCCGCAAGGCGGCCGGCACGCCGCTGGAGCTCGGCATCGGCGGCGCGCTGACCAGCTGGCCCATCTTCGTCTTCGTGATCGGCCTGCTGATCACCGCGTTGCTGGTGGCCCGCAAGGTCAAGGGCGCGATCCTGATCGGCATCATCGGCACCACCGTGATCGCCATCATCGTCGAGGCGATCGCCAAGGTCGGCCCGTCCATGGGCGGCAAGAACCCCACGGGCTGGAGCCTGGTCGTCCCGGCGATGCCCGACCAGATCATCGGCGTGCCCGACACCAGCCTGATCGGCCAGTTCAGCCTGTTCGGGTCGTTCGGCAAGATCAGCGCCGTGCTGGCCGTCCTGTTCGTGTTCACGCTGCTCATCACCGACTTCTTCGACACGATGGGCACCGTGGTGGGCGTCGGCGCCCAGGCGGGCCTGGTGTCGGAGGAGGGGACGCTGCCGCGCACCCGGGAGATCCTGCTGGTCGACTCGATCGCGGCCGCGGCGGGCGGCGCGGCGTCGACCTCCTCCAACACCACCTACATCGAGTCGGCGGCCGGCGTCGGCGAGGGCGCCCGCACGGGCCTGGCCAGCGTCGTGACCGGCGCCCTGTTCCTGCTCGCGGCCTTCCTGTCGCCGCTGGTCAAGATCGTCCCCTACGAGGCGGCCGCCCCGGCCCTCGTCGTCGTCGGCTTCCTGATGATGACCGCCATCAGGGCCATCGACTTCAACGACTACGAGATCGCCATCCCGGCCTTCCTCACCATCGTCCTGATGCCCTTCACCTACTCCATCTCCAACGGAATCGGCGCCGGCTTCATCACCTACGTCCTCATCAAGCTGGTCAAGGGCAAGTCCCGCGAGGTCCACCCTCTCCTCTGGCTGGTGGCCGCCCTCTTCGTCATCTACTTCGCCATCGGCCCCGTCAAGATCCTGCTGGGGCTCGCCTGACGATGCCCGTGAGGCCGTCGCGATGACCTGAACGGTCACCCGCGACGGCCTCACGTCGTTTCATCGTCGCCCCTGCCAGGCCCGGACCCAACGCCGCGAGGACCCTACCGCGGTGGTGCTGGGCGGCCGGTGACGCGTGGTCCGAATGTTTGTCAAGACGGTGAGAATATCGCCAATTGGCCTCCTTTAGTGCTCTTGTAATGCCCCTATGTCGGCGCTTTGGATCTAGGGAGGCGAACTTCTGTGGCGGGGCACAGGCGTCAGGTCTCGGATGCATCTCCTCTGTCACCGCCTGTCCGGCCCGGTCCTTTCGTTGTGCGCCGTTCATCGGTGTGCGCCGTCCTGCAAGAGAAGGAGTCGTGACCATGACCCTGCTGACCTACACCCTCCTCACGGACCCGGCGCCCCTGGAGGCGTCAGCGGCCGGGCGCTCCCCGTCCACGGGGACGGTGTATCTGGTCGTCACCAACACCGGGCAGGTATCGGTCTCCTGGCGAACGTTCCGGGTGCAGGTGCCCGTTGGCGACGGCGCCGGCCACCTCACCCCGAACATCACTACGGTCACGGCCCAGGGCCGGTACACCACCTCGTCAGGCACCAAGCCGGTGGACGTCCAGCGGCAGGACCCCGACGCCTTCCTGGTCACCGCGCCCGCCGGTGCGAGTTTCGCGCCCGGGGACCACCTGGTGCTGACGCTGGAGAACATCACCGTAGCCGCCACCGCCGGGCTGGCCGTGCTAGGAGTGAAAGAGCATGCCAAAAGAGGGAACCTGCGCCTCGATGATCGCTCGGCCGCGCTGGCGGTGGTGAAGACCGCCCCGAAGGAGATCCCGGCGCCGCGCGACTTCCGCGCGGATGACGCCATGGTGGCCGCGGGAGCGAACATCACGCTGCGCTGGGAGGGGTCCGACGACTTCGACTACAAGATCCTGTTCCCGGACGGGCAGGCGACCAACCTCTCGGGCGGTTCTTGGTCACCGGCCGCCGACGACGCCCCCAAGCGGGCCACCACCTACACCCTGGTCGCCACCTCCCGCACCACGCCCAAGCGAGAACACGTCCTCACCACGACCGTTCAGGTGCGCAACCCTGTCCTGGAATCCCTCACCGCCAAGGTCGCCGTCATCACCCCATTGGTAGTGGGACCGAACAGCGGCGAGGGAGGGATCGCCTTCCTCCAGGGCGGGGTGACCGTACGGCGGACAGGAGACTCGCAGAATCGGGGCGCTCTTTTCGCAGACATGGCCAGCCTCAACGGCGTGAAAACCGGCGCCGTGTACACCGAATTCATATATGCGAAAGACACCTCCGAACACCGTTACTCGTGGATCAACCTCCACGGCGATGGGATAACCGCGTACCTGACAGACGGGGGGAGTAATGGACTCGGAAGCGTGACGGCCTCTCGCTTCAATACCTAGAAATCCGCGATCAGTCGGATGCCCACTACCCCCTCAGCGCTCTCCGAAGACCGCTCGGCCGAGGGGTGGGATGGCTCCGCAGGTGCGGAAGAACCACCGGGTCGCCGACCGCTTGAGAGGGCTGCGGATGATCGCGGCGTTGGTGTTCCGGACGACGTCGCGGACGGTGCGGAACCCGTGGCGCAGCATGTCCGCCTCGTAGGCGTGCAACGCCTGTGGCAACGGCTCCTCGCCGCGGTCGGCCGCGGTGAGCGCGGCGCAGAGTCGGTGCGCGTCGCGCAGCGCCGTGTTGCCGCCGAGTCCGCCGACCGGGGGCATGTGGTGGACGGCGTCCCCGAGTCCGGTGACGTTGCCCGTCTTCCACGGTCGGAGTGGTTCGGCGGCGGTGAACTCGGTCCGGTAGAGGGTGTCCGGTGTTGATTCGGTGAGTAACCGGCGCAGGTCGGGATGCCACCCGGCGGTCCGTTCGGCCAGCATCCGCCGCACCGCGGCCGGGTCGGCCTGGGCTTTGGTGGTGAAGTCGCCCGGAAGGGAGTCACGGTGTGCGATGAACGCCCACAACACGTAGTCGTCGTCATGCGAGTTCGCCAGCAGTCGCTCCGGCTCCAGTCCGAGCGCACGTAACCGGTCACCGAGCCTGGCGGTGATCGCCGCCGGGTCTTCGCGTCTGCGGAAGATCGCGGTGAACAGGAAGTCCTGCTGTGGCCAGAAGACGTTCATGCCGGCGAGCAACCGCTCCGGCAGCCATCGCCGGTTCTCCTCGGTGAGGAAGAGTTTGCCGGCGACGGCCGTCGCCGGCAGTGTGGTCCGGCCGGCCGAGGGATGGAGTTGCGCCCACACCCGGGAGTTGGCGCCATCGGCCGCGACGAGCACGTCGGCGGTCGCGGTGGTGCCGTCGGCGAAGTCCGCCGTGACCGTCCCGTCGTCCACCCGGGTGAAACCGGTGAACTCCTTGCCGAAGCGGACGACGTCCCCCAGGCCGGCCAGCAGCAGCTTGCGCAGTGTGACGCGGCTGACCGCGTGCCGGCCGGTCGCGGGGTCCAGCGGGTCCGGGACCCGGCCGTCCTGGCCGATGCGGACGAGCGGTCGCATCCGCTCGTCGAGGAAGCTGATCCCAGGCCCAGGGTCGCCGGCGCTGGCCACCAGCACCTCCCATAGCGCGGGCGGTAGGCAGGCGTGCAGGGCGAGACTCCCGGCCGGCTCGATGTTGAGCCGGAAGCCCTGGAGCCGGGAGTCGGGAGTGAGATCCCGTTCGTACACGGTGACGTTGACGCCGGCCTGCCTCAGGCCATGTGCCAAGCAGAGCCCGCCGACGCCGCCGCCGATGACGGCGACGTGTAAACGCCCAGGTGACATTGGTTTCCGCTTTCTGGTAGAGGGCGCCTCTTCGCGGTGCCCGTGCTGTCAGGCCGGCTCGGCCGTGTCCGCGAGTTCCGCGAGCAGGCGGTCGTGCCAGGTCAGCTCCGTCTCCAGCCGCATCAGGGTGTAGTCGAAGGCGATGGCCTCCAGCCTGGTCAGGTATGGCTGGGCTTCGACGCGCAAGGTGCGCCAGAAGTGGAGTTGCGTGGCGTAGGCATCGCGGCGCTGCTGGATGGCCGTGTGCAGTTCGCCGGGGCCGATCGCGCCGCCGTGGAGGAGCACCACCTGGATCGGATCCGGCCGGAGCCTGGTGTCGGCGAGGATGGATCTGATCAGCGAGACCAACTCGGTGCGGCCTTTGTCGGTGATGCCGTACACGGTGCGGGCAGGGAGGTTGCCTTCCTGTTCGGTGCGGACCACCTCGACGCTGCCTTCGTCCGCCATCCGGCGCAGCGCGCCGTACAACGATCCGGGCTTGATGTCCGCCCACAGCTCCACCCGGTCCATCTGCGCGGCGGCCCGGATCTTGTGCCCGTGCATGGGGCCGCCGTCGGCCAGGGCGCCGAGAATGAATAGGCGTGTTGCTCGCATATGAGTACTCAAACACGAGCACCATCTGACGGTCAAGAGAGAGTACTCAAATATGAGTGCTCGGAGTGACTGTGAGGCTAGGGCTGCCTACGCTGAGCCGCATGCGATGACTCTCGCGCTGACGACTGGGCGGTGAGTGATCGAACTCATGTTCGTGGCGCGGAAGAACCTGTCCAGCGGGCGGATTAGAGTCGTGCCATGCCGTCGCTCGAATCGAAATGGGAGACTCAGGCATCGGTCCGGGCCGCCCAGCTCGGCGATCGCGCAAGCTTCGCCGAGTTGTTCGAGCAGCACTATGCCGGGATGCTGGCCGTCGCCTATCGGATCCTCGGCTACGGGCCCGACGCCGAGGACGCCTGCCAGGACGCGGCGATCACGGCGTTCGGCCGGATCGGCGAACTGCGCGACCTCGCCGCGGTGCGACCCTGGCTGCACGCGATCGTCCGCAACAACTGCCGCACGATGCTGAGTACACGAAGGCCCATCCCGGTCGGTGTGGCCGGAATGGATCTCCTCGCCCCGGAGCTGGACGACCCGGCCGCGTACGTCGAGCGCAGTGCCCAGCGCGACTGGATCTGGCACGGCCTCCAGCAGCTCTCGCCGGCCGCGCGGACCGTCGCGCTGCTGCGCTACTTCACGGTTCAGAACTCCTACGAGCAGATCGCGATGTTGTGCGGGATCCCGGTCGGCACCGTGCGCAGCCGGTTGAGCGAAGCGCGGCGGCAGCTCGCCGTCGTCCTGCCCCGGGTGCGGGACGAGCGGCACGACAGCGCCGCGGCCCTGGTCGCTGAACGCCGCGATGAGGCGACGACGATCCTGTCCGCGATCGTGAACGGCGTGCCGCTGGGCCAGGTGAGCGGACGCTGGGCCGACGATGTGACCATCTGGTGGCCCAGCGGCGCGCGGCTGACCGGACTGGCGTCGCTGTTCGCCGTGATGCGACGCGACTACGACGCGGGCGTGCTCGCCCGGCTGACCGGGCTGGTCGCCGGGCGTGGCATCACCGTGTGGGAGAACGTCTTCGTCAACCCGCCGGAAGACCCCGACCACTGCCCGCCCGGCGGTACCTTCCTGCTGCGGGAGAACAAGGGGCTGGTGAGCGAGGTGCGCCTGCTCCACGCGCCGCGCCCGGCCTGTCCGGAAATCGGTGGTCCGCCGGATCGAACTTTCGCCCGCCGCCCCAAGTCCTGAGGGTATGACGACACTTTCCATCCATGATCTGGAACCGCAGCTCGCCGCCAACCGGCGGTTCTGGTGCGGCTGGGCCGGTGACCGGCCCGACACCGATCTGACCCTCTACCGCACCGACGTCGATCACGTGCTCTTCAATGGAGTGCTGCGAGTATGCGACCAACCGCTCGACCAGGCGGTCGAGAAGGCGAAGAAGCACCTGGCCGGCACCCGGTGGAGCTGGTGGGTGAGCGCGGACAGCGACGAGGGCACCGCCGACGGCCTGGTCGCTCGCGGCGGCGAGCTGATCAGCGACATGCCGGTCATGGCGATCGACGTGACGACCGTTCGCGACGCCCGGATGCCGGAGGGGCTGACCATCCGGCCCGCGGCCGGCGACTCCGAGGTGCACGATTACGTGTACGCCTACGCCGGCCCCCTCGGCCTCGAGGGTGACCTCGACCTGGTGGTCGACCGGGAACTGAGGTTCAGCTACCCGAACGTCATCCGCCTCGCCGGCATCGTCGACGGCGAGACCGTCGGCACCTGCACCGTCTCGCTCGGAACCGCCGACGTGGGCGCCCTGTACTGCATCGCCACCGACCCGGCGTACCGCCGGCGTGGGATCGCGACCGCACTGACCCGGGAGGCGCTCCGGATCGTCCGCGAGTCGGGCCGGCGCGTCGCGACTCTCCAGGCGAGCAGCGAAGGGGAACCGGTGTACCGGAACATCGGCTTCGAGACGGTGACGCGCTACCGCCTGTTCACCTTCTCCGAGTGAGCACCCGCACACGCTCGACGACGGCCCCGCGACCTCCGGCGGCTACTCGGCGTAGGGCTGGTCCTTTCCCTGGGCGCTGTATCCGAGGCTCCAGATGTAGCCGTCCGGGTCGGCGAAGGTGCCGCCGTAGCCGCCCCACGGCAGAGCGCCGGCGGGCTTGAGGATCGTGGCGCCGGCCTTCTCGGCCTCGGCGAGGATCTCGTCGACCCGCGCCTCACTGCGGACGACGTAGGTGAGGACGAGCCCGCTGAAGCCGCTGCCTTCCGGGCTCGTTCCCACCTGACCGGCCAGGCCCTCGCGGCCGTAGAAGCCGACGGGCGAGGCTCCGTCCGACTCGAAGAACACCGAGATGCCGTAGTCGTTCTGGATCTTCCAGCCGAGCCCTTCGGTGTAGAAGCGCTTGGCCCGGTCCATGTCGCGGACAGCGAGAAGAATCGAGCTGACGTGTGCTTTCATGCCTTGTCTCCTTGGTGCATAAGGGATCGTGCACATGCGGCTCAGGCTACGAAGGCCCCCTGATCCGGCGCTTCTCCATTCCTGACCGGTTCGGTCATCTCGCAGCGCTGTGGCGTCATCGCGATGGCTTGTTGAGATGATTCGATCGTGGATGTGAGGACGCGGGCGGACGGGGTGCCGGCCGGGGGAGTGGTGGCCGGCCGCGGGTCGGGTCGGTCCACGGGATGGGCCATGCGGCCTGCGGAGCCGGGGGATGTCGAGGTGATCGCGGAGCTGCGGGCCATGGTGATGCGTCCTGATCTGGAGCGGCTGGGCCGGTTCGACGAGCACCGGGTGCGGCAGCGGCTGCGGGATGCCTTCACCCCGCAGTACACCTCGGTCGTCTCGGCCGATGGCCTTTTCGCGGGGTGTGTCACATTGCGACCGGCCGAGGACGGATGGTGGCTGGAGCACTTCTATCTCGCGCCGCACCTCCAGGGCAGGGGGCTCGGTTCGGCCGTCCTGCGCGGCCTGTTGAGCCGCACCGACGCCGACGGCGTGCCCGTCCGTCTGCAGGTTCTGCAGGGCAGCGCCGCCCGCCGGCTGTACGAGCGCCACGGGTTCACCGTGGAGACGCAGGACCCGATCGACGTCTACATGGTCCGGTCACCGGGAGCGGACGCCGCCGTCTGAAGCGCTGGGCATGCCGACATGGGTCGGTCGAATCGCTGAGCGGCGGGAGAGGATGGCTTCGAGGAGGGGGAGGGCCTGGTTGGTTCGGCGGGCGCGGATGAGCAGGTCCCACAGGGGTTCGAACTTCTTCCATCCCGCGGCGTAGGCCAGGTGCCTGGCCTGGCCGCGGAGGGTCGGCTTGACGCTCGCGCCCTTCCAGATCGATTTCCACCGGTAGAAGTCGCGGTACGCCCGCCAGTAGCCCTCCTCCAGTTCGGCGGGGGTCATCCGGGCCGGCTGGAAGACGGTGTGCCGGGTGTCGTAGCGATCCCAGTCGCTGTGCAGCAGGCGTCCCTGGGCGGCCATCCGCTCGTACAGGCGGGTGCCGGGGTACGGGGTCATGATGTGGAAGGTCGCGGTCTCCACGCCCTGGCCGACGGCCCATTCGACGGTGCGCTCGAACACCGAGGCGTCGTCGGAGTCCATGCCGAACACGAAACTGGCGTTCACCATGACCCCGAGGTCGCGCAGGCGCCGCACCACCGCGTCGTAGTCGCGGTCGATGTTCTGCCACTTGCGCTGGGCGGCCAGGTTGCCGGCGTTGACCGTCTCGAAGCCGACGAACAGGCTGCGCAGCCCCGACTCGACGGCCTTCTCCAGCAGGTCGGGGGCCAGGACGGACTTGACGGTGCCTGCGGCCTGCCACAGTCTGCCCATTCCGCGCATGCCGTCGAACAGCGCCGAGGCGAACCTGGCGTTGCCGAACAGGTGGTCGTCGAGGAAGTACAGGTGCCGTCCGGGCAGCCGGTCGATCTCGGACAGCGCGGCGTCGACGGTCTGGGTGTAGAAGGACTTGCCGCCCTCGAAGAACGCCTCCTTGTAGCAGAAGTCGCACACGTGGGGGCATCCTCGGGACACCACGATCGAGTTGGGCACCAGGTAGCGGCCTCGCCTGATGAGGTCGCGCCGGACGGGCGGCAGGGCGGCGAGCGTCCGTTCCCGGGAGTCGTAGCGGGCGAGCGGCCGTCCGGCCCGGTAGTCGGCCAGGAACCGCGGCCAGGTGTCCTCGCCCGGCCCTGTGAAGATCGTGTCGGCGTGTTCGGCGGCCTCGGCGGGCAGCGAGGTGACGTGCAGGCCGCCGAGGCAGACGTGGGCGCCGCGGGCCCGGTAGTGGTCGGCCAGTTCGTAGGATCGCCTGGCCGAGGTGATGTAGACCTGGATGACGACCAGGTCGGGCTCGTCGTCGGTGCGGACCTTCTCCACGTGCTCGTCGACGAGGGTGACCTCGTCCTCGTTCCCGAGGTAACCCGCCAGGGTGGCCAGGCCGAGCGGGGGGAACAGCGAGTATTTGACCGGGCGGAACAGCGGACTGGTCGCCTCCGTGAGCGCAGGGAGGATCATCTTCACGCGCATGCGGCCAAGCATGAACGGACGGCATGGCGACCGGGTGGGGCCTTTGTCGAGATCCTGTGGAGATCTGCGTCCGGCCTGATCGGTTCATGGCGGCCTTCGTCCCGCCGTCTCCCGTAGGTTTTCGGTCAAGCGCCTTCTGTGGGTTGTGGCTCCGCCGCACGGTCGGGGCCGGGGCCGTACACGGGGTGGAGGTCCGGGCGTTTGGCGGTGCGGCCGTCGCCCGAGGAGCGGCCGCGCAGGCGGCGGACCAGCCACGGGCCGAGGAAGCCGGCGGCCCAGGTCAGTTCGGTGTGGGCGCGGCGCCAGGCCGGCGGGAGAGGCAACGGGGGGAGCGGGGCGGTCCAGGAGGAGTCGCTGCCGGGCAGGGCCAGCGCCTCGGCCACCGCCGCCGCGATGAGCGCGTGCCCCAGCGGGCCGGCGTGCAGACGGTCGGGGCTCCACAGCCGGGGGTCGGTGGTCACCGGGTGGGGGAAGGTGTCCACCACCAGGGCGCCGTGGCGGCGGGCCGCGTCGCGGACGCGCTGGTTGAAGTCCACGACCCGGGGGCGCAGGTGCCGGGTCAGCGGGGAGATCGCGGCGACGTCGGGGAAGGTGAAGGTGACCACGCGGGCGCCGGAGGCGGTGAAGGCGGCCAGCATCGCCTCCACGTCGGCGGCGACGGCGGAGGCGTCGCACCCGGGCCGCACCAGGTCGTTCATCCCTGCCATGACGGTCACCAGGTCGGGTTCCAGCGCGAGGGCGGCGCCGGTCTGCTCGGCGCGGATCCGCGCGGCGAGCCGGCCGCGGACCGCCAGGTTGGCGTAGCGGAACTCCGGCTCCTGCGCGGCCAGCAGTTCGGCCAGCCGGTCGGCCCAGCCGCGGTAGCCGGTCCGCTCGTCGCCGTCGTTGAGGCCCTCGGTCTGGCTGTCGCCGACCGCGACGTATCTCAGGTACCTCATCAGTCCACTTTCATCGTCAGAAACGGAACGCGGGTGGGATGCCGGGAAAGGCGGGTCAGGTGGCGGGGGCCGAGCGCCGCTCCAGCACGGCCATGGCCCACCGGCACCACTGCGCGTTCTCGCGCTCGAAGGCGAGGCCGCGTGTCAGCGTCAGGTAGGGGCCGATGCGCTCGGCGTGGGCGAGGAACTCCTCCTCGTCGCGGCCGTCGAGCAGCCGGGCGCGGAGCCGTTCGAATCGGGCGATCTTGGCCTCGGCCCAGGCCATGCGCTCTTCGATGGCGGTGCGCACGGCGCCGGTCTCGCCGGCGTCCACGGCCTGCACCTTGACCATCAGCTCGTCGCGGATCGCGCCGGGGCGCGGCGGCGCGGCGGTGAACTCGCGCAGCACCCGGCGCCCGGCCTCGGTGAGGGAGAACAGCCGCTTGTTGGGGCGGCGTTCCTGCTGGACGACGCGTGCTCGCACCAGGCCCTCGACCTGCATCCTGTCCAGTTCCCGGTACAGCTGCTGCGGGGTGGCCATCCA
The DNA here is from genome assembly GCF_040607475.1 of Sphaerisporangium sp. NPDC005288. Lineage (NCBI taxonomy): Bacteria > Bacillati > Actinomycetota > Actinomycetes > Streptosporangiales > Streptosporangiaceae > Sphaerisporangium > Sphaerisporangium sp. NPDC005288. Next base: position 19,251 of record NZ_JBEXGT010000046.1, on the reverse strand, counting down.
GAAGTTGGCCACGGACGCGTCGAACCCTTTGGCCAGGTCGTACCCGGACGCTTCGCCTTCGAGAAGCGCGGCCATCACCGCGTGGCGCAACGACATGGCATCACGATAACGCGCAGTTGATTACTTGTCCCGTTTCATAGTCAATTAATTGTGTACATGGATGCACGTGGCGGTCGAGGTCGATCAACAGCCGAGGGTGGGAGCGCCGAAGGCGACCGGCGTGCGCGTCCGGTGACGTTCCGGTCGCACCATGCCATGACGAAAAGTGTCGGGGCCGTCGATTAGTGTCGGCGGGTGGCCGCCAAGGGGGAACGGACGGTGCCGGTGGAACTGCTGCCCCGGCTGCGGTTGGCGCGCGACCACATCGACCGTCACTACCAGTCCAAGCTCGACCTCGACCGGCTCGCGGCCGTCGCCGGCATCTCCAAGTTCTACTTCGTCCGCTGCTTCGAGTCGGCCTACGGTGAGACGCCCAACCGTTACGTCCTGCGCCGCCGGCTGGAGCGGGCGCAAGATCTGCTGCGCTTCGCCAACCTCACGGTGACCGAGATCTGCATGGCCGTGGGCTTCACCAGCCTCGGCTCGTTCTCCTCCAAGTTCACCCAGGTGGTCGGCGAGAGCCCGAGCGCCTACCGCGACCGGTGGGCCGCCCACGGGGCCCCGACGGTCCCTGGGTGCTACCTGTTCATGTCCGGAGCGCTCGATCCGGCCGGCACCGTGGCCCCGCGCGAGCAAGATCGCGATTTGTGCAATATTGGAGAAGTCCCTGGTGAGGGGCAGGGAGTAACTTTCTCGGCATGATTACGAACGTCAATCTCGTCACCGTCTACTGCCTCGACCAGGACCAGGCCCGCGACTTCTACGTGGACGTCCTCGGCTTCGCCGCCAATGCCGACGTCACCATGGGCGACGACTTCCGCTGGGTCACCGTCATCCACCCCGACCACCCCGAACTGCAGGTCACGCTCATGAAGCCCGGCCCCCCGCTCGACACCGAGGCCGCCGACTTCGTCCGCCGCCAGCTCGAGAAGGGGCAGATGGGCGGCCTCGGCCTGCGGGTCGACGACTGCCGCAAGACCTTCGAGGAGCTCACCGCCAAGGGCGTGACCTTCCTCCAGGAGCCGTCCGAGCGCCCGTACGGCGTGGAGGCCGTCATGCGCGACAACTCCGGCAACTGGCTGGTGCTCGTCGAGCCGAAGGAGTACGCGCAGAACACCGGCGGCTGAGCCGGGCAGGAGGTCATTATGGCTCGGTGACCACTCCCGAGAGCACCGCCGGGAAGGCCGAGGCGCCTTCCGCCGACGTCGGCACGCCGTTCGGTCTGTTCGACGGCTTCGAGGCCTACCGCACTCCGACCGAGCAGGATCATCGCGACCTGCTCACGACCGGCTTGGTGGTGCCGGACACCAATGTCCTGCTCAACCTGTACCGGTACAACGACCGCACCCGGCACGATCTGCTGGACGTGCTGCGCGGCCTGGGGAAGACCCTGTGGGTGCCCCGGCAGGTCGTGGTGGAGTTCTGGCGCAACCGCGAGGCCGTGCTGGCGGACCCGCGCGAGTCCGCCAAGACCACGGAGGACCTGGAGCAGAGGCGGGAGGGCGCTCTTCGCGTCCTGCGCGGCTGGGCCGGGCGGGTCGATCTGCCGCACGAGCGCTGCGCGGAACTCATCGACGGGCTCTCGCGGGCGTTCGGCACGGTGATCGCCGCGGTGGGGGAACTGGACGACGCCGAGGCCGCCGCGTTCGTCGGCAACACCAGCGACGACTGGGTGCTCAGCGCTCTGGAGGAGATCCTGCGCGGCCGTGTGGGCGCCCCGTTGGGCGAGGATGAGCACGCCGAGGCGCTGGCCGAGGCCCGGCGGCGCGGGCAGGCGAGGATCCCGCCGGGGTACATGGACGCGGCCAAGGACCCCGAGGCGGCGGCCGGCGACTACCTGATCTGGGTCCAGACGCTCCGCGAGGCGCGACGCCGGCGCGTGGACGTGCTTCTGGTCACCGGCGACCTGAAAGAGGACTGGTGGCGGCGGGAGGGCGGCGAGCCGCGGGGTCCCCGGTACGAACTCGCCGAGGAGATGGCGGCCGTCGCCGGTGTCGGGCTGTTCATGCTGAGGCCGGACGATCTGCTGAGGCGGGCCCGGTCGATCCTGCGCGTCGCGGTGCGGGAGGAGTCGGTCGAGAACGTCGAGAGGGTCGGCCGCTCGCTCGCCGAGGCGGCGGAGGAGGACCGGTACCCGGGCGCGGACGTCCCTGCGCCTCCGCTCCCTCTGACAGGCGGGCTGGACGACCAGGCGGACCTGGTCGACTGAGCGGCGGTCCGTCGCCTCCCGGGGGGACCTCCGGGAGGCGACGGCCGGGCCGGAGCCGGTCAGACGGTGGCGCAGGGAACGCCGTTGACCAGGAATCGCGTGGGGACCGGGGGATGTCCGTTGTGAGTGGCGTTGAATCCCATCAGCACCGAGCCGCCCGGTGGTATGACCTTGTTCCACGGCAGGTTCGTCGCGGTGATCCGGGAGCCGGTCTGGGCCCAGATCGCCGAATGGGCCGTGGTCAGGGTCAGGTCGGGCGCCGCGTACTCGATGGTCAGCGTCCAGCCGTCGATCGGCGTGGCGCCCGTGTTCTTGATCGACAGCCAGGCGCTGAGCCCGGTGTTCCACACGGTGGCCGCGTAGGTCACGGCGCACGACAGACTCGGCGTCGGGGTGGGCGTCGGCGTCGGTGTGGGGGTGGGCTTCGGGGTGGGCGTGGGCGTGGGGGTCGGAGCTGGGAGGCCCGGACGGGCGGTGGCCACGATCGGGACCGAAGGCGCGCTGAGGTTGCCCGCCGCGTCCCGGGCGACCACCACATAGGTGTAGCGCGTCCCGGTCACCAGGCCGCCCTCGGTGAAGATCAGGTAGGACGAGGGGTTGACCGTCCCGGCCTTGAGGTACCCGGTCGCGGTCTCGCGGTACACGTCGTAGGCGGTGACCGCGACGTTGTCGGTCGAGGGGTCGAAGCAGAACGCCACGCCGGGGAAGTCGGCCAGGCAACCTTCTCGCAGCCCGGTCGGCCGGGACGGCGGCACGACGTCGCCGGTGGGCGTCGGGCTCGGCGAGGGCCCCGGGCTGGGCGTCATGCCGGTGCTCGCCCCGACGGTGATCAGACTGGAGGGCGGGCTGATGTTGCCCGCCGCGTCCTTGGCCACGACGTACAGGGTGTACGCGCGGCCGAGGACCCCGGAGAACCCGCCCACCGTGCCGGTCGTGCTGCTCGCCCGCACGAAACCGCCGGTCTCCAGCCGGTAGATGTCGTAGCCGGTGACTCCCTGGTCGTCGGTCGAGGCGGTCCAGCACACCGCGACGTACCCGGTGGTGGCGCTCGGCACCGGGCAGTTGACCAGCCCGGTCGGCCGGGACGGCGGCGTGGTGTCGGCCGCGCGTGCCGTGAGGGCGCCGGCCGCGCTCTCGGCGGAGGTGGCGGCCGCGCGTTCGGCGGACGTCCTGGTGAAGGCGGCGGCCTGTACCGCGGGGGTGGCCGCCAGGACGGCGGTGAGGAATACGGCGGCGAGGGCGGCGCACAAGGGCGGTGTGCGGAATCTCATCGTTCCCCTGTCGGTCAAGGACGGCCCGTGGGTGTCAGCACCGAGCGTGAGGCGGCTTCGGCGGGGCGTAAAGGGCCGGACCGGTCGCGGCGGCGGACGCGCTGGTCGCGGGTGAACGGTTCACCGGTGCGGCCCTGCTAGGAGAGCGGTTTCACCGGTGTGGCCGTGCGCGGGGAAGGGGTCACCGGTTCGGCCGCGCGCTGGAGGGAGGGGTGGTGGAGTGGGCGCGGGCGAGGGTGAGGAGGGTGTCGACGGGCCACTGGTCGTAGGCGTGGTCGCCGTACTTGGCGGCCAGGACGCGGCCCTCGCCGTCGATCAGGAGGTCGGCGGGCAGGCCCAGGTTTCCGCCGGACGGGACGAGGGAGGGAGCGGGGCGGCGCCGGAGCAGGACGGGGCCGAGGTCGCGCAGCACCCCCCGGATGATCGCCCACAGCGCGCGGGGGTGCAGGAGCGAACGCGGCGCGGCCTCGACGCCGAACTCGGCGTAGAGCCGCTTTCCCGGGTCGGGGACGACGGCGAAGGGAAGGTCGGCCACGTGGGGGCGGAGGTCCTCGGCTGAGGAGTGGAACACGACGACCTCGCGGATCCCCGCGGCGAGGATCTCGTCGTGCCGTGCGACCACCGAGCGCAGATGGAGATTGCACACCGGGCAGCCGGCGAAGCGGCGGAACTGCAGGTGGGTGAGCCGTCCGGCGTCCGGGACGGCGACCGGTCCGCCGGTGACCGTGGCCAGGCGGCGCCCGGTGATCGACATGCCGGGCGTGACGCGCCGGGGGTTCGCGGGTCGGGACATGGTGCACCTTCTCAGAAGCGGGATGCGGGCCCGAGGGCCCTTGAGGTGGCCGAGTAGCCGTTGGGGGGCGAGGCGAGCGCCGAGGGGAAGGCCGGGGATCGTAGGAGTGCGGTGTACGCCTACGACGCTATGAGCGTATGTTGTACGCTGTCAAGCCGTGCCCCGACCCCGTTCGCTGACCCAGGACGACCTGGCCGCCGCCGCTCTGGCGGTGATCGACCGGGACGGCCTCGCGGCGCTCTCCATGCGCGCGGTCGCCGTGCACCTCGGCATGGGCACGATGTCGCTGTACCGCTACGTCGCCGACCGCGAGCAGTTGGAGGGGCTGGTGGTCGAGCTCGTGCTGTCCGGCGTGGACGTCCGGCCGCCGCACGGCTCGTGGACGCGGCAGCTGACCGCCCTGGTGGAACGGGTGCGCGCGGCCGTCCGCGCCCACCCCGAGGTCGTGCCGCTGACCCTGACCCACCGCCACACCTCCCTCGCCGTGCTGCGCTGGTCGGAGGCGGTGCTCGCCGTGCTCGCCGGCGCCGGGTTCACCGGCCGCCACCGCGTCGTCGCCCTGCGCGCCCTGCTCGGCTACCTGATCGGCTCCATCCAGATGGAGCACCTCGGGCCGCTGTCCGGCGCCGGCACCGCGCGGATGGCCGGGTTGCCGCGCGAGGAGTTCCCCCTGCTGGCGGAGACGGCCGTCGAGGGACGCCGCGTCCCGGTCGCCGAGGAGTTCGGCGAGGGGCTGGCGGTCATGCTGGCCGGTCTCCGCGCGATGGCTCGCGGGGAGGAGTGAGCCGGCGGAACCGCCCGCCGGCCGCGCGGGCGCCGCACTGGACGCCCGCCCGATGCGGGACGGCCGCGTGACGGAGACCGGCACCATGAGGAACCGCTGCTCATGCGGGGCGCGTACCCTGGTCCGCGGGCCCCCCGGCTGGGCTGACGTGCGTGCCGGGCGGTGAATCGTCTGGTCCGCGGGCCGCCCGGCTGGGCTGACGCACCGGGCGGTAAATCGATTGCCCGCCGCGCGCGGGCCCGGTTACCGTCGAAAGTCGCTTTCAACCCGATCGGACCGTGGTCATGCTCTGGCGCGCCCTTGCCCGCCGCTTTCCGGTGTTCGAGATCCGCGACTTCCGGCTGCTGCTCGCCGATCGCTTCCTCGCGCCGGCCGCCGTGGCGTTCTCGCTGGTGGGCGTCTCGTTCGCCGTGCTGGACCTCACCGGGTCCACCGCCGACCTGGCGTACGTGCTCGCGGCCCAGATCGCGCCGTCGCTGGTCTTCACGCTGATCAGCGGGGTGATCGCCGACCGCGTCCCGCCACAGCGGGTCATCGTCGCGGCCAATGTCATGATCGCGGTGGCCGAAGGACTGCTCGGCATCCTGGTGCTCACCGGCCAGGTCCGGCTCTGGCACATGATCGTGCTGGAGTCCCTGACCGGCGTGGGGCTGGCCGTCTTCTACCCCGCCTCGCAGGCACTGCTTCCCAAAATCGTGCCCGATGGGGTTCTCCAGCAGGCGAACGCCGTGAGCAGGCTGGCGATGAACTTCGCCCAGATGGGCGGCGCGGCGGTCGCGGGCGTGGTCGTCGCGGTCGCCGGGCCCGGGTGGGCGCTCGCCGTCTGCGGCGTCGGGCTGCTCGGGACGATCCCCATGCTGCTCTCCATCCGGGCGACCGGGCACGGGCGCGCGGGGGGCGGCAGCATGATCGGCGACCTGCGGGACGGCTGGTCGGAGTTCGTCTCGCACACCTGGCTGTGGGCCATCGTGGTGCAGTTCTGCGTCGTCCTCATGGCCTGGTACGGCGGCTTCATGGTGCTCGGCCCCGCCGTGGCCAAGGCCGAGATGGGCGGTCCGGCCGCGTGGGGGCTGATCAACTCGGCCGAGGCGCTCGGCCTGATCCTCGGCGGCGTGGTGTCCCTGCGCTACACCCCGCGGCGTCCCATCCTGGCGGTGGCCATCATCGGCGCGTCGATAGCCGTCGCCCCGCTGTCGCTGGCCATGCACTGGCCGCTGCCCGTGGTGTGCGTGGCCGCGGGGCTCCTCGGCCTCGGCATGGAGGTCATGATGGTGCAGTGGAGCGTCGCCCTGGCCCGCAGGATCCCGACCGAGCGGCTGGCCCGTGTCTCGGCCTACGACGCGCTGGGCTCGGTCATGGCGATGCCGCTCGGCGCGCTGCTCGCCGGGCCGATCGCCGAGCACATCGGGCTGTCGCCCACGCAGTACGGCGCCGCGGCGCTGATCGTCGTGGCCTCGGCGCTCACCCTGCTCTCGCGCCAGGTGCGCACCATGCGCGCCTCCGAGGGGATCGCGGCGGAGGATCTGGCGGCCGCTCCCGCCTCCACCGCGCCGTGATGGCCGGCCGCTCCCGCCTTCACCACCCCGTGGCGGTCGGCCGTCCTTGCTCCCTCTGACCTGCGGCCACGGCCGCTCGGCGCTCTCCGTGGTGACGCGCGTCTCGAAATCCCTCCTAGCCATCGGGAATCATGTGTTGTCGTATATAGTTAGCGAAGGTAATGACCTATGCTAACGAACACCCCAAAGACGGAGCGCCAGTTGGACCTGCGCAGCGACGCCGGACTGGCGTCCGCGCTACGCGTGTCACTGGCGCGGCTGACCAGGCGGCTCCGGCGTCAGGGCGGAGCCCACAAGCTGACCCCCACGCAGGCCGCGACGCTCGCCGCCGTAGAACGACACTCAGGGATCACCCCTGGCGAATTGGCCGAGCTCGAAAAGATGCAACCCCCTTCGATGACCCGGGTGATCGCCGCGCTGGAGGAGCGGGGCCTGGTCGCCCGGGCTCCGCGGCAGACCGACCGGCGGCAGGTGACCGTCAGCGTGACCGAGGCCGGGCGAGGGCTGCTCAAGCAGGAGCGCCGGGGCAAGGAGGCGTGGCTCGCCCAGCGGCTGATGGAGCTGACGCCGGAGGAACGGGCGGCTCTGCGGGCCGCGGCGCCGATCTTGGAGAAGCTCTCGCAGATGTGATCGAACCCAAGGCCGCGGACGACGGGTCCGCCGACCCTCTGGAACCCGGCACGCCGGCCGCGGCGCCCGATCGCCTCGCGGCCGGCCTCCGGGCGAAGGTCGTGCGCCGGTCGGGAGCGGTACGCCGGTCGAAAGCCGGCTCCCGGGCGGAGGCCGTACGCCGCTCGGAGCTCGCCGAGGTCCAGGCCGAGGAGACCCGCGGCGCCGAGACCGTGCCGCGGACCGGCGGCGGCATGTTCCGCTCGCTGCGCAACCACAACTACCGGCTGTTCGTCTCCGGCAGCGTCGTGTCCAACGTCGGCACCTGGATGCAGCGCACCGCCCAGGACTGGCTGGTGCTGGAACTGGCCCACGGCAGTTCGGCCGCGCTCGGCGTGACGACCGCCCTGCAGTTCCTGCCGGTGGTCCTGTTCGGACTGTGGGGCGGCATGCTGGCCGACCGCTACCCCAAGCGCCCGTTGCTCATGGTCGCCCAGTCCCTGCTGGGGTTGCTGGCGCTGACGATGGGCGTGCTGACCATCACCGGGCACGCCCAGGTGTGGCACGTGTACGTGATGGCCTTCATGCTCGGCTGCGTCTCGTGCGTCGAGGTCCCGACGCGCCAGTCGTTCGTGGTGGAGATGGTCGGCCGCCAGGACCTGTCCAACGCGATCGCGCTGAACAGCTCCACCTTCAACCTCGCCCGGGTCGTCGGGCCCGCGATCGCCGGCGTGCTGATCTACGCGCTGGGCGGGACGGGGCCGATCTTCCTGGTGAACGCGGCGTCCTTCGCCGCGGTGATCACCGGCCTGGTGATGATGCGCGGCTCGGAGCTGCGCACCCCCGAACCGCTCGCCCGGGCCAAGGGGCAGTTGCGCGAGGGACTGCTGCACGTCTGGGGCCGGCCGGAGCTGCTGATGCCGATCCTGCTGGTGGCGTTCGTGGCGATGTTCGCGACGAGCTTCTCCATGAGCATCGCGCTGATGTCCAAGCAGGTGTTCGGCCAGGACGCCTCCTCCTTCGGCGTGGCCTCCAGCGTGTTCGCGGTCGGCGCCCTCGGCGGGGCGCTGCTCGCCGCCCGGCGGGCCCGGCCGAGCCGCCGCCTGCTGATCGGCGGCGCCGTGTGCTTCGGTGTCGCCCAGATCGCCGCGGGCCTCGCGCCGGCCTACCCGGTGTTCCTGCTCCTGCTCATGCCGGCGGGCATGGCGATGATCACGACGAACACCGCCGCCAACTCCTCGGTCCAGCTCGCGGCCTCACCGGAGATGCGCGGCCGGGTCATGGGAATCTATGTCCTGGTGTTCACCGGTGGCGCCCCCATCGGCGCACCGCTGATCGGCTGGGTCGGCGAGCTCGCCGGGCCCCGCCTCGGAGTGGTGATCTGCGGAGTGATGTGCCTGCTGGGCGTCGGTCTGGCGATGCTGCTCACCCGGTTCGCCGAGGGAAGGACGCGCGATGCGGCTGTTCGTGGCGTTGTCGCCGCCCCCGGAGGCGCTCGCTGAGGTCGCCGCGGCCGTCGAGCCTCACCGGGACGGCTGGCCCGAGCTGCGCTGGGTCGCGCCGGAGCTGTGGCACATCACGATGAGCTTCCTCGGCGAGGTCTCCGGGGAGGTGGTGCCCGAGCTGTCGGCGCGGCTGGCGCGGGCCGCCGGACGCCACCCGGCGATGAGGCTGTCGTTCGGGGCCGCGGGCGCGTTCTCCTCCCCGGCGCGGGCGAAGGTCGTGTGGCTGGGCGTGCACGGCGGCGGCCCCGGCCTGTCGCGCCTGGCCGCCTCGCTGGCCGCCGGCGCCCGGCGCGCCGGGGCCGGGCCGCCCGACGACAAGCCCTTCCGCCCTCATCTCACCCTGGCCCGGGCCCGTCCGCGCACGGGCGCCGACGTCCGTCCGCTGGTCGAGGCGCTCGCCTCCTTCGCCGGGACGCCGTGGCGCGCCGACGCCGTCCATCTCATGCGCAGCCACCAGGGGCCGTCGGTGCGCTACGAGCCCCTCGGGGCCTGGCCACTCACCGGACGCGGCTAGGCTCCAAGGCGTGGACCGTCCCCGTCGCTGGCTGCTGCCCACCGTGCTCGCGCTTCTCGTGGTCATCGTGGTGATCGGCGCGCTGCTGTCCTAGCGGGCACCGGTCCGGGGCCTGCGGTCCTCCGCCTCGGTGGGCGGTACGGCGAGAGTCCTCGGTGGGGGAACGGCGACAGGCCCCCGGCGCGCGGCGCCGGAGGCCCGTGATGGTGAGCGGCGCCGTGGCGCGCTCCCCGATGGTCACCAGGCGTAGGCCTCGGGGGCCGGGCCGCCGGGGCCGGGGAAGATCTCGTCGAGGGTGGCGAGCGCCTTGTCGTCCAGTTCGATCTCCAGCGCGCGCAGGCTGCCGTCGAGCTGCTCGGCCGTCCGCGGCCCGATGATCGGCCCGGTGACGGCCTGCTGCAGCAGCAGCCAGGCCAGCGCCACGTCGGCCGGCTGCTCGCCCAGCTCGTCGCAGAACGCCTCGTACCGCTCGATCTTGTCGCGGTGCTTCTCGAGCGCGGCGGTGACCTGCTCGGAGGCGGAGCGGCCCTTGTCGATCTTGCGGAGGATGCCGCCCAGCAGGCCGCCGGCGAGCGGGCTCCACGGGATCACCCCGAGTCCGTACTCGTCGCAGGCGGGGAGCACCTCCAGCTCGACGGTCCGGGTGAGCAGGTTGTAGTGCGACTGCTCGGAGACCAGACCGGTGAAGTGGCGCCGCTTGGCGGCCTCCTGCGCCTGGGTGATGTGCCACCCGGCGAAGTTGGACGACCCGACGTAGACGATCTTGCCCTGCTGGCGCAGGACCTCCATGGCCTCCCAGATCTCGTCGATCGGGGTGTTCCGGTCGACGTGGTGCATCTGGTAGAGGTCGATGTAGTCGGTCTGGAGCCGCTTGAGCGAGGCGTCACAGGCCCGCCGGATGTTGAGCGCGGACAGCTTGCCGTCGTTGGGCCAGTCGCCCATGGCGCCGTTCAGCTTGGTGGCGATGACGGTCTTCTCGCGACGGCCGCCGCCCTGGGCGAACCAGCGTCCGATGATCTGCTCGGTTACGCCCTCGCCCTTCTTCCAGCCGTAGACGTTGGCCGTGTCGAAGAAGTTGATCCCCAGCTCGTGCGCCCTGTCCATGATGGCGAACGAGTCCTCTTCCGAGGTGACCGGCCCGAAGTTCATGGTGCCGAGGCAGAGTCGGCTCACGGACAGTCCGGCGCGTCCAAGGTGTACGTATTCCATATCACTCACCCTAAACACCTGGAGTGCACTCCAGCCCAGCCCCGTGCCCCGTGACGTGCTCGGGCCCGTGCCCTGTGCCCGTGCCCTGTGCCCGTGCCCTGTGCCCGTGCCCTGTGCCCGTGCCCTGTGCCCGTGCCCTGTGCCCGTGCCCTGTGCCGTGCTCGGGCCTAGACGGTGTCCCGACCAGACCTATCCCAACTCAGTACCGAACCGCGCGGTCGCTGCGGCGCGCCGGTGGGAACCGCGGGGCATGATGTGCCAATGGGGAGCAGCAGACGGGTGGCCGCGGTGGTTCCGGTCCTGGCGGCGTTCGGGATGTCGGTGGCGGGGCCGTTCGCGGCGTCCGCCGCCGCCACCACCGGCACCACCTCCACCTCCACCGCCACCGACACCGCGGAGCACGGCGCCGCGCGGCCGCGCGGCACGGGGGGCGACCGGCCGGAGGACGGCAGGCCGCGCCTGCTGTTCCGCTTCAAGGACCCGCGCATCGGCGAGTCCAGCGGCCTCGCGGTCTCCCCGACGCACAAGAACGTGGTCTACACCCACAACGACAGCGGGGCCGGGCCGCAGTTCTACGCCGTCGGGACCGACGGCCGCACGCTGGCGACGTTCACCGTCGCCGGCGCCGCGGCCCGCGACTGGGAGGCCATGGCCGCCTCCGTGGACCCGGCGACCGGGCGCAGCGTGCTGTGGTTCGCCGACATCGGCGACAACCTCAACGGCGGCTGGCCCGACTACTCGATCTACAAGGTCGAGGAGCCCAAGGTGCTGCGGGACGCCACCCTGCCGGCGACCCGCTACCGCTTCCGGTACAAGGACGGCAACCGCAACGCCGAGGGCATCATGGTCCACCCCACCACGGGCCGGCTGTACGTCGTGAGCAAGGAGTTCGCCGGCTCGGTGTACGCCGCGCCGGCCAAGCTGCGCACTGACAGGGTGAACATCCTGCGCCGGGTCGCACCGGCGCCGATCATGGCGACCGACGCCGCCTACGCGCCCGACGGGTCGAGCTTCGTGATCCGCACCTACTTCTCGGCGTCGGTCTACCGCGCGCCCGGCGATCTGATCACCCGCGTCTCCATGCCGTCGTTGCAGCAGGCCGAGTCGATCGCCTACACCAGGGACGGTAAGTCGCTGCTCACCGGCACCGAGGGGGCCGGCAGCCCGGTGTACCAGGTGCCGCTCCCGGCGGCGGCCCTGCCGGGCAGGGCAGCGGGCGGGCCCGCGCGCACGGCGTCGCCCCGGGCGAGCGTCACGCCGTCCGAGGCGGCGACCGCGCCCGACGTCGCCGCCTCCCACGCGGCGGCGAGCGACGGCGACGACGGGGGAGTGCCCACGGAGCTCATCGTCCTGTGGCTCGGCGTCGCCCTGGGCGCCACCGGCATCATCGCGGTCATCGCCCGCCGCGTCGGCTGAACCCCGCCGCGTCGGGCCGAACCCGCCGCGTCGGCTGAAGTCGCAACGTCGGGAGAACTCGCAACGTCGGGAGAACTCGCCGCGTCGGGAGAACTCGCCGCGGCCCGCGCGGGCCGCACCCGCCGCGCGGGCCCGTGCCCTGGGGCCGCCCGCCGGGGCCGGTGCACGCGGTCCCGGAGGGCGCCCCCGGCTCTCGCGCCGGGATCAGCCGCTACGCGTCCATGGAGCCGTCGCGGAGCGGCGCCGGCTCACCGCGCCGGGCGCGGGAGGATCGAGTCGGCGCCGATGGGCCCGGGAACGGGGCTGACGGGCTCGGGACGCGACGGGCGCCCGTGGTGAGTGTGCCAGGGCCGGGCGACGGGGGTGCGGTACAGCGGCAGGCCCCAGGCGTCGCACGCCCGGTGCAGGAGCCGGCCCTTCGGGCACGGCGGGCTGCAGGTCACCTCCACCGAGTCCAGGAAGTTGCCCAGATTCGGGGTGCCTTCGGCCGACGACACCGCCTCGACGGAGAACCGCGTGAGCTTCTGGCCCTTGGGGACGCGGTAGATGCCGGTGTGGTGGCCCCACGAGTCGCCGCCGTCGGCGATGTCGGTGCCGGTCTGCCCCAGCGGGATCTGGGCCGTCGTGCCGCCCGGCGTGCCGATCCTGACGCGGATGACGTCCTTCTGGTCGGGACCGGCGCTGCGCGCGCGGTGCGCCAGCCGCCAGACCAGGACGGTCTTCGGGGTGGTGGCGATGTCCTGGTAGAGGCTGGACGCCTGCGCGCCGTTGATCGCGGCGAAACCGGTGCCGGAGTCGGCGGGGACCTCGCTGCCGGTGGCCTGCGCGTTGCCGGGCCCCCAGACCTCGATGGTCCGGTCGGTGGAGGTGGTCCGCCAGTTCGGGATGTCGGTTCGCATGTTGCCGGCGCCGCGCAGGCCGGTGGGCTCCTCGAACCCTCCGTTGCTGATCACGCAGGCGGGGGCGGGCGCCGGCGGGGTGGCCGGGAGCGCCGCGGGCGCGGAGGGGGACGACTGCGCCGATGCGGAGGAGATCCCCAGGGCGGGGACGGTGAGGAGCGCCGTGGCGCCGGCAAGGAGGACACGCTGTGGCAGGGACGCCAGAGCATGGGCTGAATTCATGAACTTCCCCTCGATCCGATGACATGCCCCGGGAGGTCGGGGCCGGAGGGCACGCCGGAACATCAGTGCGGATCACGCCGGCGTGCCTGTCGTGGTATGCCCTGCGGAAACACCGAACCGAGGGGAGGGGAAGACTCTTGGGCCGCGGCGCCCCAGGGTTTTACCTGGACGATCTTGTTTGTCCCGAGGTGTCCATGCGGGCGACGAACGGCTCGCCGCGCAGGGCGTGCTCGACCAGCTCGATCGAGGCGGCCAGGCTCACGAGCCGAGGGCCTTCGCGGCGGTAGGCCGCAAGGACGGCCTCGACGGCGTGCGGAGGCAGGTACTCCTTCAGCTCGACCGCCGCGCGCCGGTAGCCGGTGCGCGCGGCCTCCACCGTGGCGTTCACGTGGTGCGACGCCATGCGGGCCAGCGCCACGGGGTGGCGGCGCAGCACGCCGTAGGCCCGGTAGTCCGGGGGGACCGCGTCGAGCAGCCACGCCACGGCCGAGGTCTCCCAGTCGGGGCTCCCCGGCGGGCGGACCTCGGGCGGCCATCCCGGTGGTAGGTACACGCCAGAAAGTGTATCGAATGTCTGTTCGAGAGTCTGCTGGCCGTTATGCCGCTTTTCCTGGACCTTCCCGAACCTTTGCCCGCGTCATGTCCGGAGGCCGGCCCCGGCCGGACGCCGGTCGTCTGGCGCGGCCTGCGCGAACAGAGCAAAATATCCGCTTGTGAGCGAGCGAATCGGAATCATCGGTGCGGGCATCCTCGGGCTGGCGGTGGCCCGTGAGCTTGCCGCGCGCGGTGCCACGGTGACGGTCCTGGACAAGGAGGACCGCGTCGCCGCTCACCAGACCGGCCGCAACAGCGGCGTCGTGCACGCCGGCATCTACTACACGCCCGGCTCGCTCAAGGCCAGGCTCTGCCGCGAGGGCGCCGCGCTGCTGCGGGAGTACTGCGCCGAGCACCACATCCCCTACGAGGAGATCGGCAAGCTGGTCATCGCCGCCACCGCGGCCGAGCGCGCGGGCCTGCGGCGCATCGCCGCCCGCGCCAGGGAGAACGGCGTGCCGGACGTCGCCGAACTGGACGCCCTCGGACTGCGCGAGATCGAGCCGCACGCGGTGGGCGTCGGCGCCGTCCACTCCCCGCGCACCGCCATCGTCGACTTCCCCGCCGTCGCCCGTCGCCTGGCCGAGGACGTCGCCGCGAGCGGCGGCAGCGTGCGCCTGGGGCGGCCGGTGCGGGCGCTGCGCGAGACCGCGAGCGGCGTGGAGGTGCTGGCGGGCCGGACGCGGCTGGTCTTCGACCGGTTGATCGCCTGCGCGGGCCTGCAGTCCGACGCCGTCGCCGCGATGGGGGGATACGCCGGAGACGTGCGCATCGTGCCCTTCCGCGGGGAGTACTACAAGCTCGCCGGCACCGCCAAAGGCCTGGTCCGCGGGCTGGTGTACCCGGTGCCCGACCCGCGCTACCCCTTCCTCGGCGTGCACCTGACCCGCCGCATCGACGGCGAGGTGCTCGTCGGGCCGAACGCCGTGCTCGCGCTCGCCCGCGAAGGCTACTCCTGGCGGCAGGTGTCGCCCGGCGACCTGCGCGACATCCTCACCTGGCCGGGCACCCGGCGGATGGCCGCCCGGCACTGGAGGACCGGCCTGGCCGAGGTCTACGGCTCGCTCGCCAAGCGGGCGTTCCTCACCGCCGCGCGCCGCTACGTGCCCGTCCTCGCGCCGCACGACCTGGTGCGGACCACCGGCGGGGTGCGCGCCCAGGCCGTCGGCCGGGACGGGAGCCTGCTGGACGACTTCGTCGTGGACGTCCACGGCCGAGTGATCCTCGTGCGCAACGCCCCCTCGCCGGCCGCCACGTCCAGCCTGGCCATCGCCCGGCACATCGTTTCTTTCATCTCGGCTTAATCCGGGCAGGCCACTATAGGAAGGTGAGCGAATCGCCTGAAGCCCGCCTGCTGGTCGTCGAGGACGATCCGAACATCCTGGAGCTGCTGTCCGCCAGCCTGCGCTTCGCCGGGTTCTCGGTGACCCCGGCCGGCAACGGCGCCGAGGCGGTGGAGGCGGCGCAGCGCCGCCGGCCGGACCTCATCGTGCTGGACGTCATGCTGCCCGACATGGACGGCTTCGACGTCGTGCGGCGCCTGCGGGGCGGCGGGGCGCACACTCCGGTCGTCTTCCTCACCGCGCGGGACGCCACCGAGGACAAGATCAGAGGGCTCACCCTCGGCGGCGACGACTATGTGACCAAGCCGTTCAGCCTGGAGGAGGTGGTCGCGCGCATCCGGGCGGTGCTGCGCCGCACCGCCGGCGACCCGGCCGCGCCGCCGCCCCGGATGACCTTCGCCGACATCGAGCTGGACGAGGAGAGCCACGAGGTGTGGCGGCAGGGCACGGTCGTCCCGCTCTCGCCCACCGAGTTCAAGCTGCTGCGCTACTTCATGGCCAACGCCGGACGGGTGCTGTCCAAGGCGCAGATCCTCGACCACGTGTGGGACTACGACTTCCGCGGCGACGCCGGCATCGTCGAGTCGTACGTCTCCGTGCTGCGCAGGAAGATCGACAACACCACCCCCCGGCTCATCCACACCTTGCGCGGCGTCGGGTACGTCCTGCGCACCCCGCCCCCATGACCGCGCCCGCCTCCCCTCCGCCGGCCTCCTCACCGCCCGCGTCTCCTCCGCCCGCCTCTCCTCCGCCCGTCTCCTCGCCGCCCCTCTCGCGGGCCGTCCGCGGCGGCGGGGCGGTGGCGTCCGCGCTCGCCCGGCGGCGGGCGGTCGTCGCGTCCCTGTTCGCCCGGACCCCGCTACGCATCAAGCTGATCGCCACCATGCTGGCGCTCGTCGCCATCGCGCTCGCCGGCATCGGCGCGGGCAGCGTGTCGGTGCTGCGCGGCTACCTCGTCGACCGGGTCGACCAGCAGCTCGCCACCTTCGTCCAGGACGTCGCCCACCGCCTGCAACGCGGGCCCGGCCTCGGCAGTCGCGTGCCCCCCGACGGATTGATCCAGCTCCGCGACGGCGAAGGGCGGGTCGTCGCCACCCTCGCCGGACTGGAGGCCGAGCACCGGCCCGGGCCGGTGCTGCCCGACCTCGCCGCCTCGGCGTGGCGCCCGCAGACCGTCCCCGCCGAGTCGGGCGGAGGCGAGTGGCGGCTGCGCGCCGCCTCGGTGGCGGGCGTGGGCAGCGTGGTCGTGGCCATCGACATGTCCTCGGTCGCCCAGATCACCGCCCGCCTCGCGCTCACCGAACTGCTGGGCGGCGGCCTGGTCATGGTCGTCCTGGCCGTCCTCGGCGTGGTCATCGTCCGCAGGAGCCTGCGGCCGCTGGTGGAGATGGAGCACACCGCCGCCGCCATCGCCGCCGGGGACCTGGCCCGCCGCGTGCCCGACCGCGACCCGCGCACCGAGGTCGGCAGCCTGGCCGCCTCACTCAACGGCATGCTCGCCCAGATCGAGGCCGCGTTCCACGCGCGGGAGATCTCCGAGGCGGCGGCCCGCACCTCCGAGGAGCGCATGCGCCGCTTCGTCGCCGACGCCTCGCACGAACTGCGCACGCCGCTCACCTCCATCCGCGGCTTCGCCGAGTTCTACCGGCAGAATCCCGCCGGCGACCCGGCCCGCCTCATGCGCCGGGTGGAGGACGCCGCCGCCCGCATGGGCGTCCTGGTCGAGGACCTGCTGCTGCTCGCGCGCCTCGACCAGCAGCGGCCGCTCACCATGAGCCCGGTCGACCTGCTCGCCCTGGCCGCCGACGCGGTGCAGGAGGCCCGCATCCTCGCCGCCGACCGCGAGCTGGTGCTGGAGGTGGCCGGTGACGTCGCCCCGATCGTCTCCGGCGACGAGGTGCGGCTGCGCCAGATCATCGGGAACCTCGTGGGCAACGCCCTCACCCACACCCCCGCCGGCACGCCGATCACCGTGCGCGCGGGGACGGACGGCGCCGCCGCGTTCCTGGAGGTCGCCGACAAAGGCCCCGGCTTGGCCCCCGAACAGGCCGAACGCGTCTTCGAACGCTTCTACCGCGCCGACCCCGCCAGAACCCGTACCCCCCTCCCACCCGGCCCCCGGGAAGACACGCCCGCCGGCTCACCGGACGGCGCCGGGTCTCCGGACGGCGCCGGGTCTCCGGACGGTGCCGGGTCTCCGGACGGTGCCGGGTCTTCGGACGGTGCCGGGTCTTCGGACGGTGCCGGGTCTTCGGACGGTGCCGGGTCTTCGGACGGCGAGGGCGCGGCGGGTTCCCGCGCGGCCGGCAACGGCGCGTCGCACGGTAGTGCGACCGCGGGTGGCAGCGGCCTCGGCCTCGCGATCGTCGCCGGCCTCGTCGCGGCGCACGGCGGCACCGTGGCCCTGCGCACGGCCCCCGGCGCCGGCGCCACCTTCCGCGTGACCCTCCCCCTCGCCCCCGACGTCCTGCCCCCATCCCTGTAGTGCCCCGCACCGGATGCTTTCCCACCCCTGGCCCCCGACGTCCTGCCCCGTCCCTGTAGTGCCCCGCACCGGACGCTTTCCCACCCCTGGCCATGTGCTGAGGGTGATCGGCGCCGGGTCGGCGGGTCGTGGTACGGCGATGCCGGCGCCGGTTACGGCGCCCGAGCCGGTGAACGTTCCTGGACGGCGCATCAGGGGCTCCCGCGGTCTTCGCCGGGGCCGCCGTTCAGGGCGCCGATGGGTGGCGGGCGGGGCGGGTGTCGGCGGGCGTCCGGTTCCGGACCGATCATTGATCGGCGGGGCGATCGTTATCTACGCTCGCGAAATGAGCATCCCCACCGAACCCATTGGCAGTATTCCCCGGCCCTCCGCCCTGCTGACCGCGATGGCGGACCACGCGGCGGGCCGCTTAGGAGATGACGACCTGGCTGCGGCGCAGGATGCGGCCGTCGCCGACACCCTCGCGAGGCTGGAGAGCATCGGCAGCCCCGTCCTGGTCGACGGCGAGCAGTCCAAGCCGAGCTTCGCCACCTACCCGATCGCCGGGCTGGACGGCCTGGCCGCGGACGGGGCGGTCATCCCGTTCGCCGACGGCCACACCCGGCAGCTTCCCCGCCTGACGACCGGGCCGTTCCGCTACGGCGAGCGCGCCGCGACCTACCTGCGGGCCGCGCGCCGCCACACCGCCCTGCCGGTCAAGCAGGCGGTCATCGCCCCATCGGCGCTCAGCCTGCTCTACCCGGCCGACGGCATCGCCGGCTATCCGCGCAAGGCCTTCGTCGACGACCTGGTCGCCGCGGCCGAGGCCGACATCCGGGGCTGCCTGGACGCCGGAGCGCACGTGGTGCAGCTCGACTTCACCGAAGGGCGGCTGTCGCTCAAGCTTGACCCGAGCGGGGGGCTGCTGGAGCAGTTCGTGGCCCTCAACAACCAGGTGCTCGAGCGCTTCACCGACGACGAGCGCGCCCGCATCGGCGTGCACACCTGTCCCGGAGGCGACCAGGACTCCACCCACAGCGCGGACGTCGACTACGCCGCTCTGCTGCCCACGTTGTTCACCCTGCGGGCCGGCAACTTCTACGTCGAGCTCGCCGGCGAGGCCGACCCGGGGCGGGTGCTGGACCTCATCGCCGCGCACCTCCCCGCGCAGGCCCGGATCTTCGTCGGCGTTACCGACCCCATCGACCCGGCCGTCGAGACCCCGGAACAGGTGCGCGACCGGGTGCTGGAGGCCGCGCGGCGGCTGCCCGCCGAACGGCTCGGCACCTGCGACGACTGCGGGTTCGCGCCGTTCGCCGACGACACCTCCACCTCGCGCGACACCGCGTTCGCCAAGATCGCGGCCCGGGTCGAGGGCACCGCCCTGGCAGCGGAGGCCCTGGGCGTCTGAACCACCCGGCCAGGGGGCCCGTCGCGATCGCGGCGGGCCCCTGGGCACCGGGTCGGCGGCCTTTCACGGCCAAGCCCGGCGTCGAGCGGGTCAGGGGGGTTGCTGGTGGGCTGTCCGTCGCACGTGCGCCCGGTCGGGCACCGTAGTCGGCGCCGGCATCGCCGTACCACGACCCGCCGAACCGGCGCCGATCACCTCCAGCACACACCGGGGTGGAGTGCCGTGCCCGGTGGACGGGTGCCGGTTACTTCCGGCACGCACCGGGGTGGAGTGCCGTGCCCGGTGGACGGGTGCCGGTTACTTCCGGCACGCAC
Organism: Sphaerisporangium sp. NPDC005288; assembly: GCF_040607475.1. Classification (NCBI taxonomy): domain Bacteria; kingdom Bacillati; phylum Actinomycetota; class Actinomycetes; order Streptosporangiales; family Streptosporangiaceae; genus Sphaerisporangium; species Sphaerisporangium sp. NPDC005288. Next base: position 39 of record NZ_JBEXGT010000046.1, on the reverse strand, counting down.
CGGGGTGGAGTGCCGTGCCCGGTGGACGGGTGCCGGTTA
>NZ_JBEXGT010000045.1:0-84075 GCF_040607475.1 Sphaerisporangium sp. NPDC005288 | reverse complement strand
GTGCGGTCGGGCCGGGCCGGCGCGGGGGCCACACGGGCGCCGCGCGCCGCGCGCATGGGGCGTTCACCGACGGCGGTCGCCGTGCCGCCGTCGGTCTGCATTGTCTCCTTGTCGATGCTCATTCCGGCTCCCGGATCCTCTCTGCCGCCCGCAACCTGGCCGAGGCGGCGCGCGGGTTGCGCGCCACCTCCTCCTCGTCTGGGAGCTCGGCTCCCCTCGTCACCAGACGGAACCGCGGCTGGTGGGCCGGCAGCGGGACGGGCAGCCCCGGAGGGCTGGTGTCCCTGGTTCGCGCCGTGAGGACCTGCTTGCACAGCCGGTCCTCCAGTGAGTGGTAGGAGAGCACGACCACGCGCCCTCCGACCTTCAGTGCGTCGAGTGCCGCGGGGAGCGCTCCTTCGAGAGCGGACAACTCCCCGTTCACCTCGATGCGTAACGCCTGGAACGTTCTTTTAGCGGGGTTTCCGCCGGTACGGCGGGTGGCGGCGGGGATCGCCTCGCGGACGATCTCCGCCAGTCGCTTGGTCGAGGTGATCGGCTCGGCCTCCCGCTCGCGGACGATGAACCGCGCGACGCGGGCGGCGAAACGCTCTTCGCCGTAGTCGCGGAGGATGCGCGTCAACTCCCCCTCGGAGTAGGTGTTGACCACGCCGTCGGCGGTGAGCGCCTGCTCGGGGTCCATGCGCATGTCCAGCGGGGCGTCATAGGAGTAGGCGAACCCGCGGCCGGCCTCGTCGAGCTGCGGGGAGGACACCCCGAGGTCGAACAGAGCGCCGTCGACGCGGGGATGGCCGGCGCGCGCAAGCACCTCGGGAAGCTCGTCGGAGACGGCCCGCACCAGGGTGGTGCGCGCGGCGTACGGCGCGAGGCGCGCGGTGGAGCGCTCGATGGCGGTCGGATCGCGGTCGATGCCGATCAGGTGCAAACCCGGGTGCGCGGCGAGCAGCGCCTCGGCGTGCCCGCCCAGCCCGAGGTTGGCGTCCACCACCACGGGGCTCGGACCTTCGAGCGCCGGCGCGAGCAGTTCGAGGACGCGCTGAAGCATCACCGGGACGTGACCGCCCGGCTCGGCGTGATCGTGGACATGCATGGTCTAACCCCCTTTTGCCGCCTCGGTCGTGTCCATGGCCCCCGGACACGTCCTGCTCGCGGATTCGCGGCCTTGCTTTTCGGTCACCTCGCCGGAGGGCCACGCCCCCGCGCCACTGAACGGCTCGCCCGGCCAGGTCCCCATCCGCGTCCCCTCTTCGCGCCCCGCCACCTGACACCGGGGAAGGTGCATCAGCTGGCGGCGGCGCTGCGGTGACCGGGAACCTTCCCGGCACCATGGGAGCGGGTGGAGACCTCGCCGAACGACGTTTTCACCGACGAGTCGACCTAGTGTCAAAGAACTCCTGGCAGCACCTCCTCCGACAGCTCGGAGAACGCCTGCTCTTGGTCGGCCAGATAGGTGTCCCAGGCCGTCGCGTCCCAGATCTCCAGCCGGGTGTTGGCCCCGATGACCACACAGTCTCGGCGGAGGCCCGCGTACTCGCGCAGGCTCTGGGGAATGGTGATCCGCCCCTGTTTGTCGGGCGTCTCGTCGGAAGCACTGGCGAAGAAGACACGACTGTAATCGCGGACGGCCTTGGCTGTCACGGGCGCGGTACGCAGCGCCTCGGTGATGCGCTGGAACTCCTCTACGGGAAAGACGTAGAGGCACCGCTCCTGGCCCTTGGTGATCACAAGACCCTCCGCCAGCTCCTCACGGTACTTCGCCGGCAGGAACAGTCGTCCTTTCTCGTCCAGACGCGGTTGATGGGTGCCGAGGAACACCGGCCCCACCTCCCGTGCCACGTGGAAAGACTGGTCGCTACTACCCCAGCCCCTCCACTGCGCACCACCATACTCCACTTCTCCCCACCGTCAACTGATCCAGACCGCGCCGCGCCGATATACGCCCAGCGTTTGCGCAGGTCAGCAGCGGTGGAGCGAAGTGGAGCGCCTCACGTCGCCGCACACGCCCCGGGCGTGTCGCACCGCCTTCTTGACACCACTCGAACCGGCCCGCGCCCGCATCCTTTCCGGGCCGGGGAGGACGGGGCCGCGGTGCGCACGGCGGCGGGGAAAGGCGGAGCGCCCGACATCGGCGGCGCGGGTGGGGAAAAGTGGTGCCGCCGGCACCCGTTGCCGGTGGAGGAAAGTGGAGCGCCCCCGGCGAGGCGGGTGGGGAATAGAGGAGCGCCCCAGGCGAGGCGGGTCGGCGGGAAGCGCGGCTGCCGGCCGGCCGCCGCGCGGGGCGGGGAAAGCGGAGGCCCCGGACGCGGCGCAGTGTCACGGGATTCGCACATCGGCGGCACCTGAACGCGACCGCGGAGAAGAACACTAGGGCTGTTCATCCCGAATATGACGGATAGTCGCCCTGGAACGCACGGCACCGTAGTGTCGGTACGCACAATGGAAAAGGAAAGCAAAGCCCCCCGCGAAACGATCCACGCGTGGGGCTGCCACACCCTCATGGAGGCCCGGTGGGAATAACCCACGATGTCGGACAGGAGCTGGAAGGTCTGGTCGCCACGGCGCACCGGATCCGTGAGGCGATCGAATCGGTCATCGAGGGCAAGGACGACGTCGTCCGGCTCACCCTCACGGTGCTCCTCGCCGAAGGGCACCTGCTCATCGAGGACGTGCCGGGCGTCGGCAAGACCATGCTGGCCAAGGCGCTGGCCCGCTCGATCGCCTGCCCCGTGCGCCGCGTCCAGTTCACCCCCGACCTGCTTCCCAGCGACATCACGGGCGTCAGCGCCTTCAACCAGCAGTCCCGCGAGTTCGAGTTCAAGCCCGGCCCGGTCTTCGCCAACATCGTCGTCGGCGACGAGATCAACCGCGCCTCCCCCAAGACCCAGTCGGCGCTGCTGGAATGCATGGAGGAGCACCAGGTCACCGTCGACGGCGTCACCTACCACCTCGAGGCGCCGTTCATGGTCATCGCGACCCAGAACCCGATCGAGATGGAGGGCACCTACCCCCTCCCCGAGGCGCAGCGCGACCGCTTCACCGCCCGCATCGCGATGGGCTACCCCGAGGCCGCCGCCGAGCTGAAGATGCTCGACTCCCACGGCGCCTCCTCGCCGCTGGACAAGCTGGAGCCGGTCGCCACGACCGCGGAGGTGCAGGCCCTCATCGACGCCGTGCGCGCCGTCTACGTCTCCCAGCCGGTCAAGAAGTACGCCATCGACCTGGTGTCCGCCACCCGCCAGTCCCCCGACCTGCGGCTCGGCGCCTCGCCGCGCGCGACCCTCCACCTGGTGCGCGCCGCCCGCGCCCACGCCGCGCTCGCCGGGCGCGACTACGTCATCCCCGACGACCTGCAGGAGCTGGCCGTCCCGGTGCTGGCCCACCGCCTGCTCCCGAGCCTGGAGGCCCAGGGCCGGCGCCGCCGTCCCGAGCACGTCCTGGCCGAGCTGGTCCACCGCGTCCCGGTGCCGGACAGCCGGGAGAGGGGGTACGGCGGGGAGGGGCCGGAACGGTGATGGCGGGGCTCCGGGCGCTCACCTCGCGCGGCCGCTCGTTCCTGGCCTCGGGCGCCGCGGCCCTGCTGTGCGCCTTCTTCCTCGGCGAGCACGACCTGCTGCGGGTGAGCGTGCTCATCATCGCGTTGCCGCTGATCGCCGCCCTGGTCGTGGCCCGCACCCGCTACCGCCTGAGCTGCGCGCGGCGGCTGGACCCCGCGAGGGTCGAGGTCGGCTCCGACAGCACGGTCACCGTGCGGCTGGAGAACGTCACGCGGCTGCCCACGGGGCTGCTGCTGATCGAGGACACCGTCCCCTACGCCGTCGGCACCCGTCCCCGGTTCGTCCTCGACCGGGTGGAATCGCAGGGCGTCCGGGAGATCGACTACAAGGTCCGCTCCGACCTTCGGGGCCGGTTTCCCGTCGGGCCCCTGTCGGTGCGCATCGCCGACCCGTTCGGCCTGGTCGAGCTGACCCGCGCGTTCACGGCCACCGACACGCTGATGGTCATCCCCGAGGTCGTGCCGCTCCCCCACGTGCGCCTGTCGGGCGAGCTGACCGGTGGCGGCGACAGCCGCAGCACCAGCGTGGCGGCGGCCGGCGACGACGACATCGGCCCGCGCGAGTACCGCCAGGGCGACGACCTGCGCCGGGTGCACTGGCGCTCGACCGCGCGGTACGGCGAGCTGATGGTCCGCCGCGAGGAGCAGCAGTGGCAGAGCCGGGGCGCGCTGCTGCTGGACACCCGCAGGCACGCCCACCGCGGCGAGGGCCCGCGCTCGTCCTTCGAGGTGGGCGTCTCGGCCGCCGCCTCGATCGGGATGCAGCTGGCCCGTGAGGGCCTCGGCCTGCGGCTGGTCACCGACCAGGGCGCCCAGCACCTGCCCGACTCCGTGGGCGGCCACGCCTTGCTGGACGCGCTCGCCGTCGTGCGGCAGAGCACCGCCCGCTCGCTGGAGTCCGGCGTCACCGCGCTGCGCCAGGGCGGCGGTGACGGCCTCATCGTCGCCGTCCTCGGCGACCTGGACGCCGAGGAGGCCCAGGCGCTCGCCCGGCTGCGCACCGGCGGCGTCACCGGCGTCGCGGTCATGCTCGACGTGCGCGGCTGGCAGCAGACCCCCGCCCACCATCCGCAGGTGGACGAGTCGTTCGAGACGGCGCGGGCCGTGCTGGCCGGGTCGGGCTGGCGCGTCGTGCGGCTGCCCGCGGGCACCTCCCTGGCGGCCGTCTGGCAGGAGGCCGGCCAGAGCGGCCGGTACGCCGGCCCGCCGGAACCGATGACGGCAGGAGACGCCGCATGAGACTTCCGATCGCGGCGGGCCTGGCCACGGCCGCGGCATCCCTCACCCTCTACCCGCTGTTCCGCGGGGGCACCTGGTTCTGGGCGGGCATGGGCGCGATCATCGTGATCGTCGCCGCCTCCGTGCTCACCGCGCGCCACACCACGCCGCGATGGCTCGGCCCCCCGGCCGAGCTTCTCGTGCTCGGGGTCTACCTCACGGTGGTGTTCACCCGCGACGACAACTGGGCCTGGATCCTCCCCACCAAGGACTCCGCCCTCTCCCTGGCCGGGCTGCTCGGGCAGGGGCTGTCGGACATCCAGCACTACGCGGCGCCCGTGCCCGACCAACCGCCGATCGCGCTGCTCGCGGTGGGCGGCATCGGCCTGATCGCCGTGCTGGTCGACCTGACGGCCGTGCGACTGCGCCGGGCGGCGCTGGCCGGGCTGCCGCTGCTGGCCCTGTTCACCGTCCCGGCGGCGGTGCTGACCGACCCGATCGGCTGGCCGGCGTTCATCATCGGCGCCCTCGGGTACGTGGGGTTGCTCACCGCCGACGGGCGCGAGCGCCTCAGTCACTGGGGTCGCGCCGTCCTGGTGCGCCGCTCGCGCGGCACCGGCGCCCGCGCGCAGGTGGACACCGCCCCGCTGTCGGTGACCGGCAAGCGCATCGGCTTCGCGGCGATCGCCCTGGCCATCCTGCTGCCCGCGCTGCTGCCGACGCTGGAGCCGAGCCCGCTGTTCGGCTTCGGCGTGGGGTCGGGCGACGGCAGGGGCGGCAACACGATCACCATCCCCAACCCGATCGCCAGCCTGCGCGGCCAGCTCACCCAGCCGGCGAACGCCACGGTGCTGACCTACAGCAACAACGACAACGTCCCGCGCTACCTGCGCATGTACGCCCTGGACACCTTCGACGGCGCGCAGTGGACGATGTCGCAGCCCAAGGGGCGGCCCGAGGACCGCGTCTCGGAGGGGCCGATGCCCCCGCCGCCCGGCCTGTCGACGCTGGTCCCGCTCAAGCCGTTCAGCACCCGGATCACCGTCAGCGACGACGTGGAGGGGCTCAGCTTCCTGCCCCTGCCCTACCCGTCCTCCACGGTGCGGGTCGACGGCGACTGGCGCGCCGACCAGAGCAGCCTGATGGTGTTCTCCACGCGCGACACGGCCGGCGGGCAGACCTACAGCGTCACCGGGCAGGAGCCGCAGCCACCCGCCGAGGAGCTGCGGGCGATGCTCCCCGCCTCCGATCCCGAGATCCTGACGCGCTACCTCGCCCTCCCCCCGGACCTGCCGCGGCAGATCCGCGCGCTGGCCCACGAGCGGGTCTCCGACACCGACACGCCCTACGAGATGGCGGTCAAGCTGCAGTCGTGGTTCACCGGCGGCGACTTCGTCTACAGCCTGGCCACCCAGGGCAACGGCAACGACGCGCTGGCCGACTTCCTGCGCAACCGCGCCGGCTACTGCGAGCAGTTCGCCGCGGCCATGGCCGTGATGGCCCGCGTCCTCGGCATCCCCGCGCGCGTCGGCATCGGCTACACCGGCGGCAGCTTCATCGGCGGGACCTGGCAGGTGCGCACCCACGACCTGCACGCCTGGCCCGAGCTGTACTTCCAGGGGGCCGGCTGGCTGCGGTTCGAGCCCACCCCCTCCGGCGGCCTCGGACAGGCCACCGCCCGCGTCCCCGACTACAGCCGCCCGCCGGTCGACGCCGCCGCCCCCGGGGACGTCCCGAGCGCCGGCCCGAGCGACGGGACCGAGACCAGTGACCCGGCCGGCGCGCTCGGGGCCCGCGGGCGCACCCCCCGCGACCCCGACACCGGCCTGCCGGTGGACCCGGTGGCCGTGGACCCCGGTGTGCCCCTGGCCGGCAAGATCGGCATCGGCGTGGGCATCCTGCTGCTCATCGGGCTCATCCCGGCCGCCGCGCGGACGGTGGTGCGCCGCCGGCGCCGGCGCGCCTGGGCGAGGGCCGGCGTCGGCGGGCTCGCCTTGGACGCCACCTCGCCGGAGGTACCGGCGGGCACCGCACCGCCGGAGAGGCGGGCGGGCATGGCCGGACCGTCAGAGGTGCGGACGCAGGGGCGGGTCCCGGCGCCGGCGGCCCACCTGGGCGAGGCCGTGCACGGGTCCTGGCAGGAGCTGATCGACACGCTTTACGACCTCGGACTGGGCCACGAGGCGAGCGAGAGCCCGCGCGCCCTGGCGCGCAGGGTCGCCGAGCAGTGCGGGCTGGACCAGGACGCCGCCGCCTCGGTCACGGCCATCGCCGCGGCCGAGGAGCGCATTCGGTACGCGCGGACGCCGGGGCCGGTGCGCCCGCTGGACGGCGATCTGCGGCGCGTGCGGGACGCCCTGCGCGCCGGGGTCACGCGCGGGCGGCGGCTGCGGGCCACGCTGCTGCCGCCCTCCACGCTGCGCCGGCTCAGGCACGCCGGGGAGAAGGTGCTCGACGGGTTCGACCGGCTGGAGACGCTGCGCCTGTGGCCGCGCCGCCGCGACGTCGCCGAGCCCACCGGCGCCGACCTCGTGGAGGAGCGGGTGCTGACCGGCTCCCGCCGCTGACCCGACCCCCGTCACCGAAGGCCCGCAGGCGACCTGCGGGCCTTCACGCCGCACCTTCCACGTAGGGGCCTTCGCGGTCGTGCGCGCGCGGATGCGGGGATTCTCCGAGGGAAGATCTTCCCCGGTGATGACACGCGGGTGCGGAGTCGCGGTGGGTAGAGGGGATGGTCACCGTGCGTGCGGAGATTCGGGCGGGTGAGAAGTCGCCGTCGGGTCGCCGGAGTGGGAGGAGCGTGCAGGGCCGCCGGGGGCGGGCCGTCGCCGTGGGATCACGGGGGCCCGCCGCGGCGGATCAGCGTTCTTCGCCCCTGCGGCGCCAGCGCTCTTCCATGCGCTCCATGAAACTCGGCTTCGCGCCCCGCCGGCGGTCCGGCTTTCCGGTGGCGCCCGGCCTCGTCTCACCGCCGAACCCGTTCATGCGTTTCCAGCACGACAGGCCCCACATGCATGCGGCGAGCATGACCACAAAGCCGACGACACTGAGCGGGATCAGGTCGGGTGCCACGACGCCGACCATCAACAGGACGACACCGAGGACGAAGCCGATGGCGGCTTTGACCAGGCGGCGCTTGTAGTGGTTGCGCGGATCACTGATCCGAACGGTATTGGCCCACTTCGGGTCCTCGGCATAAAGGGCCTGCTCGATCTGGTCGAGCAAGCGCTGCTCGTGCTCAGAGAGCGGCACGGCGCCTCCCAAGGACGGCCCCTAGTCGGGGAAGACGGCAACGGGCACCACAGGGTGTCCGGACCTCGCGGTCGGTTATCCCCAGAATACGAGGCTGTAGACGTAGGCGAAAGAAAACGTCCAACGTAGACCAAACCGGAGGTGACGTCATAGATCCATTCCATCGAACCGAGGGCGAACGAGCGAAGCCGGGCGGACCGCCTCGGGGCCGAACCTCCGCGTGGCGCGGTCCATCGCCATTTCGGCCTCCCGCCAGCCCGTTTCCCGTTCTCCGAGACCGAGCTGATGCGTCGCGGTGCCCGCGGGACGGAGGTTCTCGACCCGCACGCCGACCAGACGGAGCCGTACGCGCTCCAGACCGGCGGCCCGGTAGAGCGCACAGGCAGTGGCATATATCTCTTTCGCCACATCGGTCGCCTCACGGAGCGTGCGCGAGCGGGTGATCGTCGTGAAGTCGGAGCGGCGGAGCTTGACGCTCACCGTGCGGCCGACGTGGCCGCCCGCGCGCAGCCGGGCGGCGACCCGCTCGGACAGCCGCAGCAGCTCGCGCTGGATGGCCTCGGGGTCGTCCACGTCGTGGGAGAAGGTCTCTTCGGCGCCGATGCTCTTGTCGGGGGCGTGCGGGGTGACCCTGCGCTCGTCGCGCCCCCAGGCGAGGGCCGCCAGATGGGTCCCGACGGCCCCGAACTCGCGCTGGAGGGTCGATGCGGGCACGTGGGCCAGATCGCCCACGGTCTTGATGCCGAGGCGCACCAGGGCCTGCTCGGTGCGCTCGCCGACGCCCCACAGGGCGGCGACCGGCAGCGGGTGGAGGAACTCCACGACCCCGTCGGCGGGGATGACCAGCAGGCCATCGGGCTTGCAGTGCCGGGAGGCGAGCTTGGCGACGAATTTGCTGCTCGCGACGCCGACCGAGCAGGTGATGCCGTGACGCTCGGCGACCTGGGCGCGGATGAGCGCGGCGATCTCGGCGGGCGGCCCGAGCCGGCGCACGGCACCGCGCACGTCGAGGAACGCCTCGTCGGAGGCGATCGGCTCGACCTCGGGCGTGATGGTGTGGAAGATCTCCATCACGCCCTTGGAGACCTCGGAGTACTTGCCGTGGCTGGGCGGGATGATCACGGCCTGCGGGCACAGGCGGCGGGCGCGGGTCATCGGCATCGCCGAGTGCACCCCGAACCGCCGCGCCTCGTAGGTGGCGCTGAGCACGACCCCCCGGGCGCCCGCGGCGCCGATGATCACGGGGGTGCCCTTCAGCTCGGGGCGTTCGAGCAGTTCGACGCTGGCGAAGAAGGCGTCCATGTCGACGTGCAGGATCGGGCAGCCGGTGTCGTCGGCCAGCGGGGCCCGGCCCGGGCCCTGGTGGTGCGGCCCCGGCTCGGACCGCAGAACCTGCTTGCGCGACACGAGGTCATCCTATCCGAACGGGCGTTCCATCCGGCGGGCGCGCCGGCGAGAGAGGCCCCTCATCGGTGCCCGAGGAAGTGGAGCTGGGTGGCGATGTCGCGCAGCACCGGGTGGGCGGCGGCGGCCTGTTCGAGCGCGATCAGCGCCCGCGCGGCCCCCGGCTCGCCGTCCAGCAGCCGGCCCGGCACCAGGTCGGCGAAGACGCGCACGCCCCTGGCCTCACCGGGGGTGAACCCGGCCGCCGCCAGCAGGCCGGCGAGCGCCTCGCCGCTGAAACGCCGTGGCGTCGGGTCGTGCTCACCCCACCGGCCGGCCGGATCGGCCAGAGCCTGCCGGGCCTCGTCGAAATGGCCCGACAGGGAGCGGTGGATCGCCGTGGCGACCGGGTTGGCCGCAAGGACGCTGACCACCCCGCCGGGCCTGAGCACGGCGGCGACGGCCTCCAGGGCGCTCGCGGGGTCCTCGACGTACTCCAGCACGCTGTGGCACAGCACCAGGTCGGCGCAGCCCGGCTCGAGCAGCTCGCGCAGGTCGGAGGCGTCGCCCTGGATGCCCTTGACGCTCACCCCCGCCTCGGCCGCCCGGCGTTCGAGGGCGGCCAGCGAGTCGGGGCTGGGGTCGACCACCGTGACGGCGTGGCCCCGCACGGCGAGCGGCACGGCGAACCCGCCCGTGCCGCCGCCGGCGTCGACGATGTCGAGCCGTTCGCGCCCGGTGGCGCCGACCCGGCCGGCCAGCGCGGCCAGCAGCGCGTCCCACACCACGGCGGTGCGCACCGCCGGAGAGGTGGCCGCCTGGCGTGCGGCGCCTTCGGTGCGCAACTTCGGCTCGCCTCCTAAAAGCATGTCGGTCGGCCCCAGCCTACGCCGTGCGGGCCACGGCCCGGCCTCAGAGGGCGAGAGACGGCTTGAGCTGCTTGAAACGGGCGAGCAGGCCGTTGACGAACTGCGGCGACTCGTCGGTGGACAGCTCGGAGGCCAGGTGCACCCACTCGCTGATGACCACCGCCTCGGGAACGTCGGTGACCCACAGCAGCTCGTAGGTGCCGGCCCGCAGCAGGTTGCGGTCGACGGCGGGCATGCGGTCGAGGGTCCAGCCCTCGGAGTAGGTCGAGATCAGCTCGTCGATGCGCGAGCGGTGGCGGCTCACGCCTTCGACCAGCGTCGCGGTGTACTCGTTGACGGGCGGCTCGGCGCGCTCCACCCGTTCGGCGAGCACGCCGACCGGCGGCTCGTCGCGCAGTTCCGCCTCGAAGAGGATGTCAAGGGCGCGCCTGCGAGCCTTTCCCCGAGCCGACACCTCAGGCCCGGCCGAGGTACTCGCCGGTGCGAGTGTCGACCTTGACCTTCTCACCCGTCGTGATGAACAGCGGCACCTTGATCTCGGCGCCGGTCTCGAGCGTGGCGGGCTTGGTGCCGCCGGTCGAGCGGTCGCCCTGCAGCCCGGGCTCGGTCTGGGCGATGAGCAGCTCGACGGCCGCCGGGAGCTCGACGTACAGGACGTTGCCCTCGTTGACGGCCACCGTCGCCAGGGTGTTCTCCAGCAGGTAGTTGGCCGCGTCACCGACGGTCGCCCGCGACACGTTCAGCATGTCGTAGGTCTCGGTGTCCATGAAGACGAAGTCGTCGCCGTCGAGGTAGGAGAACTGCATCTCGCGCTTGTCGACGTTGGCCACCTCGACCTTCACGCCGGCGTTGAAGGTCTTGTCGACGACCTTGCCGGAGAGCACGTTCTTGAGCTTGGTGCGGACGAAGGCGCCGCCCTTGCCGGGCTTGACGTGCTGGAAATCCACCACGCTCCAGAGGTCGCCGCCTTCGAGCTTGAGCACCAGGCCGGTCTTGAGGTCGTTGGTCGTCGCCACTCGTTACTCTCCTGCGTCGTCATGGTCACACTGAGCGCCGTTCCGCCTCACAGGACCAGCAGCTCCTTGGTGGTGCGGGTGAGGAGCTCCGGGCCGCCGGCGCGCGTCACGAGGGTGTCCTCGATGCGGACGCCGCCCCTGCCTGGCAGGTAGACGCCGGGCTCGACGGTGATCGGAACCCGATCGTCAAGTCTACCGGCACCGGCGGGACGCAGGAACGGGTCCTCGTGGATCTCCAGGCCCACGCCGTGCCCGAGACCGTGGCCGAAGTGCGCGGCGTGCCCGGCGGCGTCGATCACCTCGCGCGCGGCGGCGTCCACCTCGGCCGCGGCCGCGCCCGGCGCGAGCGCGTGCCGCCCGGCGCGTTGCGCCGCCCTGACCAGGTCGTACAGCTCTCGCTGCCACCCGGCCACCGGGCCGACGGCGACGGTCCTGGTCATGTCGGCGTGGTAGCCGCCGTACAGGGCGCCGAAGTCGATGGTGACCAGGTCGCCGCGCTCGATGGGGCGCTCGCCGGGGCTGTGGTGGGGGACGGCGCCGTTCGGCCCGCTCGCCACGATGGTGTCGAAGGCGGGTTTGTCGGCTCCGAGCTCCATCATGCGGGCCTCCAGGGCGCGGGCGACCTGCCGTTCGGTCATGCCGGGGGCGATCGCGGCGACCACGTCGGCGAAGGCGCGGTCGGTCAGCTCGCACGCGGTGCGCAGCGCCTGGATCTCCGGCTCGTCCTTCACGACGCGCACGGCCTCCACCAGGCCCTCGACCGGCGGCAGGTCGCCGCCGAGCCGCCGGTAGCGGGCCACGGACATGTCGTGGGCCTCGATGGCCGGCCGGTCGGCCATCGAGGCCAGGGCGCCGGCCACGTCGCGCTCCTGGACGACCTCGACGCCGGGGCAGTCGCGGCGGGCGGTCTCGATGTAGCGGGAGTCGGTCGCGAGGACCGCGGAGGCGTCCGCGCGCACGAGCACGGCGGCGTTCGAGCTGACCAGGCCGGTGAGGTAGCGGACGTTGACGCCGCGGGTGACCAGCAGGGCGGTGACCCCGCGCTCGGCCAGCAGGGCCGCGACCCTGGCCCTCCGCGATTCGTACATGATGGTCATGTCCCGAACTGTACGGTCAGCCGGCCTTCGCCGGGACGTTGCGGGAGGAGCGCAGCGGCAGCTCGCGCAGGTAGATCACCGCGACGAAGCCGATGACGGCCGCCGGGACGCACGCCAGGAACACCGACTGCATGGCGGCGGTGAAGGATTCCACGACGATGTGCTGCAGGGCCGGGGACAGCCGTCTGATGGCGTCGGGGGTGCCGAGACCGAGGTCGGCGCCCGCCGGGACCGGGACGCGGCCGGAGGCCACCATGGCCGTGATCTCGTCCCTGACCCGGGTGGTGAGCAGGGCTCCCAGGGCCGCCACGCCCACCGCTCCGCCGAGGTTGCGGAAGAAGGAGACGCCGGAGGTGGACACGGCCATGTCGCGCGCCTGCGCGGCGTTCTGGGCGGCCAGGACGAGCATCTGCATGCTGAAGCCGAACCCGGTGCCGAGCAGGGCGGTGTCCAGGCCGATGCTCCAGCCGCTGGAGTCGGTGCGCAGCAGCGACAGCAGAGCGCTGCCGGCGCAGATCAGCAGCAGGCCCGCCACCGGGAAGATCTTCCACCGGCCCGTGCGGGTGACCACGCGCCCGGAGGCCACGGCCGATACCAGCAGGCTCAGCACCAGTGGCGTGGTCATGATGCCGGACATGGTGGGGCTCATGCCCTTGACGACCTGGAAGTACTGCGGCAGGTAGGTCATCGCGCCGTACAGGGCGAGGCCGACCAGCAGGGAGGCGCCGCCGGCCAGGACGAAGGTGCGGTCACGGAACAGGCGCGGCGGCAGGATGGGGTCGGCGGCGCGGCGCTCGGCGAGGATCGACAGGGCGACCAGCACCGCCGCGAGGGCGCCCAGGCCGAAGCTCCAGCCGGAGTTCCACGCGAACTCGTCGCCGCCGAACGACAGCAGCAGCATCAGCGCGCTGGCCCCGCCGGTGATGGCGAAGGCGCCCCACCAGTCGACGCGGGCGTCGCGGGGGTCGCGGTCGTGGCGCAGCACCCGCTGGATGACGGCGAAGGCCACCAGGGCGAAGGGGACGCAGATGTAGAAGCACCAGCGCCAGCCGAGCCACGGGGCGTCCACGATGAACCCGCCGAGCAGCGGGCCGCCGACCGTGGAGACGCCGAAGACCGCGCCGATGTAGCCGGAGTAGCGGCCCCGCTCGCGCGGAAGCACCACGTCGCCGAGGATCACCTGGGTCAGCGCCGACAGGCCGCCGGTGCCGATGCCCTGCAGGGCGCGGGCGCTGACGAGCATGCCGACGCTCTGCGACGCGCCCGCCAGCAGGGAGGCGGCGATGAACACCACCAGGGCGAGCTGGAACATGCGCTTGCGCCCGAACAGGTCTGACAGCCTGCCCCACAGCGGCGTGGAGGCGGTCATCGTCAGCAGCGGCGCGCTCGCGACCCAGGCGAGCTCGTCCTGCGCACGGAACTCGCCCACGATGGTGGGCAGCGCGTTGCCGACCAAAGACGTCGAGATCATCGAGGTCATCAGGGCGATGAGCAGCCCGGACATGACCTTGAGGATCTCGCGATGAGTGTAGGTCCGGCGGCCCCCCGACTCGCCATGCGCGTCCGCCCGGGTGTCCCCCTGCACCACCACTACAGGCCCCCAGTTTTCAGCTTTTACCAACTATTTGTATTAGAGACCTGTTTACCTGTCAAACAGCTACAGAGCGTTATATGCAGCCGTGCGCATGTTGAGGCCCGAAGCGAAGGGGACGGCCGCGCGGGCGCCTCCGGCCTGGGACGGGGACCGGACGACGCCGCCGCGACGCGCCGCGAGACAGGTCAGCCCGCCAGCTCCCTGATCTTCTCGATCAGCGCCAGGCGCTCCTTGTGCGACCCCGCGATCGGGTTGACGTTGATGGTGGTGACCCCCGACTCCCGCAGGGCCGCGACGCGGTCGCGGACGAAGCCCTCGGGGCCGACCAGCGACATCTTCTCCAGCAGTTCCATCGGCACCTGGGCCGCGGCCTCGTCCTTCTTGCCTTCGAGGTAGAGGTCCTGGATGCGCTCGGCCTCCCGCTCGTAGCCGTAGCGCCGCGCCAGGTCGTTGTAGAAGTTCTTGCCCTTGGCGCCCATGCCGCCGATGTAGAGCGCCGCCATCGGCCTGCCGAACTCCAGGTAGCCCGAGACGTCGTCGCCGATCGCCAGGGTGGCCTGGGCGATGACGTCCAGCTCCCCCAGTTCGGGGTCGCGTCTGGCCTTGCCCGCCGCCAGGGACGCGCCCCACACGCCGGCGGCCTTCTCGGGGACGTAGAAGATCGGCTCCCAGCCCTCGGCCAGCTCGGCGGTCAGCTCGACGTTCTTCGGGCCGATGGCCGCCACCACGATCGGGATGCGCGGCCGGACCGGGTGGTTGATCAGCTTGAGCGGTTTGCCCAGGCCGGTGCCCTGCCCGGCGGGGAGCGGCAGGGTGTAGTGGCGGCCCTCGTAGGTCAGCCTCTCGCGCCGCCACACCTTGCGGCAGATCTCGATCACCTCGCGTGTGCGGGCCAGCGGCGCGGTGTAGGGCACGCCGTGGAAGCCCTCGATCACCTGCGGGCCCGAGGCGCCGAGGCCGAGCACGAAACGGCCGTCGGAGACGTAGTCCATGCCGGCCGCCGTCATGGCGAGCAGCGTGGGCGTGCGCGAGTAGATGGGCAGGATGCCGGAGGCGATCTGCAGTCGTTCGGTTCTCGCGGCGATGTAGCCCATCTGGCTCACGGCGTCGAAGCTGTAGGCCTCGGCGACGAAGACGATGTCGAGCCCGGCGCTCTCGTAGTCGGCCAGCTCGGCGACGGTCTCCTTGAACCCCCCGGCGTAGTTCAGTGCCATGCCGATGCGCATCCCGGTCCTCCTACTCGTGGGTAACAGAAGGATGTTCCCCTATTTCGACGGCCAAGGCCAACAGCGCCGTGGCCGGAAGCGGCCACGGCACGCCGAGGACCCCAGGGACGTCAGGGCACACCAGAGCGCGAGGGGACGTGACCAACGGACGCCAGGGGACGCCAGGTTGACGCTAGGGGACGCGGCCGACGCCGCCCAGCACCGGCAGGAACCCCCCGCCCAGCGGCAGGGCGTCCGGGGACGGCCGCCACTCGTTGAGCGGGACGACGCCGGGGTCGATGACCTGCAGCCCGTCGAACAGCCGCAGGATGGACGCGCGCGGCCGGGCCTCCAGGATGGCGTTGGCCGCTCCGTAGACCTTGCGACCCTCGGCCATCTCCGAGGGGAACGCGTCGGAGCCGAGATGCGAGATCACGATGTGGCTGCCGCTCGGCAGCGCCCGGGCGTAGGCGGCGACCAGGCCCCAGGGGTCCTCATGGTCGGGGACGAAGTGCAGGCACGACACCATGAGCACGCCGACCGGGCGGTCGAGGGCGAAGGTGGCGGGCAGCGCCGAGAAGATCTCGCCGGGGCGACGCAGGTCGGCCTCCAGGAAGGACACCCGCGGGTTGGTGGCGAGCAGCGCCCTGCCGTGGGTGGCCACGACGGGGTCGTTGTCGACGTAGACGACCTGGGCGTCCGGGGCGGCGGCCAGCGCCACCTCGTGCACGTTGCTCTGGGTGGGCAGGCCGGCGCCGAGGTCGAGGAAGCCGCGCACCCCGACCTCGCGGGCCAGGAACCTGACGGCCCTGCCGAGGAAGTCGCGGTTCTCGCGCACCGCCTCCCGCACCTTCCCCTGCGAGATCTCGATCACCTTCTCGGCGGCGGCGCGGTCGGCGGGGAAGTGGTTCTTGCCGCCGAGGTAGTAGTCGTACATCCGGGCGACGTTCGGGCGGCCCACGTCCAGCTCTTTGGAAGGACGCTGCTCGTCCACCATCACCCGTCTCCTCTCCGCCGATGGCATGATCGTACTGCCCGCGCCGGTGGCCGGGAAAGGCGCAGGTGGCGCCGGGTCAGCCGTCGCGGGCGCCGAGCGCGTCCAGATCACCCGGGGTGTCGACGTCCGCGGGGTCGCCGGCGTCGTCGCAGGGCACCGGCGTCACCAGCTCAGGATGGGCCCGCAGGAACGGCCGGGCGCCGACGTCGCCCTCGGCGAGCGCCCCGACCTCGGCGAAGTGCTCGCGCGCGATCAGCACCGGGTTGCGCGGCGCGCCGCCGTAGGCGGCCACCGCGACCGTCGCGCCGGCCCGGAAGGCGGCGACCAGGCGGCGCACGGCCTCCGGGCGGATCAGCGGCTGGTCGGCCAGGGCCACCACCACCGCCCCGGCCTCGCCGGGCACCGCCGCCAGCCCCGCGCGCAGGGACGATCCCATGCCGGTGGCCCAGTGCGGGTTGTGCACCTCGACCGCGCCGGGGACCCCTGCGGGCGCCGCGCCCAGCACCACCAGCACCGGGTCGCATCCGCCGTCGCGCAGCAGCCGCACGCCGCGGTCGGCGAGCCGCTCCCCTGCGTACTCCACCAGGGCCTTCGGCGCGCCGAAGCGGCTGCCGCCGCCGGCGGCGAGCAGCAGGCCGGCGACCGGGGTCACGGGCGCTCCTCACGGGGACCGGCGGCGCCGGTCTCCCCCTGGTCGGCGCCGTGGATGCGGCCGCTGGTCTCGGTCAGCGCCCGCCCCGAGCCGCCCCAGCGGAGCTGGATCAGCTCGGCGGCGATGGACACCGCCGTCTCCTCCGGGGTGCGGGCGCCGAGGTCCAGGCCGATGGGCGAGCGCAGCCGCGCCAGGTCGGCCTCGGGCACCCCCGACTCGCGCAGCCGTTCCAGGCGGTCCTCGTGGGTGCGGCGCGAGCCCATGGCGCCGACGTAACCGGCGGGGGTGCGCAGCGCGACCTCCAGCAGCGGCACGTCGAACTTGGGATCGTGGGTGAGCACGCAGATGACGGTGCGCTCGTCGACCTGCGCGGTGGACAGGTAGTCGTGCGGCCACTTCACCACGACCTCGTCGGCCTCGGGGAAGCGCTTGGCGGTGGCGAACACCGGGCGGGCGTCGCAGACCACGACGTGGTAGCCGAGGAACTTGCCGAGGCGCGCGACGGCGGCGGCGAAGTCGATCGCGCCGAAGACCAGCATGCGCGGCGGAGGGGCGAAAGAGTGGACGAACACCGCCAGGTCGTCCAGCCGCCGCTCGCCCTCGGGGCCGTACCTGCGCACGCCGGTGAGGCCCTGGGCGAGCATGCCGCGCGCGTCGTCGTCCACGGCGGCGTCCAGCCGGGCGGCCCCGAGCGACCCCGACGCCCGGCCGTCCCAGGCGACCCTGCGCGCGCCGACCCGCCCGGGCCCGGACATGACGGTGGCGACCGCGACCGGCTCGTGCCGCCGCACCGACGCGGCGATCTCGCCCAGCTCGGGGAAGGTCCGGCGCGACACCGGCTCGACGAGGATGTCGATGATCCCTCCGCAGGTGAGCCCGACGGAGAAGGCGTCGTCGTCGCTGACCCCGTACCGCTGCAGCACCGGGCGGCCGGTGGCGGTCACCTCCTGAGCCAGCTCGTACACCGCGCCCTCCACGCAGCCGCCGGACACGCTGCCGACGGCCTCCTCGCCGAGGACGGCCATGGAGGCGCCGGGCGGCCTCGGGGCGCTGCGGAAGGTGCCGACCACCGTCGCCAGGCCGAAGGTCTCTCCGGCCTCCCACCACCGCACGATCTGCGACAGCACGTCACGCATGCGACAGCCTTTCCGCCAGTTCCTCGAACGCCGCCAGGCTATGCCCCGCGACGAACGCCCCGACGTGCGGCAACGCCGCGCGCATGCCGCCGGTCAGCGGCAGGTAGCCCTCCCGGCCCTTGTGCGGGTTGACCCACACCACCCGGCGGGCGAGCCGCGACAGCCGCGCCATCTGGGCGCCGAGCAGCGAGGGGTCGCCCCGCTCCCAGCCGTCGGAGGCGATGACCACGACCGCGCCCCGGGCGCAGGACCACCGGTCGAGGAACTCCTTGAGCTCCTCGCCCAGGCGCGTGCCGCCGCTCCAGTCGGGGATCGCCTCGGACACGCGCAGCATCGCGGCGCCGGCGTCGCGCCGGCGCAGTTCGCCGGTGACCCGCGTGAGCCGGGTGCCGACGCTGAAGACCTCGGTGGCGCGCGGCTCGCACCGCACCAGCGCGTGGGCGAAGCGCAGCAGCGTGTCGGCGTAGGGGGCCATCGACCCGCTGACGTCGACCAGCAGGACGACGCGCCGGGGAGTCGTGCGCGGCGCGCGGCGGCGCAGGCGGGCGATCTCCCCGCCCCTGCGCAGGGTCTCACGCATCGTGCGGCGCGGGTCCAGGATGCCGCGGGCGGCCGGGGTGAACCGCCGGGAGCGGCGCTGCTCGCGGCGGGCGCGCAGCAGGGCGAGCAGGCGGTTGATCTCCTCGCGCTCGGCGGCGGTCAGGCGGGCGACGTCGCGGCGTCTGAGCACCTCGGTGGGGCTGGCCGTCGCCGCGAGGGCCTCCTGGTCGCCGGGCTCGCGCGTCCCGGCGCCGTCCGCGGCGGCGACGTGCCGGACGACGGTGACCGCCGGCGGGGCCGCGCGGCCGGCGCGGGCGCGGTCGCCGCCGAAGTAGGCGGCGAAGCACCGGTCGTAGCGGGGCAGGTCGTCGGGGCCGGCGCACAGGGTCAGGCGGCCGGCCCAGTAGACGCTCCCCGGGTCTCCGGCGCCGAGATGGCCCGCGGCGCGCAGGAACGCCTGGGTGCGCTCGTGGTCGGCGGGGACGCCGGCCGCCCGCAGCGTGCGGGCGAACCCCGTCATGGTCGCCGTCATGGTCGCCGTCATGCTCGCGGTCATGGTCGCGGCGACCCCCTCGCCCGGCCGCGCTCCGGCGGCGGTGCGGCGGGAGCCGCCCTCACGCATGGCGCAGCAGGCCGTTCGCCAGGGCGGCCTGCTGGTCCTCGCGGTACTTCAGCACCGCGCCCAGCGTCGCGGCGGCGAGCCCCGGGTCCAGGTCGCGGGCGCCGAGGGTGAGCAGGGCCTGCGTCCAGTCGAGGGTCTCGGCGACGCCCGGCGGCTTGAGCAGGCCGGCGCCGCGCAGCCGCCCCGCCGCGGCGGCCACCTGGCCGGCGAGGGTCTCGGTGCAGTCGGGCAGCCGCCGGAGCAGGATGGCGACCTCCCGGTCGAAGGACGGGTGCTCCAGCCAGTGGTACAGGCACCGGCGCTTGAGCGCGTCGTGCACGTCGCGGGTGCGGTTGGAGGTGACGACCACGACGGGCGGCGTCTCGGCCCTGACCGTGCCGAGCTCGGGGATGGAGATGGTGAAGTCGGACAGCACCTCCAGCAGGAACGCCTCGAACTCGTCGTCGGCCCGGTCGACCTCGTCGACCAGGAGCACGCTGGGCCGGGTCTCCAGCGCCCGCAGCAGCGGGCGGGCGATCAGGAAGCGCCGGTCGTACAGCTCGCCCTCCAGCCGGGCGGCCTCGCCCGCGCCGGTCGCGCCGGTGGCCTCGGCGGCCTTCAGGTGCAGGAGCTGGCGGGCGAAGTCCCAGTCGTAGAGCGCCTGGGCGGCGTCGAGGCCCTCGTAGCACTGCAGGCGGATCAGCGGCGCGCCGAGCACGGCGGCGAGGGTCTTGGCCAGCTCGGTCTTGCCGACGCCGGCCTCCCCTTCCAGGAACAGGGGGCGGCCCATTCTCAGCGCGAGGAAGCACGCGGTCGCGAGCCCCTCGTCGGCGAGGTAGGCCCGCTCGCCGAGCAGGCCGGCCAGCATGGCGGGGCTCTCGATCTCGCGGGCCCGCGATGTCTCTTGCCGCACCCCCTCACATTACGCGCCACCCGGGGCCCTCGCCCCTGCCCGGACAGGCCCGTCCGGCGCATTACCCATTGACTTGGTAGGATTAGGGGGCAACTATGAGGGGGCGCCCCCACGCGACGACCCTGCGAGGTCCTCCCATGTCCTCCCCCGCACTGGACGCCCAGACGGGCGCGGACCGGCCGCCCCCTGGTGACCACCCACCGGCCGCCCCGTGATCACCCGGGACACCTCCGAGGAGGCGTGGGCCGAGGCCGGCCGTCTGCTGTCGCGCATCGACCCCGCCGACATCGCGGCCGCGCAGCGCACTCTGGCCCGCAGCGAGTCGGTCGGGCAGAAGCGCATGCTGGCGCTGCACGAGGGCCACCGGCAGGCGAGGACGACGCGGCCGTTCCGCGACGGTCAGCGGACCTTGGCGAAGAACGCGCGGAGGTCGGCGGCGAGGTGGTCCGGCCGGTCCATGGCGATGAAGTGGTGGCCGCCGGGGTTGTCCTGCGGCCAGTGGACGATGGTGTTGTGGCGTTCGGCGAGCCGGCGGATTCCGGGCGGTCCGCTGTAGACGCCGGTCGGTACGGCCATCTGTCCCTCCGGCCAGCCGAAACCGGTGCTGTCGTAGTACGGCCAGGCCGACGTCCCGAACGTCCCGGTGAACCAGTACAGGCTCACGTTGGTGAGGAACAGGTCGCGGTCGATCACCTGCTCGAGCGGCCTGCCGGAGGCGTTGAACTCGTGGAACTTCTGCGTCATCCAGGCCAGTGCCGCGATCGGGGAGTCGTGCCATCCGCAGGCGAAGGTCTGCGGCGCCGCGCGCAACAGCGCATGGTGGTCGACTCCGTTCATCCAGTCCTGTCGCTGGAACCACGCGAAGACCGCCCGCTCCTCCTCGGTCATGTCCGGAAGGTCCTTCTCGGTGGGGAAGCCGAGGCCGCTGACGACGTAGACGCCGGCCACGTGGTCCGGAGCGGCCTTGGCCACCTCCGGCGCGACGTAGGCGCCGAAATCTCCGCCGTGAACGCCTGCGCTTCGCCTACCGGTCCGGCGACGGCACCGAGACCCGGCGGCTGACCGAGCCGTACCGCCTGGTGGCGGCCGGGCGCCGCTGGTATCTGCTGGCGTACGACACCGACCGCGACGACTGGCGCTTCTTCCGCGTCGACCGCATCGGCGAGCCGCAGGCGACCGGCGTGCGGGTCCCGGCCCGTGTGCCGCCCGAACAGGACGCGGCCGCGTTCATCAGCGGCAAGATGTACTCGCTCGCGCCGACCTACCAGGTGGTGGCGACCTTGCACCTTCCGGCAGGCCAGGTGAGAAGCCGGCTCGGCGCCGCCGCGGGAGAGGTCGAACCGATCGGCGAGCGTAGCTGCCGCCTGCGCGGACCGGCCGACACCCTGGAGTGGACGGCGGCGCGCCTGCTCATGCTGGGCTGCGAGTTCGAGGTGCACGAGCCGCCCGAGCTATCGGCGTATCTGCGCGAACTGGGCGCCCGCGCCACCCGCGCCGCCGAGCCCCCCGGCGGAGCCGGTGACGCACCGGGCTCCGGCGATCGCCCGGACGACACGCGCACCCTGTCACCTGGGTCCGAAACCTGACAGGTCCTGCCTGGACTCCACCGCCGAGGCGCCCCGAACCCGCCCCCCGTCCCGGTCACCGGCCTGCGGCATGTCCCCCCTCTTCTTCAGCCGCGGTCGGGGGCCTCGCCGTAGGTGTGGATGAGGGCGCGGAGTTCGGCCACGGCCTTGCGGGAGCGGGCCTTCTCGGCGCCCTGGATGCCCATGGCGCCGACGCTGGACCCGTCGGCCAGGTCGAGCTTGGGCCACGGCTCGCCCTCGGGCATGGTCACGCCCAGCACCTCGGGCCACTCGTACCGGTGGACGCGCACGGCGTTGACGACGGTGATGCCGCGGTCGTCGGCCTCCACCCGCAGCCGGCCGAGCAGGTGGAGGATGAAGCCGACCAGGCACCCGAAGGCCACCAGGCCGATGCGGTCGGGCAGCTTGAACGGCGCCGGGAGCACCAGGGCCAGTACGAGCGACCCCACGACCATCACCGTGGCGAACCCGTAGGCCAGGATCATGGCCCGGCGCGGACGCCAGGTCATCGGCAGGGGCGGTGCCTGCTCCGTGTCAGGCACGGCGGCCCGTCCGGCGGTGGGGGCAGGTCGGCCGGCGGGCCGGTCGGCTGGTTGAACGGCGCGGCAAATCGCTCATCCCTTCAGGTCACGCAGCACCATCGCTGTCTCGAGAGCCGCGACCGTGGCCTCGTACCCCTTGTCCTCATGGCTGCCGGGGAGGCCCGCCCGGTCGACGGCCTGATCAAGGTTGTCACATGTCAGCACCCCGTTGCCCACCGGAGTCGACTCGTCCAGGGACACCCGGGTCAGTCCGGATGTGACCGAGTCGCAGACGTACTGGAAGTGGGCGGTCTCGCCGCGGACGACCACGCCGAGGGCGACGACCGCGTCGCAGCGCCGCGCCAGGGCCTGGGCGACGACCGGGACCTCCAGGGAGCCCGCGACCCGGACGGTGACCCACTCGGCCCCGCACTCCTTGGCCGCCTGCTCCGCACGGGCCACCAGCTGGTCGGTGATCTCCTGGTGCCAGCGGGCCGCGACGATGCCGACCCGCAGTCCCTCGGCGACGACGGGGGCGGCCTGGGGCCGTCCGGTACCGCTCACCGGTTCTCCTCTCTCGCCGAGGCCGGCGTGGGCCGGCTCATCGGACGCCTTCGATCTGGTGGCCGAGGCGGTCGCGCTTGGCCGTCAGGTACTTGATGTTGTACTGGTTGGCGGCGGCGGGCATGGCCTCGCGGCCGAGCACCTTGATGCCGTAGCCGTCCAGCCCGCGCAGCTTGGCCGGGTTGTTGGTCAGCACGCGCACCGACTTGACCCCGAGGTCGGCCAGCATCTGGCCGGCGTTGGAGAACTCGCGGGCGTCCACCGGCAGGCCGAGCTCCAGGTTGGCGTCCACGGTGTCGCTGCCGTTGTCCTGCAGGCTGTAGGCCCGCAGCTTGGCCAGCAGGCCGATGCCGCGGCCCTCGTGCCCGCGCAGGTAGACGATCACTCCCCTGCCCTCGGCGGCGACGGCGCGCATGGCGTGGTCGAGCTGCACCCCGCAGTCGCAGCGCAGCGAACCCAGGACGTCCCCGGTCAGGCACTCGCTGTGGGCGCGGACCAGGATGTTCTCCCCGTCGCCGAGGTCGCCGTACACCAGGGCGAGGTGCTCGCCGCCGTCGATGCCGCTGGCGAAGCCGTAGGCCCGCCACACGCCGTAGCGGTTGGGGATCTCGGTGACCGCGACCCGCTGGACCACCCGCTCGGTGCGGCGGCGGTACTCGGCGAGCTGCTCGATGGACACCAGCGCCAGGTCGTGCTCGTCGGCGAACACCCGCAGCTCGGGCAGGCGCGCCATCGTCCCGTCGTCGTTGACGATCTCGGCCAGCACGCCTGCGGGGGTGAGCCCGGCCAGCCGGGCGAGGTCGACGGCGGCCTCGGTGTGGCCGCGCCGGGCGAGCACGCCGCCCTCGTGGTAGCGCAGCGGGAAGATGTGACCCGGCCGCGCCAGCTCGAACGGCTCGGTGGCCGAGTCCGCCAGCGTGCGGATGGTCTTGGCGCGGTCGGCGGCCGAGATGCCGGTGCTCACCCCGTCGCGGGCGTCCACGCTGATGGTGTAGGCGGTGCGCAGCCGCTCGCGGTTCTGGTGGACCATGAGCGGCAGGCCGAGGCGGTCCAGGTCCCGCCCGAGCATGGGGACGCAGATCACGCCGCTGGTGTAGCGGATGGTGAAGGCCAGCAGCTCCGGGGTCGCCTTGGAGGCGGCGAAGATGATGTCGCCCTCGTTCTCGCGGTTCTCGTCGTCGACGACGACCACCGGCCTGCCGCGGCCGATGTCCTCGATCGCCCGCTCGATCGGGTCCAGCGTGATGTCGCTCATGCCGTTGCCACCTCCAGTCCGCGGCTGTACTGCCGCCGCCATTCGCGGATCCCGAGCAGGACCATGACGAAGAAGATTCCGTAGACGACGCCGGAGACGACCAGGCCGGAACCGAACGCCAGGGGCACGCCGACGAGGTCGACGGCGATCCAGATCCACCAGAAGTCGATCAGGGCCCTGCCCTGGGCGTAGGTCGCGATGGCGCTGCCGACGAAGATGTAGGCGTCGGGGAGCGGCGCCCACGACCAGCCGGTGACCGAGAAGAACAGGGCGACCAGCGCCGTCGCGGCCACCATGACCGCGACCAGCGTGAGGCGCTCGCGGGTGCGCCCGGGACGCACGGGCAGCGGCTCGCCGTCCCTGGTGCCGCGCATCCAGCGGAACCAGCCGTAGAGGGCCAGCAGGCCGAACATCGCCTGCTTCAGCGCGTTGCCGGTGATGTGGGCCTGGACCGAGGCGACGAACAGCAGCACCGAGCCGACGAGCTGCACCGGCCAGGTCCAGATGGTGCGCTTCATGGCGAGCACGACGGTGGACAGCGCGCAGATGTTGCCGACCAGGTCGGTCCACAGCACGTGCTGGCCGAGCAGGTCGAAGCCGGCCTCGGTCCAGCTCATGACGCCACGCCCTGTCCCCGGGGGGCGAGGAGCTTCTCGACGTACTTGGCGATGACGTCGACCTCGAGGTTGACCGGGTCGCCGGGCTTCTTGGATCCGAGGGTGGTGAGCCCGAGGGTGGTGGGGATGAGGCTGACGGCGAACGCGCCGGGCTCCACGGCGGCGACGGTGAGGCTGACGCCGTCGACGGCGATCGAGCCCTTCTCGACCACGTAACGGTCGAGTTCGGCGGGCAGGGACACCCGCACGATCTCCCAGTGCTCGGCGGGCTCGCGCGCGAGCACGACGCCGGTGCCGTCCACGTGGCCCTGGACGATGTGACCGCCGAGCCGCTGGTCGGCGCGCACGGCCCGTTCGAGGTTGACCGGGTCGCCGGGGGTGAGCGCGCCGAGCGAGCTGCGGTCGAGGGTCTCCTTCATCACGTCGGCGGTGAAGGTCTCGCCCTCGACGGCGACGACGGTCAGGCAGACCCCGTTGACCGAGATCGACTCCCCGTGGCGGGCCCCGGGGGCGACGGCCGGGCCGCGGACGGAGAAGCGGGCCGCGTCGGGCAGCGCCTCCACCGCGGCGATCTCGCCGAGCTCCTCGACGATTCCTGTGAACATCAGATCTCCTTGTGCGACGCGGCCGGCGGCGGGCCGGAGCGCGGGCCGTTCAGTGGCGTGCGTGAGGGACCAACCCGCCGGGGCGTCCGCCTCTTCCGCGCCTCGGGCGCGGCACGGGGGACCCAGGCCGGGGTGTGCACGGCACGGGACGGCGCGGCGCGCTCTGCGGCGCGGCACGCGGGATACGACGATCGGCCCACCCGGCCCCTCCTACTCGCCAGTAGCTTTCTTGCCACGGCGGGCCCCGGGGTGATCGGGTGCGGCACGGCACCACGAAGGCGCACGGCGACGGATCGCCGGACGCTCGCGCGCTTCCTCCCATCCGGACTTTCACCGTCGGTCCTGGAATTCCACCAGGTCAACCGGCCGATGGACTCGGCCGGGTCGCGGACTGTCACCGCCGGTTCGGAATTTCACCGACCCCGGAGCACGCTGCTCTGCTCTCAGTGTGCCACGCTCGGCAAAGCGGGCGTAACCCGCGAGAACCCCTATGGTCAACAAGCGCTTGGTAGGTGGGGTACCCCCGGGGTCAGGCCGCCGACATCAGCTTCCAGGCACGCCGGGCGTCCGGGCTGTAGCGCAGCCCCTCGGGGATCACCCGCGTGCCGTGGTACAGCGCCTTGAGCGCCACGCCCGCCCACACGTCCTCCAGCGGGGTCGCCGGCAGCCGGTACAGCCGCCGGGCCCAGCGTGGCAGCGTGGCGAACGCGAGCAGGGTGATGAGCGGGACGGCCGGCTTCAGCGCGGCAAGGCGCGCGGGCACCGGGGCGTTCAGCGACAGCAGCAGCGGATGGGCCGCCTCGGGCACCAGGTACAGACCCGGGCGCCGGGCCTCGATGTAGGCGCGCATCTCGGCCACCGAGCCGGGCACGTCGTCCTCGGCCAGCCCGACGAGCGTCGCCGAGCGCCGCTGCTCGGCGACGAACCGGTCGGCGTCCTCGGCGCTGAGCCGCACGCCCGCGCGGCGGGCCACCGTCAGGTAGGAGTCGACCTCGCCGACGTGGACCCAGCGCAGCGCGTCGGGGTCGTCGAGCCGGAAGTCCTCGCCGGTGTCGGGGTCGTGCGCGGTCAGCCTGGCGTGGATCTTGCGCACCCGGGCGCCCGCCTTGCCGGCCTCGGCCGTGGTGCCGTAGGTGCGGACCCGGACGAACTCGGTGGTGCGCCAGAAACGCGCCCACGCCTCGTCGGGGTCCAGGAGGGCGGAGTTCTGCACCAGGCCGCGCATCGCCCGCGGGTGCAGGCCCTGCATGAGCAGCGCGCGGAAGCCGCCGACGAACTGGACGGGCTCCCCCATCACCCGCCAGGTCACCGACTGCGGACCGAAGAGCCCGTGGTCCATCGCGCACACCTCCGCAGAACCCGTAAGTGACGCGTTACCCCGGATTCCGCCGTCCACACCGGGAACCGCGCAGGAGCGGGCACTTTTACGGGGGACGCCTGTTATGCGGACGGTCACGTCATGGCCAGGTCATGGCTGTGTCACAAAATCGTGACACAGCGCGCGACAGGGGATCCATAGTGTGTCGTACGCCATCGCCGCAGGTCAATGGGGTAGCGGACACAACCTGATTGACTTTGCACAACGAACGTTAAAAAGCTCCTCAGCGGGCGGCCAGGAGATTGACCAACGGCTAATTAATTGCCAAAGTTCCCTCTAGTCACGATTTACTGCGATCAGATCTCTGGGGTGGCACCCGCACAATGGCTCTCCCCTCTCCGGCAAGGACCGAAGGTTCCGACCCCGTGGACGCCGTCCAGGCCGCGACCGCCGGCACCGGCGAGACCACCCTCGTGGGCCGCTCGCCGGCCCAGCTCATGTGGCGGCGCTTCCGCCGCGACAAGACGGGCGTGGTCTCCGCCGTCATCGTCGTGTTCTTCGTCCTGGTCGCGCTCGGCGCGCCGCTGATCTCGGCGGTGTACGGCAAGGACCCCTACACGACCTACGGGCTGGACAACCCCGGGCTGCTCAACGCCTACGGCTTCCCGATCCTGCCGAACGGCGGCATCAGCTCGCAGTTCTGGTTCGGCATCGAACCCGGGCTCGGCCGCGACGTGTTCACGCAACTCGTCTACGGCATCCGCACCTCGCTGCTGATCGCCCTGGCCGCCACGATCATCACGACGGTGCTCGGCATCGTGGTGGGCATCGTCGCCGGGTACGCGGGAGGGCGCACCGACTACCTCATCGGCCGCGCCATCGACGTCCTGCTGTCCTTCCCCTCGACGCTGTTCATCATCGCCTTCATGCCCGTGCTGGAGAACCTCCTGGTCAAGCCGGACGAGGAGACCCCGGTGTGGCTGCGCGCCGCCGCGCTGATCATCTTCTTGACCGTGTTCGGCTGGGCCGGGCTGGCGCGCCTGCTGCGCGGCAACGTGCTGTCGCTGCGCGAGCGGGAGTTCGTGGAGGCCGCCCGGGTCACCGGCGCGTCTCCGGCCCGGATCATCTTCAAGGAGCTGCTGCCCAACCTGTGGACGCCGATCCTCATCCAGTCGACGCTGCTGCTGCCGGCGCTGGTCACCTCCGAGGCGGCGCTGTCCTTCCTCGGCGTCGGCATGATCGAGCCGGTCCCCGACTGGGGCCGCATGTTCCTGCGCGGCACCGAGGTCTACCAGTCCGACATCACCTACCTGATGTTCCCCGGCATCGCGCTCCTCATCTTCGTCATCGCCTTCAACCTCCTGGGTGACTCGGTCCGGGACGCCTTCGACCCGAGGATCAGACATTGACCCGGCCACGCACCCTGCACATCTCTAAGACCAGGAGTGAAATGTCAGCACGAACGCGGTCCGCTCTGGCCGTCTTCGCCATCGGATCCCTCGCCCTCACCGCGGCGTGCTCGCAGGGCAACGCCGGCGCACCCCCCGCGAGCTCCGGCGGCGCCTCCGCGTCCGCGTCCCCGACCAGCATGACGGACCTGTTCGCGCCGCCGAAGGTCACGGTGGGCACGGCGGACGACTCCAAGGGCCCGTCCATCCCGCCGGAGGGCGTCGTCAAGGGCGGCACGGTCAACATGATCGACCGTGACGACTACCCGCACTTCGACCCGGCCCGGGTCTACGACAACGTGACGGCCAACTTCCACAAGCTCATCACCCGCCAGCTCACCGGCTACAAGCGCGTGGCCAAGGGCGAGTACAAGGTGGTCGGCGACCTCGCCACCGACGCCGGGCAGGTGTCCGACGGCGGCAAGACCTGGAAGTTCACCCTCAAGGACGGGGTGAAGTGGCAGGACGGCAGCGCCATCACCTCCGCCGACGTCAAGTGGACGATGGAGCGGCTGTTCGCCCCGTTCATCACCGAGGGCCCGCCCTACATCCAGCAGTGGCTGACCGCCGAGGACTACAAGAAGGCCTACGGCGGGCCGTACAGCGGCAAGGAGCTCGACACCATCGAGACCCCCGACGACAAGACGGTGGTCTTCCACTTCACCTCGCCGCACGCGGACGCCAACTACGCCCTGGCCATGACCGGCTACGGCATCGTGCCCAAGGCGAAGGACACCAAGGAGAAGTACGACAAGGAGCCCTTCTCCAGCGGCCCGTACATCATCGCCAAGCACACCGTCGACAAGTCGATGGACCTGGAGCGCAACCCCAACTGGGACGCGGCCACCGACCCGATCCGCGGCGCCTACCCCGACAAGTGGCACCTGGAGTTCGGCTTCCAGGCGCTGCAGGTGACCGACCGGTTCGTCGCCGACACCGGCGACGACAAGAAGACCCTCAGCTTCTACAGCCACGTCGCCGCCGAGCGGACCCAGCAGGTCGTCGAGAACGCCGACCTGCAGTCGCGCCTGCTCAAGCAGCCCTCGCCCTACGGTGACTACTACTACTTCAACCTCGACCGGGTGAAGGACATCAAGCTGCGGCAGGCGATCAATTACGCCTGGCCGACCCAGCAGATCATGCAGATCAGCGGCGGCCCCGCCAGCTCGGTGATCAACACCACGATCCTCAACCCGAGCGTGTCGGGCTGGCAGGACTACGACGCCTTCGGCATGAAGCAGCACCCCAACGGCGACCTGGCCAAGGCCAAGGAGCTGATGGCCCAGGCGAGCGACAAGACGCCGACGCTGGTCTACGGCTACAACGACACCCCCACCGAAGAGCGCATCACGGTCGCCATCAAGAACCAGCTCGCCAAGATCGGCGTCAAGATCGTCGCCAAGCCGATGAACACCAAGACCTGGTACGACTCGACCAGCAAGGTGGACAACGGCCTGGACATGTACTGGGGCGGCTGGGGCGCCGACTGGCCGACCGCGGCCACCGTGTTCCCGGTCATCTTCGGCCCGATCCACGACGGCGGCTACAACCAGTCGCACCTCAACGACCCGGCCGTCACCGCCGAGATCAAGCGCATCGAGGGTCTGGCGGACGCCACCGAGGCCAACAAGGCGTGGGGCGACCTGGACAAGAAGATCATGGAGACCATCACCCCGCTGGTGCCCGCGCTCAACAACGTGGGTCTCCAGCTGCACGGCTCGCTGGTGGGCGGCGCCGAGATCGACCCGATCCAGTGGGTCGTCTCGCCCGACACCATCTTCGTGAAGTCTTCGTGAAGCACTAGCAGTCCCGGCTCCGGGGCGCCGCGAGGCGCCCCGGAGCACCTCCACTGAGATCGACAGGCCATGCTCAGATTCCTGACCCGCCGGACCCTCGGCGCGGCGGTCATCCTCGTGATCATCGCCGCAGTGACGTTCTTCCTGTTCTTCGCCATCCCCGCCGACCCGGCGCGGCTGGCCTGCGGCAAGGTGTGCCCGCCCGAGACGCTCGCGCAGGCGCGGCACAATCTGGGCTTCGACCAACCGATCTTCGTCCAGTTCGTCAACTGGCTGGTCGGCGTCTTCGTGGGACGGGACTACGAGGGGCTCGGGCACTGTCCCGCGCCGTGCCTCGGCTACTCCTTCGTCAACCACGCCCCGGTCTTCGACACCATCACCGACCGGATGCCGCTCACGATCTCGCTGACCGTGGGCTCCGCCGTCATCTTCCTGCTGTTCGGCGTGGGCACCGGCATCATCGCCGCGCTCAACCAGGGCCGGCCGCTGGACAAGATCGCCAGTGTCTCGTCGCTGATCGGCGCCTCGGTGCAGATCTACTTCGTCGGCACGCTGGCCATGTACTTCCTGGTCTACCAGTGGCACGTCATCGAGCGCCCGCAGTACGTGCCCTTCACCGACAACCCGCTCCAGTGGGCCTACGGGCTGCTGCTGCCGTGGGTGGTGCTCGCGATCATCTTCACCGCGAACTACACCCGCATGGCCCGCTCCACGATGGTCGAGCAGCTCTCGGAGGACTACGTCCGCACGGCGCGGGCCAAGGGCATGTCGGGCCGCACGGTGGTCCTGCGCTTCGCGCTCAGGGGCACCCTCACTCCCATCGCCACGATCTTCGGCATCGACATCGGCACGCTCATCGGCGGCGCGATCATCACCGAGAACACCTTCAGCCTCCAGGGCATCGGCCGGCTGTCCATCCAGGCCGTCCTCAACTCCGACCTGCCGATGCTGATGGCGACGGTCCTGCTCGCCGCCACCGCCATCGTCGTCTTCAACGTCGTCGTGGACGCGATGTACGCGGTCATCGACCCGCGCGTCCGTCTCAGCTAGGTGTCACCCGCTCGACCGCTCAGCTAGGAGCAACCGCTTGACCGCCGTCACACTCTCCGACGCAGGCCCCGGACGCCGGGGCGACTCCTTCCTGTCCGTGCAGGACCTGCGCGTCTCCTTCAGCACCGAGGACGGCGTGGTGCGGGCCGTCAACGGGCTGTCCTTCGAGGTGGAGAAGGGCACGACGCTCGGCATCGTGGGCGAGTCCGGCTCGGGCAAGTCGGTGACCAACCTGGCCATCCTCGGACTGCACGACACCGACCGCACCGAGATGCACGGCGAGATCTGGTTCGAGGACCAGGAGCTGATCGGCGCGAGCCGCGCGACCATGGAGCGCCTGCGCGGCAACCGCATCGCCATGATCTTCCAGGACCCGCTGACCTCCCTGTCGCCCTACCACACCGTGGGCCGCCAGATCAGCGAGGTGTACCGCAAGCACAAGGGCGCGAGCAAGAAGGAGTCCCGCGACCGGGCCGTCGAGATGCTCGAACGGGTCGGCATCCCGCACGCCACGACCCGCGTGGACGACTACCCCCACCACTTCTCCGGCGGCATGCGCCAGCGCGTCATGATCGCCATGGCGCTGGTGTGCGACCCCGACCTGCTGATCGCCGACGAGCCGACCACGGCGCTGGACGTGACCGTCCAGGCGCAGGTGCTGGACCTGCTCAAGGACCTGCAGCAGCAGATGGGCACCTCGATCATCCTGATCACCCACGACCTGGGCGTGATCGCCAGGACGGCGCACCAGGTGCTGGTCATGTACGCGGGCCGGGCCGCCGAGCGGGGAACCGTCCGCGAGGTCCTTACCGAGCCGCGCCACCCCTACACCTGGGGCCTGCTGTCGTCGATCCCGCGGCTCGGCGGGTCGGTCGACGTGCCGCTCACGCCGATCAGGGGCACCCCTCCCAGCATGCTCGCCCCGCCGCCCGGCTGCCCGTTCCACCCGCGCTGCGACTACGTCAAGTACGCGGGCCCGGAGCTGTGCACCGGTGAGCGGCCCGACCTGTCGCCCGCCACCGGGCACGGGGACGCGTGCTACCTGACGCTCGCCCAGAAGCAGGAATTCCTCGGACAGATCAAGGGACGACCGTGACCACGCCGCTGCTGCAACTCGAAGGGCTGACCAAGTACTTCCCGGTCATGGGCGGGTTCGTCCTGAAGCACCAGGTGGGCAAGGTGCACGCCGTGGACGGCGTCGACCTGGCCGTGGACGCCGGCCAGACGCTGGGCCTGGTCGGGGAGTCCGGGTGCGGCAAGTCCACCCTGGGCCGGCTGGTCGCCCGGCTGCACGAGCCGACCGACGGGAAGATCCTCTACCAGGGCGGCGACATCGCGCACAGCTCGCGGCGCGAGCTCAAGCCGATCCGCCGCGACATCCAGATGATCTTCCAGGATCCCTACAGCTCGCTCAACCCGCGCCAGACCGTGGGCGCGATCGTCGGCGGCCCCATGGAGATCAACGACATCCGGCCCGAGGGCGGCGTGCAGAAGCGCGTCCGGGAGCTGCTGGAGATCGTCGGCCTCAACCCCGAGCACTACAACCGCTTCCCGCACGAGTTCTCCGGCGGCCAGCGGCAGCGCATCGGCATCGCCCGCGCGCTCGCCCTGTCCCCCAAGCTGATCGTCGCCGACGAGCCGGTGTCGGCGCTGGACGTCTCCATCCAGGCGCAGGTGGTGAACCTGCTGCAGCAGCTCCAGCGCGACCTCGGCATCGCGTTCCTGTTCATCGCCCACGACCTGGCCGTGGTGCGCCACGTCTCCCAGCGGGTGGCGGTCATGTACCTCGGCAAGATCGTCGAGGTGGGCGACCGGACGTCGATCTACGAGCGGCCGCGCCACCCCTACACCCACGCGCTGCTGTCGGCCGTCCCGGAGGTGGAGCTGCCCGAGGAGGGCGCCCCGCCGGCCGAGCGGATCCGGCTGGCGGGCGACGTGCCCTCGCCCATCGACCCGCCGTCCGGCTGCCGGTTCCGCACCCGGTGCTGGAAGGCCAAGGAGAAGTGCGCCGCCGAGGAGCCGCCGCTGCTCCAGATCACCGGCAACCGCGACGGCCACCTCACCGCCTGCCACTTCCCCGAGGAACCCACCACCCACGGCCGCGACGTCGTCCTGGACCCCGCCCTCGCCTGACCCGCGCCGGGCCGGCACCTCCGGTATGAGCGAAAGCCCAGGTCGTGGGCATGCCTCTCTAGCCTGGGCGTGCCGCTCTAGCCTGGGCATGCCGCTCTGTTGTGGGCGTGCGTTCCAACGTGGGCATGATGCTCTGTCGTGGGCATGATGCCCTCAGGGGAGTCGGCACGAAGGGGGCGGGGCCTCATGGAGCCCACCGGTGCGCCGGCCGTGCGGGTGGTGCCGCCCGGCGGCGGGGAGCCGGTCGCCATCCCGGGGTTCGGCGCGGTCTTCAAGCTCCACGGCCGCGACACCGCCGGGCTGGTGGCCATCGTGGAGCACCCGTTCGCCGTGGGGGCGATCACCGCGCCGCACCGGCACACGCGCGAGGACGAGCACTCCATCGTGGTCGAAGGCCGGATCGGCTTCCGGTCCGACGACGAGGAGGCCGTCCTCGGACCCGGCGGCTACATCACCAAACCACGCGGGCAGATGCACGCCATGTGGAACGCGGGGACGGTTCCCGGCCGCATCATCGAGGTCATCACCCCGGGCGGCTTCGAGACCTACTTCCGCGAGCTGGCCGAGTTGCTCACCTCCGCCGAGCGCACCCCCGGCGTGGACCTCCACCGGACCCCCGAGTTCACCGGCCTGGCCGGCAAGTACGGCCTCACCTACGGCGCCCCCACCTGGCTCCCCGACGTCGTCGCCCGCTACAACCTGAGCCCACCGTCCCACTGATGCGGTGACCACACACGTCACCGGGCTCGGCTCTCCACCCTCGCCCCCGTGCTTGCGGTGATCGGCGGCGGGTCGTGGTACGGCGATGCCGGCGCCCGCTTACGGTGCCCGAGCCGGTGCACGTTCCTGGACAGCGCGCGGTGATGACGCATCTATGTGGTCAGGCGGGCGCGGAACTTGGCGACCTTGGCACGGTTGCCGCAGCGGCTCATGTCGCACCAGCGGCGGGTTCCGCGGGCGGAGTTGTCGAGGAACATCCGGGTGCAGGCGGGACCTTCGCATTCGTGCAGCTGGGCCGCCGACGGGCCGGTGACGAGGGCGATGGCCGCGCGGGCGACGAGCGAGAGGGACGCCCGCGCGGACCCCGAGCGGACGAGCGCACCGGTGTCGTCGAGGCGCACGAGCGGCGGCGTGACCGCGGCCGCCTGGTTCACGATGGTCCGATCGGCCGGATCGAACGAGGCGACGGCGACGGCACGATCTGAGGCGGCCGAGCCGGTGTCGCCGGCCACGGTGTGACGGCTGGAGTGGGCGGTCATGGCGGCGTACGCGAGGCGGTATATGGCCTCCCGGAGGGTCTTGGCGGCGGCGAGGTCGTCGTCGTCCGTGGAGGCCGAGGGGTCGGCGATGCCGGCGGCCGTGAGCCAGCGGCGCAGGTCGGCGGGGGTGTGAAGGAACTCCACGGGGGTGCCGCCGTACCGCCGTCCGAGCGTGCCGGTCAGGTCGAGCGCGAGGTCACCGCCGAAGAAGTTGAACTCCACGACGCCATGGTAACCACCTTGACCGGTTTCACCGGGCCGTCCATCATGTAACTCCATAGACCGGTTACATTACGGAGGTTGTTCGCCATGACCGTGCGTGTGGGCATCAACGGCTTCGGCCGCATCGGCCGCGCCCTGCTCCGGGCCCAACTGGGGCGCCGGGAGGACGTCGAGATCGTCGCCGTGAACGACCTCACCGACGCGCGGACGCTCGCGCACCTTCTGAGATACGACACGACCGCCGGCCCGCTGCCTGTCGGCGTCACGGGGGGCGACGACGCGATCGAGGTGGACGGCACGAAGATCGCCGTTCTGGCCGAGCGGGATCCGGCGCGGCTGCCGTGGAAGGAGCTGGAGGTGGACCTCGTCGTCGAGTCGACCGGCCGGTTCACCGACGCCCACCAGGCCCGGGCGCACCTCGACGCCGGCGCGAAGC
This sequence comes from Sphaerisporangium sp. NPDC005288, assembly GCF_040607475.1. NCBI lineage: Bacteria > Bacillati > Actinomycetota > Actinomycetes > Streptosporangiales > Streptosporangiaceae > Sphaerisporangium > Sphaerisporangium sp. NPDC005288. The sequence continues at coordinate 49,239 of NZ_JBEXGT010000045.1, read as the reverse complement.
GGGTGCTGATCTCCGCCCCCGCCAAGAACGAGGACCTGACGCTGGCGATCGGCATCAACGACGACCTGTACGATCCGGAACGCCACACGATCGTCTCGAACGCCTCCTGCACGACGAACTGTCTCGCCCCAATGGCGAAGGTCCTGGACGACACGTTCGGGATCGAGCGGGGCGCGATGACCACGATCCACGCCTACACGCAGGATCAGAATCTGCAGGACGGACCGCACCGCGACCCTCGGCGTGCGCGCGCGGCGGCGCTGAACCTGATCCCGACCACGACGGGCGCGGCGAAGGCGATCGGCCTGGTCCTGCCCCGGCTCAGCGGCAAGCTGGACGGTTACTCGATCCGCGTGCCGGTGCCCGTCGGGTCGCTCACCGACCTGACCGCCGAACTCGGCCGCGAGACCACCGCTGAGGAGATCAACGCCGCGTTCCGGGCGGCCGCCGAGGGCCCGCTACGGGGCATCCTGGAGTACACCGAGGACCCGATCGTCTCGAGCGACATCGTGGGCAGCCCGGCCTCCTGCATCTTCGACGCCGGCCTCACCAAGGTCGTCGGCGGCACCCAGGCCAAGATCTACGGCTGGTACGACAACGAGACCGGCTTCGCCAACCGCCTCCTCGACACCACCCTCCGCATGACCGCCTGAGAACCGTCGTCCTCGCGCACGTTCCCCCGCGCCCGTCCGCCCCGGCGTCCAACCGCCACCGGACCGGTCGCGGCGGGGCGCCCGCGCCGTGAACCACTCGATCAGCCGTGAACCACTCGATCAGGCGGTGGCGGGCTCACTCAGCCAGGCAAGGGTGAACTCTCCGTCGTGGCGGACGCCGTCGAGGAACGCCTGCCACTCGGCCTCCGTGTAGACGACCGGCGGGCCGTACCCCCGGCCCTGGACGACCACCCCGCGCCCGTCGCGGGATACCGTCGCCTCCCCCGCCGACCGCGCATCCGCGCCGAGCCGGTCCAGCCCCAGCTCACCCGCCCGGACACCCTCCAGGAACACCGGCCACCCCTCGGCCCCGAACCCGACCACCGCCCGCCCCGGCCCCACGTCATTGGAGTTCCGCACCCACACGGTCCCCCCGTCGAACCGCGCCTCCACACAGTTGCTCTGAACACCACTGCGAGCACTCTTACGCCATACGCCATCTCGTCGCTGAGCCTGCATGATGAATCGGCGCCCCTTCCTACCGGAATGTGCCGATTACAGGTTAGACGCACTCTCCGCGAGGAGTAAGGCAGTTTCTTCGGGACTCAGAGCGAGGTCACACAGGAGATCGAAAGCGGAGACGTACTGGGCGACGCCCCGCTCATCCTCGATGTAGGCGTCACTGTTCATTGTCTCCACATGTACGACATCGAGCTTGGGAAGACGGAGAAGGGTGAACGCCCCGAAGAGTCCTGGATTCGGCCGCCCAGTGAACGGGAGCACCTGCAGCGTGACATGAGGCGACTCTGCCACTTTCGAAAGGTGATCTAGCTGGTCCCGGAAGACCTCCGGGCCGCCGATCGGATGATGAAGCGCCGCCTCATTGATCACCACCCTCATGACCACCGGCTTCGGCCCCACGAGGATGGCTCGGCGCTCCATCCGTACGGCGATGAAATCGTCGAGTTCCGCGACGCTGCCGAAGTGCGCCAGCGCCGACACGAAGGTCCGAGCGTACGCCTCCGTCTGCAGCAGTCCGGGCACGAGCGAGGTTTCGTACGTCCAGATCGCCGTCGCGGTCGCTTCGAGCCTGATCCGATCCAGGTACGACGGGGCGAGAACGTCCCCGTGCTCGACCCACCAGCCGCGCCGCTCCTGCTGCACCTCCGCCGCGACGACCATCAACTTGTCCCGCACACCGATGTCCGTCACGCCGTACGCGTCGAGAATGGGCGGTATGTCGCGCGGGGGGATGCCGACGAGGCCGTTCTCGATGCGACTCAGGGAAGCCGTCGATCGCCTGCACTTCTCCGCCGCGACGGCGAGAGAAGTGATGCCCGCCGCCAGCCGGAGCTCCGCCAGCTTGGCACCGAGCCAGCGCTGCCGAAGGGACGGCGTATCCGAAATCACGTGCACTCCTTTATCCGTACCATCACGGCCAAACGGACATTACAACTCGCTCTCCGTAAGGATTTCGCTCAACCAGCTTGCGCCCAGCAAGCCCCGGGGCTCACTATAAAACGCGCACGGTGATTACGGAAAGTCGTCGGCCAACAGCATTCCGCGACATCGGCCTGTTCGTGGCCGATACGAAGAACCGGATGGGAGCAGCACCGGTGAGGCGGAAGTGCCAGACAGGCTTTTCTCCGGAACTCCTAATCGCCATTGCCAACACGACTTCCGACATGTCGGAAAAATCGGCGTTTACGAAAGGAATGCATCATGATCGCGATGCGCCTGCGTACAGTGGCTTTGATGGCCGGGCGCCTTACCGGCCGTCTGCGACCGGAGCCGCACGGAAAGCGGCGCAGTCGTGGCCTCACCCCCACCTGGCCGGTGTCGCCGGTGGACTGCGTCGACTGCCCGACGTTCAGTCAGCCGTTCTCGGCGGTGCCGTCGGAGGTCAGGGCGGCGCGGGCGTTCGTCACCGCGCTGCTCGGGCCGGACCATCCCTGCCACGACGACGCGATCCTGCTGACCAGCGAGCTGGCGGGGAACGTCATCCGGCACGCGGTGCGGGGTGAGTTCGCCGTCTCGGTGGCGCTGGTACCGGGCGGAGTGAAGATCACCGTGGGCGACCGGGGGTCGGCCGCGATCCCCCGGCCGCGCACGGCCGGGGACGACGACCTGTCAGGCAGAGGACTGGCCATGGTGGACACGCTGGCCACCCGATGGGGATTCCAGCGCACCACCGGCAACACGAGCGTCTGGTTCCACCTCACCGAACCCGTCAGAACCGACGCCTGACCGCCGAGGCGACGCCTACGCCGAGCCGGTCAGGACGCGGCGCGTTCGGCCTGTGCTCTGAGGTCGCGGACGGCCTTCGCGGGGTCGTCGGAGCCGTAGACGGCGTTGCCCGCGACGAAGACGTCGGCGCCGGCCTCGGCGCAGCGCTCGATCGTCCTGGAGGAGACACCCCCGTCGACCTGGAGCCAGATCTCGCCGCCGTGCTTGCGGATCATCTCGCGGGCCTTGCGGACCTTGGGCAGCATGATGTCCAGGAACGACTGCCCGCCGAAGCCCGGCTCGACGGTCATCACCAGCAGCATGTCGATCTCGCTGAGGATGTCCTCGTAGTCCTGCACGTTGGTGGCCGGGTTGAGCGCGAACCCGGCGCGGGCGCCGGCCTTGCGGATCTCCCGCAGCGTGCGCACGGGGGCCTTGGCGGCCTCGGCGTGGATGGTGACGCTGCCCGCGCCGGCCTCGACGAACGAGGGCGCCCAGCGGTCGGGATTCTCGATCATCAGGTGGCAGTCGAGCGGCAGCGTGGTCGCCTTGGCCAGCGACTCCACCACCGGCGCCCCGATGGTGAGGTTGGGCACGAAGTGGTTGTCCATGACGTCGACGTGCAACCAGTCGGCGACGCCCGCCACCTGCCCGGCCACATCCGCCAGCCGGGCGAAGTCAGCGGTCAGAATGCTGGGTGAGATCTGTACGGCCATAATGCCGCAGTCTAGAACCCTCCCGACCCCGAAACCGCTCCCGAGCACTGAGCCGCCGAGTTCAGGAGACCGAGCGCCTGCCAGGTCGATCAGCTGTTCTTGATCACCCGTTCATCACACCACCGAATCATGACGGTACAGCGCACTCATAATCCTGACCGCCAGACGCTGCGGAAGAGGTCGGCTGCCTCGTCACGCAATGCCTGCGGGATGCGACCGGCTTCCCTCTCGTTGGCTCGCAGTGCCTCTTCCAGCAGGTCCCGCTCGATCTGCCGCTCGGCCGCCGCGTTGAGATGGACGAAGATTCCTTCGGCGCCGACGCGCTCTCGCGTGTCACGGACGTCGCCCGCGCTCACGGCCCCTTTCACCTCGGTGACGGGATCCTCGGCGAGGGGCAGTCTCCATTCAGACTCCCTCATGTGAGCATTCAACTACGAACAGTGCCTAGTGGCCCACTCTTGAGCAAACGGACAACATGACCACGGTGCTGCCCACCTGTGCCCATTGCCGAAGACCTGGGCCGCTGGGTCAGATGCGTTCGAGGTCGGCGAACGAGGTCTCGATCTTCATGCCTTCGGGGAGTTCGGTGACCAGCGTCCCCCTGTGCACGGCGGCCAGCTGGTAGTTGCGCCCGCTCCGGTCGAGGCGATATTCCTCGACCGAGCCGACCCGGTCGCCGTCCATGACGACGATGAGATAGACCGGTATGCCCTGGGCGGCGTACTCGGCGCGTTTGTCGTTGAAGTTGACCTCGTCATCGGAAGAAGTGATTTCGACGGCGACCAGGACGTCACCGGACCACAGACGCGCGCCGGCTTCAAGACAGCGAAGGACGCTGATGTCCGGTCTCCTGAAGGTGAATCTCTTCCCTGCCTGGTAGCGGTAGCGCATGTCGGTGTCCTGCAGGACGTCGATGCAGAGATGCGACGGGCGGGCCACTAAGAGCGCGACGGTCAGATTGCGTGAGACGCGCTGGTGCCCCGGCGTCGGCGACTCGTGGAACATGGCACGGCCGTCCACGACCTCGATCGCTTTACAGATCTCCTCCGGCAGAGCCTCGTACTCCTCCTGCGTGATGAGCAGACTGGACGGATCGGCAGCCCAAGGTGGAAGGGGCATACGAGGCTCCTCTGGAAGGCCGGGGATCGATCAACCCGCTCTGAGTGCGGCGACAGACTCGACGAGGCCCGCCCTCTCCAGAGCGTCAAGCACGTCGTCCACGGTCTCCGGTGGATTGGTGCGCGAGTCGGCGATCTGCTGCACACAAGCCCAGACGACTCGTGCGTCCAGTCCTATCTGGCCCAGCACGAAATCATCGGGGGACCTCGCCTCGACGCCCCAGGAGCCCAGATGCTCCGGCGGGAAGTCCCTGAGGTTCGACGTGACGATGACCTGCGCGCCCGCCTTGATCGCCGCGGCGAGCACGTGCCGGTCGTTCGCGTCCGGAAGCTTCAGTCCCTCGATGAGCGGCTCGTACCCCTCGATCAGGCAGTCGCGGACCGCAGTGTTCATCAGAAGACGAAGCCTGGTCAACCTTTCTTCAGGGATGTCCGGCCGATCAGCAGCGAGGTTCCGTTGCATCTCGTCGAGGATCCGCTCGCTCCACTTGGCTTGGAGCCGTCCTGTCATGGCCAGGCGGATGAGCAGGTCGCGAAGCGTGTTGCCATAGAGCACGTTCGCGTCATAGACCACTACGAAACTCATGCCTAGATGTCCAACTCCTGACCCAGAGCAGCGAGTTGGTCAGCGGCCGTCCGCCTCTTGGCGTCATCGCGACGTCTGTACTCCTGCAGATCTTCACACGTGACCCGCCGATGCTTGCCGACCAGGCGGTAGGGGATCTCCCCCTCGTCCAGCAGCTTGATCAGATAGGGACGGGAGACGTTCAGCATGTCCGCCGCCTGTTGGGTCGTCAGTTCGGCCTGCGACGGTATGACCGTGACGCCCCGCCCTTCAGCCGCTTGGGCAAGGATGAAGGCCAGCAAACTGACCGCTTCGCGAGGCAAGATAAGCGGATCGGCACCGCCATGCTCGCCAGTGACCTTTATGGTCGCCTGCTCCGGAGCATGCATCAGATAGTCCTTGATCCGGCGCACAGCACGACCGGCCATCTCGGCGTCGATGCTCCCCGGATGCACGCGTTTGGCCTGCACGTCTGACATCACGACACCTCCTATTCGCAGTATGCGCAACAGACGAAATATTCGCAACCTCGGAGAGCCGCGTGTCCTGCGGCGAACGTCCACAGGTGATGGGACGACGCTCCAAGAGGGCTGACACCCTGGTACGCGTCGCTCATGGGGACAGACGTCGGGGGTGCGGGGGCGGAGCCCCTGCTGTGGGGCGGAGCCCCTCAAGGAACGCTGTCCGAGCGGAGCGAGGGCCTTTTCGCGGTGGCCCCGCTCGTGCCGTGGGTTTGTGGGTGGGAACCCCGACGAGCGCTGTCCGAGCGGAGGCGAGGGCCGTTTCCTGGGGGGTCTTCAGTTGTGGCGGAGGCCTTCTATCCAGCCGGATTCGACGGCTATGCGGACGGCGTCGGTGCGGTTGCGGGCGCCGGTCTTGGTGATGACGCTGGAGATGTAGTTGCGGACGGTCGCGGCCGACAGGTGCAGTTCGGCGGCGATCTCGCCGGTCGTGGCGCCGGAGCCGACCAGGCCGAGCACGGCGGCCTCCCGGTCGGTGAGCGGGGTGACGGTGGCGGACATAGCGGCCAGGGCGAGGGTGGCGTCGATCACCCGCTCGCCCTGGGTGATCCTGCGGATGCTCTCGGCCAGCCGCTCGGTGGGGGCGTCCTTGAGCAGGAAGCCGCTCGCGCCCGCGTCCATCGCCCGCTTGAGCAGCCCGCTGCTGGCGAGCCCGGTGAGGATGAGCACCTGGCAGGACGGCATCGCGCGCTTGAGGCGGCAGGTGGCCTCGATGCCGTCGACGCCCGGCATCTCGATGTCGATGACGGCGACGTCGGGCGCGCAGGCCAGGGCGTGCGGGACGACCTTGTCGCCCCGGTCGATGCCGGCCACCACCTCGATGTCGCCGGTCAGGTTCAGCAGCGCGGTGAGGGCGCCGCGGACGACGCCGTGGTCTTCGGCCAGCAGAACGCGTATCAACGGTGCTCACTTTCCCGATCGTCTACGGCGGGCAGCCACGCCCGCACCTCGAACCCGCCTTCCCCCGTGCCACCCGCCGATAGGGACCCGCCCATCTTCGCCGCCCTCTGGCGCAGCCCTGCCAGGCCCGAGCCGCCGCGCCGGGCGGCCGTCTCCCGCCGGACGCCGTCGTTGCGCACCAGCAGGCGGACTCCCCCGTCCACCTCGTCCAGCTCGATCAGGCAGTGCCGGGCGTCGCTGTGCCTGACGATGTTGGTGGCCGCCTCGCGCACGATCCAGCCGAGCGCGTCGCCGGTCTCCTCGTCGATCTTCTCAAGGCCGAGGCGCAGGTCGCAGCGCGCGCCGGTCAGTTCGATGAGCGCGACGGCCGCCGACAGCTCCGCGCCCACGTCCAGGGAGCGCCTGGCCGCCACGACGTCGCGGATCTCCTGGCGCGCCTCGACGGCGATGGCGATGGTGGCCTCCACCTCGGCGGCGGCCCGCTTCCTGTCCGCGCCGGCCAGGGCCAGGGCCAGCTCGGTCTTCAGGGTGATGGACGCGAGCGTCTGGCCGAGCAGGTCGTGCAGCTCCCCCGCCATGCGCAGCCGGTCCTGGTCCACGGCCGTCGTGGCGAGCGCGACCCGCAGTTCGCGAAGTTCGCGCACGAACCTGGCGTAGTGCACGATGCCCGCGGCGACCACCGAGGCGACGAGGACTCCGGCGCTCTTCTGCACGGCGGGCACGGCCACGGGGGACCATTCCACGAGGGTCAGAGGGTACTCGGCGGCGGCGACGGCGAGCAGCACGCCGAGTCCGTACCGGAAGCGGAACAGCAGCAGCCCGGCGGTGGCGACGATGAGCGGGGTGTAGATCCAGACCGATCCGAGGAACGGGACCGCTCCATAGACGACGGCGGCGAACAGCAGGAAGGTCCGCGCCCGGTGCGGCCCTTGGCTCGTTCCCGCGATGTGCCTGGCGACGATGCGCGCGTACACGACGAGCAGCCCGCCGAGCAGCACGACGGCCAGCAGGGCCCGGCCGAGGTCGCCGACGAGCACGAAGGCGAGGGGGGTGAGCCCCCACAGCGCTCCGGTGGCCGCGACGACACCCGTGGTCAGCCATCTGACCTGAGCTTCACTCTCCTGAGCCACGGGTGGTCTCCAACGTGTCCGGATGCATCATGATTTCGTACGCATCGTGACGCCTTCCGGGGCCGGGAATCAACCGTCGGCCGTGACCGTCCTGTCCTCCAGCCACCCATTGGCCCGGGCGATGCGCACGGCCTCCTCGTCGCTGGGGGCGCCGGTCTTCAGGCGGGCCGCCGCGAGGTAGTTGCGGATGGTGTGCACCGACAGCCCGAGGGTGCTGCGCAGATCGCTGCCCCGCCCGCCGGCCGCGACGGCCGAGAGCACGGCGCTCTCGCGCGCGGTGAGCGGGTTGGTGTCGATCTCCTGCTCACCGCCGTCGGCGGCGATGTCCAGGTCGATGTAACGTTCACCCCTGGCCACCACGCGGATGGCGTCGGTGAGCCGGTGGGCGGGCGCGTCCTTGACCAGGAAGCCGCGCACGCCGGCGGCCATGGCCCGCTCGAAGTTGCCCGGCGAGCCGACGCTGGTGAGGATCAGCACCGGCGGCGGCTGCTCCAGCTGTTTGATCAGCCCGGCGGCCTCCAGGCCGTCGATGCCCGGGAGCCCGATGTCGAGCAGGGCCACGTCGGGCCTGCTGCCGACCACGGCGGGCACGATCTGGTCGCCCCTGGACACCTCCTCGACCACGCGGATGTCGCGCTCCTCCGAGAGCAGCGCGATCAGCGCTCCTCTGATGAGATCGTGATCCTCCGCGATCAGAACTTTGATCATTTCCGGTCTCCTGTGGCCGAGATCAGTGCGGCCGCCATCGGGCCGCCGGGAACGTCCAGCGACAGCGTGAACCAGCCGTCTTCGATGTGCCGCCCGCTGCTCCCGCCGACCTGCGTGAGCCGCTCGTCGAGACCGGCCAGGCCGCTCCCGCCCACGGTCGCCTCGGCGGCGTCCGCCGCGCCCGCCCCGGAGGCGGACAGGCCGCCGCCCGCGCGCACGCCGTCGTTGGCCACGGTCACGGTGATGCGGTCGCCGCACGGCTCGACGCCGAGCAGGCAGACCGTGGCGTCGCTGTGCCGCAGCAGGTTGGTGGCCGCCTCGCGCACCGCCCAGGCCAGCGCCACGCGAACCTCCGGGGTGAGCGTGGCGGGCAGCTCGGCGAAGTCGCACCTGACGCCCGCGGTCTCCAGCACCCGGCGCACCCCGCTCAGCTCCCTCTCCAGCGACATCTCGCGGTAGCCCTTGACCACCGCGCGCACGTCGTGCAGCGAGCGCCGGGCGATGTCGTGGATCTCGGTCAGCTCGCGACGCAGCCGGGCCATCTCCTCCGGGGGGATCCGGGTGGCCAGCTCGGTCCGCATGGCGACGACCGACAGGTTGTGCCCCAGCACGTCGTGCAGTTCGCGGGCGAACCGCAGGCGCTCCTCGGTGATGGCGAGCTTGGCGGCCTCCTCGCGGGTGCGCTGCAGTTCGCCGAGCAGCGTCGCGAAGATGGCCAGGCCGGCGAGCGCCCCGGCCGTGAGCAGGTTCTGCACCGAGCCGAACAGCACCCAGCTCATCGGCTGCGCGGCCGAGAGCAGGACGCCGGCGGCGATCGAGGCGAAGAACCCGGCCGCCGCGCCCCACCCCCGCAGCGTGACGGCGAAGGCCAGCGGGAGCATGAAGCCCACGCTCAGCCAGGTGGGGCCCGCGACGAACGGGACGGCCGCCGCGAGCGCGGACATCCCGGCGAGCACCGCGAGGTCCCAGCGGGAGCCCCGGTCGAGCACGGCCCGCACCGACAGCCACAGGTAGCAGCCGGTGAGGCCGATGATGAGCAGGACGGCGCCCGCCGCCCGCAGGGCGGGGTAGGCGCCGAGCGCCTCCGCCAGGGGCACGGCGGCGAAGGCCGCCATGCCGACCAGGAACACCCCGGCGGTCACCCGGGCCAGCCGGACCGTCCCCGGCCCGACCCCCCTCAGCCTCTGCGAGGCTCCCACTTGAACCACCTCTTCGCGGCGAGCAGTGACAGGACGAGCCAGGCCGCCATGACCAGCCACCCCGGCCACATCACGGCGAAGCCCTCCAGGACCGAGACCTTGGCGGGCACGCCCGCGCCGGCGTGCCCCACGTAGTCCCGCCCGAGGTAGGCCGTGGTGATCCCCTCGGCGACCCGCCCGAAGGGCAGGAAGGAGGAGACGGTGCGCAGCCAGCCGGGGAAGGCGGAGACCGGGTAGGCGAACCCCGACAGGCCGATGGCGAGCAGCAGGAACGGCAGGCTGACCACGACGGTGGAGCCCTGGGCGGGGATCCTGCCGCTGACCGCGACGGCCATCGCGGCGAACACCGCGAGGCCGAGCAGCACCGTGGCCGCCAGCAGCGCGGGGTTGGCCGGCAGCGCGATGCCGTGCACCCCCCTGGCCACGCCGATGATCAGCACGAGCTGGAGCAGGCCGATCGACAGCACGGTGAGGATCTCGCCGCCGAACAGGGCCAGGTCGGGCAGCTCGGTGCCGCGCAGCCGCTTGAGGATCAGCAGTTGCCGGCGCATGACGAACGACTCAACCAGCGTCATGAAGCCCAGCGTGGCCATGCCCATGACGATGACCCCGGTCATGACGGCCACCTCGACCGGCGCCCCTCCCCTGGTGCCGCCCGGCAGCAGGGCCGGCATGATCCCGCCAAACACGACGGGGAACAGCAGGGCGACGCCGACCGACACCGGCGTGCGCCAGAACAGCGTCTGGGTGAGCCGGAAGTGCGAGAGCGTGTAGGCGGTCACGTGCCCTCCTCGATGGACCGCGAGTGCGGGAGCGGGCGAGCGGTCACGACGGGCCGCGGGCGCGGGCGCATGCGAGCGGTCACGACGAGCCGCGGGCGCGGGCGCATGCGAGCGGTCACGACGAGCCGCGGGCGCGGGCGCATGCGAGCGGTCAGGACGAGCCGCGGATGCGGGAGTTTACGGGTGGTCATGTGCGGACCTCCTGCCCGCGCCGGTCGGCGATGTCGAGGAAGACCTCTTCGAGCGTGGCCTGGCGGACGTCCAGGCCGCTCAGCCGCAGGCCCCGCACGTGGGCCCAGCCCAGCACCGCGTGCGCGGCCGACTCGGGGTCGGCGGTCACGATGACGCACCGGCGCCCGTCCACGGTGAGCGCGTCGCCGTCGCCCACCGGCAGCCCTTCGGGGGTGGCGCCGTCGGGCAGCTCGAAGGCGACCCGTCCCGAGCCCCGGCCGAGCACCTCGGCCATGGTGCCCTGGGTGACGATCTCGCCCTTGTCCATGATGGCGACCCGGGCGGCCAGCTCCTGGGCCTCCTCCAGGTAGTGCGTGGTGAGCAGCACCGTCATGCCCCGGGCGGCGAGGTCGCGGACCAGGTCGCGCACCTTGCGCCTGGCCTCGGCGTCCAGGCCGGTCGTGGGCTCGTCGAGGAACAGCAGCTCGGGGTCGCCGAGGGTGGCCAGGGCGATGTCGAGCTTGCGGCGCTCGCCGCCGGACATGCGCTTGACCCGCGTCCCCGCCTGGCCGGACAGCCCCACCAGCTCCAGCGCCTCGGCCACCGGGCGGGAGCCGGAGGTGAACCTGCGCCAGGCGGCCACCGTCTCGGCCGCCGTCAGGTCGCCGAACAGGCCGGACTCCTGGAGCACCAGGCCGGTGCGCGAGCGCAGGGCCGCGCGGTCGGCGGGGTCGTGGCCGAAGACCCGCGCCGTGCCCGCGGAGGGGCGCAGGTAGCCTTCGAGGATCTCGATCGTGGTGGTCTTGCCGGCGCCGTTGGTGCCGAGGAGGGCGAACACCTCTCCCTGGCCGACCTCGAAGGAGATGCCGTCGACGGCGGTGAAGGAGCCGTAGCTCTTGCGCAGGCCGCCGACCTCGATGACCGGCCCGTTCACGTCGTCACCCCCGAGTCGCACAGGTAGCCGCAGGGCAGGCAGCCGTTCCAGCTGGAGATGCTGCTGACGGTGCCGATGGAGCTCGCCGCGTCGCCGGCCGCGGTCTCCAGGTCGGTGATGTCGAACTCGCCGTCGGGTTTGGGGGGCAGCGGCGGTGTCCTGACCCCTTCGGGGTAGACGATGCCGTACTGGTGCAGCACGGCCCTGGGCTCGGTCTCGTACCGGTCGCGCAGTTCACCGTCGCCCCACGCCGCCGCGATCAGCCGCGCGAACTTCCTGCGGTCCTGATCTCCGAGGATGTAGATGCTCTCCGCCATCAGGCGTTGTCTCCTCTCCGGCCGACTGGGCCTCCCGCCTGCAACGATGCCGACTCGTGCCGGGCACCGGCAGATGCAGACGACATCTGTCGCCCATGACGGACATCACGAACCGGGCGCGGCGTCTCCCGGGGCTCCGCCGATGAGGAAGTCGCCCACCGACGACTCCCTGGCCCAGTCGAGGCCGAACGTGCGGGCGGCCAGGTCGGCGTCGCCGCTGCCGAGGCCGCAGGGGGCCATTCCCATCGCGGTGGCCACCAGGTACAGGGTCTGGTAGAGCGCGCCGACGTTCTTCAGCGTGGCGGCGTAGGCGAGCCCGGAGTACTTCCACGACATCCGCTGGAAGCGCGAGGTGACGGTGATGAGCACGTCTGGGGTGGCCATGCCGCCGGTCGCCAGGCGGGCCACGCCGAGCATCGCGCGCGCGTCCGCGTCCCTGGCGGGCAGCGCGGCGAGCCGGTGCCCGAGCGGGTCGTAGTGGTAGACACCGGCGTCCAGGCCCTCGCATCGTGCGACGGTGAGGTACAGCTCCAGTTCGTAGGCGGCGCCGCCGGCCGGGTAGGGCCTGCTGCTGGCCTCGTACGGCATGCCGGGGGCGGGCCCGAAGACGCCCCGCACCCTGGCGGCGCGGTAGAGCAGCTCGCCGAGCTGGCGGACCGTCGGCGGCGCGCCGGCGTACTCGCGCACCGACCGGCGCGACTCCAGCACGGTGGTGAACGGCGGGTCGGCCGCGGCGGCCTCCTCCAGCGAGGGGGTGAACAGCTCCACGGCGGGGCCCGCGGGCGGGCGCTTGACCACCGGCTCGGGCGGCACCTCCCCGACGAAGCGGAAGCTCGCGCCGAACGGCTGGTCGTGCCGCCCCATCCGGCTGCGGGCGTGGAAGAGCAGGTCGTGGAAGTCCCAGGCGCGCAGCGCCGGGTCGCTCTCCTCGGCGTCGCCGGTGACGGCCATGCCGGCGGCGACCAGGTGGCCGATCGCCTCGGGGGCCTGCTTGGCCATGACCGGGCGGGCGAGCGCGCCGAGCAGCGGCATGGCCTCCTCGGTGAGCATGACGCGGTGCCGCGACAGCGGGGACTCCAGCACCAGCCCCTCCTCGGCCGCGCGGACCAGCGCGAACCTCGACAGGCGCGCGGTGTCGTCGGGGGCCAGGACCGGCGGCCGGAACTCGGCGTCCCGGGCGACGGGGACGACCCGCAGCAGCGGTTCCACCGCGTGGACCAGGACCGGGCGCAGCCGCGACAGCGTCAGGTAGAGAAGGGCGGCCTCCTGGCTGGTGCCGCCGGCGGCCAGGAGCCGTTCGGCGAGCTCGTCCTCGGTGGCCAGCGTGCCCGGCAGCCCGCGCAGGACATCCTCGACGGCGGGCGGCAGGCCGCGCAGGGTGGAGGCGCCGAAGGGGTTGGCGATGGTCAGCGTCCCGTCCGCCGAGGTGACCACGGCGTCCTCGCGCAGGCCGACCATGGGGGCCGGTGGGTCCGGCCGCGCCGCAGGAACGGTCACAGGAACATCGTGATGGGGTTCATCTGCTCCTCCGGGGTGGGCTCGGCGAGCCAGCCGAGCTGGACGGGCACGTCGTACAGGCGGCCGGGGGCGAGCCGGCGCCAGAAGTGGCGCAGGCCCGGCACGATGACCTTGACGACCGGCAGGCCGATGTCGGGCCTGGTCTGGTCGAGCACGAGCATCTCCATGCCGCGCTCCTCGACCACGGCGCGAGCGGCGGTGACGTCGTCCAGCAGGTCGGTGGTGGCCGGCCGCGCGTGCGCCGACGCGGGCACAGGCGCGCCGTCGGGCGACAGGTAAGGGTGCGCCTCCATGCGGGCGTTCTTCCACCAGTCGAGCTGGTCGCTCGCGTCGAAGCGGTAGCGGGTGGCGCCGTCCGCGCCGACGTCGATGACCGCGGGGATGAACTGGTTCATCTCGGCCAGCGCGCGCTGGACGGCGATGCGCGGGTCGAAGTGGGCGCCGAAGGCCATGAGGATGTCCTCGCTGGGCCCGCCGACGCGGCGGCTGATCGCGGCGGCGACCGGGACGCCGAGGTCGGTGGTGAGGTCCAGCACGTGCATCTCGCGGCCGAACCCGGCGTAGACCTCCTGGAACTCCTCCATCCACGGGTCGGCGAAGGTGGCCAGGTCGAAGGCCGGGCGGCGCAGGCGGTTGTACCACCACAGGGCCACCGCGTCCCGTTCGACGAGCTCCATGAAGCCCTGGACGACGGCGTCCTCCCGCGAGGAGCCGGCCGCGTTGCCGTTGGAGTCGGCCCAGGCGTAGATCGGGCCGGTCTGGTGGGAGTCGTTGTAGTAGTAGTACAGGTAGCCGGTGGGCACGTACTTGTGCCGCCGCTCGGTCAGCGACCACACCGGCGTCCACTCGATCGGGGCGTCCTCGTCGAGGGGGTCGCTGACGAAGGAGTAGCTGGAGGTGTGCGCCAGGTCACGGCGGGTGCGGTACTGCTCCTCGCTGTAGAGCGCGCAGGCGTTGGGGTGCAGGGCGTCGGCGCCCAGCCGCCGGTAGGTCGCCGTGCGCCTGGCCTCGTCGCCCTGGAAGATGCCCGAGTACCGTTCCATCGCCTCGCACATCGCGCTGACCTTGGCCTGCAGGTCGGTCATGCCCTTGCCGGCGCTCTGGCTGCGCAGGCCCTTGCGCAGCGAGCCGAGGTCGCGGATCTGCCGGGCGAAGTTGTGCCCGGCCATGTAGGTCTTGACGAAGGGCGTGCCGGTCTCCACCCGCGCGAGCTCCCTGACGACGCCGGTGACCGGGCTGACCAGGTGGGCGTACCGGTCAGCGGTGTCCTCGGGGTGGCGGGAGCGGTGGCCTCCGTCGGCGGTGAAGGTCTTGGGCCGGGAGCGCAGCTCGACCGGAGACTCGGCCGCGGCGGCCATCATGCCGGCGTCGCCGCACTCGGGGCACTGCGGCCTGCGGCGCAGCTCGTGGCGGGTGGCGCCCAGGTGCATGGTGTCCAGGGTGATCACGTCGCGCTGCTGCGGGCTCCTGGCCCCGGCCAGCCACTTCAGCGCCTCGGCCGCGACCAGCCGCGCGCCGGCGCCGCGGGTGAGCGGCAGGTCGGCGGCGGGCAGGGCCAGCGGCCTCTGCCCGCGCAGCCGCTCCTCCAGGTAGGTCAGCGACTGCCGGTGCCCTTCCAGTCGCTGCGTCAGGCACCGCCAGCAGCCGCCTTCCTTGCCCGGCTGGAACACCGGCCCGACCCACAGGACCGGGCCGACCGTGCGGGCCAGCAGCCAGGGCCGCCCGTCGGCCAGGTGCCGCCTGTTGATCTCGGCCAGCTCGCCGCGCAGGTAGTCGTCGGTGAGCACGATGGTGAGCGCCGCGTCCGCCGGGCCGGTGACCTGCACGCCCTCGGCGGCCAGCAGCGCCCGCAGCTCCTCGTCGGGGGCGTCGCCGACGGCCAGCACCTCGGCGCGCCCGCCCCGCACCCCGGCGACCGCCTCCTCGGCGGTGCGCCCGGTCATCTCCCAGAAGGCGGCCGTGCCCCGCTCCAGGTCCTCGGTGACGTCGACCAGCAGGTCGCGCCGCCGCAGCGTGTGGAGCACGTAGTAGACGTTCTCCGGCGGGACGTCCGGCTCGACCGCGACGAGGATGTCCTGCACGGTGTGCTTGCCGTCGAGCAGGCCCGCCACCGCCTCGATCGACCGGCCGGTCAGGACGTGCGTGTCGCGCTCCGAGATCAGGAAGACCCCGTCTCCCTCGATGACCTCCACCCGGTACTGGCGGCGAAATGCGGGTCGGGCGTCCATGGCGTTCCTTTCGGATCAGTGCACGAGGCGGAGGGAGGCGACCTGGTCGTCGGCCAGCCGCAGCAGGGTGAGCCCCGCGGCGGCCAGGCCGTTGACGGCCGACAGCGACAGGCGGTCGGCGCGCCGCCGGTCGGCGAACCAGCGGCCCGTGTGGTCGCGGCGGCGCAGCAGCTCGGCGGCCAGGCCCCGCGCGGAACGCTCCAGCGCCTCGTCCCCGGTCAGGCGGGCGGTGTGCAGGGCCACCTCGGCGTCCACCACCAGCCGCGCGCAGGACCGTCCCGGGTCGGGCGCGCAGTACCGGGCCACCCGCTCGCGCAGCTCGGCCGGGACCTCGCCGGTGAGCAGGTGGGCGGTGGCGACGGCGGCGAGCAGCGAGCCGGGGGTGTCCAGGCCGAAGCGGTGCGCGAGCAGCGCCGCGGCGGCCACGTCCTCCCCCGGCGCGTCGCTGGCGGCGGCCAGCGCCCACACCAGCCCGTCGGCGCCGATGGGCAGCCCTTCCAGGGCGAGCACGTCCGGCGGGTAGGGCGGACGGGAGGCGCCGCCGGAGACGAACTCGGCCAGCAGTTCCTCGCGCAGCCGCGCGGCGAGCGCGTCGGCGGCCGGGACCGGGACGGGCGAGGCCTCGCGCAGCTTGCGCAGGGCGAGCAGCAGTCCCGCCCGGCCGAGCACGGGCTCGGCGGAGGTCGGCCGGGTCAGCTCGGCCTCGGCGAGCGGCACCAGCCCGGCGGCCCGCTCGACCAGCCGGGTGTCGGACAGCGTGGCGCCGCAGCGGCTGAGCGCGTAGATGGCCGAGCCGATGCCGACGAAGGCGCCGACGGGCGCCAGGGTGCCCGACATCCTGCGGTAGACGGCCGAACGGGTGGACAGCGCCGCGAACTCCGCCGAGGCGTCCAGCGCGTCCTGCGCGGCCGTCCAGTGGCCGGGGGCGCCGGTGTTGGCGTACAGCTCGGCCAGGAAGACGGCCAGGCCCGCGGTGCCGGTGAGCAGGTCGCCGTGCAGGGGTTCGACCTGGTCCAGCCCGTGCGCCGGGTAGGTCACCACGCCGATCCAGCCCGACCGCTCACCGGCCGGCCCGCCCGGGGTCGGGCCGAGCGGGACGGCGGCGGCGAGCACCTGGTCGGCCAGCTCGCCGGCGCGGGCGAGCAGCACCTCGGTCTGCGGTTCCTCCCTGCGGCCCGACAGGTCGTAGACGTGCAGGCCGATCTCGCGCACCGTGCGAGGACGCGGCCCGGCGCCGGGGAAGGTGGCGGGGAGTTCCCCGGCGCCGGTGAAATCGAGGCAGGTCGCGAGGACGGCGAGATGCTCGTCCAGCGGGAAGCCCGCCAGGTCGGCCACACGGTCCTGGAGCCGCTGCCAGGCCGTGCCCCCGAAGTGCCCGGGGATCTCCACCCCGTCGGGCGTGAACACCGAGTCGGAGCCCGGTTTGGAGACGAACAGCGGGACGTCCATCCGGCGGAAGGCGTCGATCTCCTGCTCGACGATCTCCAGGATGTCCTCGCGCCCGGGGTCGTGCCGCAGCGTCTCCCTGGCGCTGCGGAACAGGTGGGCCAGGCAGACCTCCCGGGCGACCCCGTCGATCAGCGCGCCGGGGCTCAGGCTGGTGCCGAGCAGTTCGACGCAGTCCCAGGTGCTGCGCCAGATGTAGCGGACCGGCGCCTCGCGCAGCAGCGTCAGCGGGCCGCGCGGGTCGGCCAGCAGGTCCTGGTTGCGGGCCAGGCACTCCTGCATCTGCCGGTAGCCCTCGGCCACCTCGTCGGCGTAGCGGCTCGGCTGGGCCAGCTCGCCGGCGCCCCAGGTGGGCCGGTACGGCGGCGCCTCCCAGCCGAGGGGGTAGGCCTGGGGGTGCCGGGCGATCTGCTCCTGCAGCCCGGCCATGCACCCGATGTCGTGCGCCTGGACGCCGCCGCCCATCACCCGGGGGAAGCTGATGACCGCGGTCCTGGCCACCGTCTCCTCGACCCTGCCCCACAGCGACTGGATGCGGTCGCCGATGACGGACGGCTTGCTGATGCGGGCCTGCAGGACGTTCTCCAGGTCGATGAAGACCGGCGTGTCCCCCTTGGCGACCAGGTTGTCGGCCCACAGGTCGCGGCACTCCAGGAACTGGGCGAGCCTGGCCAGCATCCCGAGGCGCGTGTAGTAGCGGCGGACGCTGTCCTCGTCGGTCCCCGGCTCGGCGGTGACGTACTCCTCCCAGCCGTAGTCCTCGCGCAGGACGACCTCGCGGGTGTGCAGGGCGAGGGGCAGCCCGTGGTTGTTCAGCAGGGTGCACACGTCCATCAGCCCGACCACCGAGCGCAGGTCCTTGGGCTTGTAGACCACCCGCTCGCCGGAGGCGAAGGTGAGCAGCGTGACGACCCGGCCGTGGTTGTGCGGGTCGCCCGAGTCGCCGGAGTACCCGGTGACCGGGCCGGGGGCGGTCCAGCCCCACAGCGTCCTGCGCAGCTCGGGCAGGTCGGCGCCCAGCCGGTCGAACAGCTCGTGGACCACCCGCCGCCACTGCAGGCAGGTCACGCCCATGACGTAGGCCAGCCCCGGCAGCGTCTCCAGCCGGTCCAGCCAGCCGGCCTGGCTGACGTCCAGGCCGGGGCTCTGCAGCCAGGCGGACACGTCGTTGGCGGTGCCGGCGAGCTGCGCCTCGAAGGCGAACCCGGAGAAGCACACCTGCGTCAGGCGCTCGACGAGCTGCCCGGCGATGTCCTCGCACGCCTCGGGGGTGACGGGCACGCCGCGCACCGTCCCGTCCTCGATGTCGACCAGCCGGTTCACCGCGCGCCTGAAGGACACGAACGGGGAGCCCGGGCGCCCGGTGGCGGGGTCGGCGGCGGCGGTGGGGGGCTGGGCGAGCAGGAAGTCCACCAGGGCGTACCCCCAGTCGGGCAGCCGGCGCGGGTCGGCGAGGCGGACGTCGACGAGTCCGGCGCCGAGGTCGCGGCCCGAGCGCCTGCGGTGGTGCAGCAGCGCCCGCTTGGCGTCGTCGTCGTCGCCCACGGCGGCCTTGAGCCAGCGTTTGGTGCGCTCGGACGCCTGGCGGGGGCCGCGCCCGGCGACCGGGACGAAGAACTCCCCCGACACGCGCTCGGAGAACGGGGCGGCGGCGGCCAGCACGGCGATCAGCCGTTCGTCCCCGCCCGGCACGGCGAGCAGGCCCTCCCCCCGCACGTCGGCATATCCAAGGGCCGTCATCTCAGACCTCCTGTCGGCGGACCATGCGCGCGAAGAGCGGACTCATCTCCATCAGCTCCTCGAACGGGCCGTCGGCGACGACCCTGCCCTGGTCGAGTACGTAGATCCGATCCGCCGACCTGATGGTGCTCAGCCGGTGCGCGATCACGATGCGGGTGATGTCGAGCTCGGCGATCCTCCGGCTGACCAGCGCCTGGGTGTGGTTGTCCAGGGCGCTGGTCGCCTCGTCGAGGATGAGGATCTTCGGGCGCTTCACCAGCGCCCTGGCGATGAGCAGCCGCTGGAGCTGCCCGCCGGAGAAGGAGGCGTTGTCCTCGCCGACGACGGTGTGCATGCCCATGGGCATGGCGGCGATGTCGCCGTCCAGGTCGGCCAGGCGGGCGGCCCGCCAGGCGTCCTGCTCGGTCGCGCCGGGCACGTCGCCGACGATGTTCTCCATGACCGAGCCCCGCAGCACGCGGGCCTGCTGCATCACCACGCCCACCTGGGAGCGCACCCGGCGCAGGTCCAGGTCGCGCAGGTCGCCGCCGTCGTAGAGGACCTGGCCGGTGCGGGGCGGCTCGAAGCCCAGCAGCAGTCGCACCAGCGTGGACTTGCCGGCGCCGGACGGGCCCGCGACCGCGACGAACTCGCCCGGCCGGAAGACCATCGACACCTCGTCCAGGATCCGCATCGCGGTGCCGGGGTAGGCGAAGGAGACTCCGGCGAGCCGCACCAGACCGGTCAGCTCGCCGGGGTCCTTGGCGCCGGGCGGGGTCTCGGCCGGGCGCTCCAGCACCGGGCGCAGCCGCTCGAACCGGGGCAGCAGGGCGAAGGCCGCCTCGACGGCCCGGTTCATCTGGCCGAGGGCGAGCACGAACTGGCCGAGCGCCACGGCGGCGACCACGAAGGACGCGGCGGGCACGCGCAGGGCCAGCCCGGTGACGGCGAGCAGGAGCAGCAGCGCCGGCTGCGCGGAGGCGCCGATGGCCGCCGAGATCGCCCGTTCGCGCTGCGCCGCGGCGGCGGCGCGCTGCTGGGTGGCGAACAGCCGCGACCACAGGCCGAAGACCTGCGCCTCGCGGCCGGCGACGTGGATCTTGTCGATCGCGCCGAGACAGGCGTACAGCAGGGAGTACACCTTGCCGTACTGCTCGTGCATGACCAGCTCGTGGCGCTGCTGGCGCACGGCGCGGGCGGCCAGCACGCCGAGCAGCACCGCCACCCCGCCGAGCGCGGCCAGGGCCATCCGCCAGTCCACCGCGACCAGCACCAGCAGGCCGAACAGCGAGAACATGCCGCCGAGCAGGGAGTTGACCGCGGCCTCGCCGAGGGACTTTCGCATGTCGGAGACGGCGTTGGCCCGCTGGACCAGCTCGCCGGTGGAGTACTGGTCGAAGAACGGCAGGTCCAGGGAGACCAGGTGGCTCCAGACGGCCGGTTCGAGCCGTTCCTGCAGGCGGCTGTGCACGCGCACGAGCACCGCGTTGCGCACGGCGAGCAGCAGCGCGCCCGCGCAGACCACGCCGACGATCATCACGGCGGTCCAGACCATCGCCGGCCGGTCGGCGGGGTCGGCCGCGGAGTTCAGCAGGGTGAAGGTGAACATGGGGACGCCGAGGGCGAGCAGGGCCGCGCCGCCGCCGGTCGCGAGCAGCCAGGCGAGCTCCCTGCCCGCGCCGCGCAGGCCGAACCTGAGCAGGGCCAGGGGCGAGGCGACGCCCTCGCCGAGCGGCGGGTAGATCTGCAGGGCGTCGGGGGCGAGGCCGGCGGCCACGGCCTCGGTGACCCGGCGCCGGCCGGTGGCCGGGTCGGCGGCGCGGTAGCCGCCCCGGTGCGGCAGCAGCGCCACCGGCCGCCCGCCGTCCCGGGTGAAGCCGATCATGGGGACGGTGGCGGTGCGCCACCAGCGCCCGTCCAGGCGCACGCGCCGGTGCCTGACCCTGGCGGCGTCCAGCGCCGCGCCGAGCGGGTCGGCGGAGGGTGAGTCGTCCTCCCGCGCGGCCTCGCCCGCGCGGGAGGAAGCGGAGGGGGCGCCGAGCGCGGGCTCGGCGTCGGGGGCGGCGAACCCGCAGTGGTCGCCGAGCGCCTTGACCACCTTGACGGCGCGCTCGGCGCCGGTGCGGGGCCGGTCGGGCGAGGGCGGCGCGCCGGCGGCGACGGCGACGTCGGCGAACGAGCGCCGCAGCGTCTCCCCCGTGGCCGCCGCGCGGGCGGCGCGCCAGTTGTCCCGGTCGGCGTCCTCGGCCTCGGCCAGCAGCAGCGTCCGCGCCAGCGTCTCGCGGTGCAGCGCGCGCAGCTCGCGCTCGCCCGGCGGGTCCTGCGTCCCGCCGTCGCGGCGGTTTCGGGACGGCGCGCCGTCCGGGCCGGCGGTCGCGCCCGGGTGGCGCAGCCGGCGCGCCCAGGCCGAGAGCGCGCCGGCCTCCCTGCGGACGCGGCGCACCGCGGTGCCCTCGGCCGGGGAGGCCGTGACGGTGTAGCCGCCGGGCAGGTCGGTCGCGGCGAACCCGTGCATGAGCTGGCCGGTCTCCACCCGCAGGACGCGGTGGCGGCGCCCCTGGCCGTCCAGGGGGGACAGCAAAACGTCGACCGAGCCGCTCACCACGCGCCAGCAGGCGTAGGGGTCGATCAGCTCGATCTCGCTGACGGGGTAGCCGCCCGGGTCCCCGGCGAAGGGGACGCCGTTGACGCCGTTCGGGCCCACAGGGTGTCGGTTCATGCCGCTTCCTCGACGAGCGTGCGGTAGGTGCCGGGCTGGGCGATGAGCTCGGCGTGCGTGCCGCGCTGGACGACCCTGCCCCGGTCGAGCACGAGGATCAGGTCGCTGTCGCGCACCGTGCTCAGCCGGTGCGCGATCACCACGCAGGTGCAGCCCCTGGCCTTGAGGTTGGCGTCCACCAGTGCCTCGGTCTCGGCGTCCAGGGCACTGGTCGCCTCGTCGAGCACGAGCACCGAGGGGGACAGCGCGAGCGCGCGGGCGATCTCCATGCGCTGCCGCTCGCCGCCCGACAGGTTGCGCCCGCGTTCCTGGACCCACCCGCCCGAAAGCCCGCCCCTGCGGTGCACCACGTCGGCCAGGCAGGCGTCGGTGACGGCCCTGCGCAGCCGGTACGGCGGGACCGTCGGGTCCCACAGGGTGAGGTTGTCGGCCACGGTGCCCTCGAACACCTGGAGCTGCTGCTCGACGTAGCCGACCGAGGTGGTCAGCGTCTCGCGGGGCGTGTCCTGCCGTGGCACGCCGTCGAACCTGACCTGCCCCGACCACGGCTGCACCGCTCCGGTGAGCAGGCGCGCGACCGTGGACTTGCCGCTGCCCGTGCGGCCGACGATGGCGATGCGCTGGCCCGGTTCGGCGCGCCATGACAGTCCGTCGATGACGGGGCCGTGCTGGCGGTCGTAGCCGAAGGTGACCCCGTCGAACTCCACCGCGCCGCGCAGGCCGCCCGTCCCTTCGGGCGCGCGGGGCGGCTCGGCGTGCCGCGGGTCGGGCTCGGCGCTGAGCGCGTCGTCGAGCATGCTGGTCTGGGCGGCCACGACCTGCGCCTCGGCGCCGATGCCCACCAGCGAGGACACCGGCACCAGGAAGGCGCCGACCAGCAGCTGGGCGGCGATGACGGTCTCCATCGTGACCTCGCCGCGGGCCGTGAGCACCGCGCCGGTGATGACCATGGCGGCCCCGGCGAGCGAGCCGAGCGCGGCGGGCACCACCATCAGCGCCTGCGTGACCCGCATGAGGTCCTGCGTCGCCGCCATGGTGCGCGCCGACAGGCCCGCCCACTTGGCGAAGAACCAGTTCTCCGCCCCGTCGGCCTTCAGCGACTCGGCCATCGAGACGCCGTTGAAGGCCATGCTGTCGCGGCGGTGCTCGTCGAAGATGAGCCGCTGCTGGTGCGGGGCGCTGCGCCGGCTGACCGCGCGCATCGCCGCCAGGTTGACCGCCGCCAGCAGCGCGGCGACCGCGGCGAAGGCCGGGTGGAAGGCGAACAGGATCGAGGAGTGCACCACCATGGTGAGCAGGGCCGCGATGACCGCCGCGACCCGGTCCGACATCAGCAGCGCCAGCCCCGCGCCGAAGGACGTGCGGGTCACCAGGCCGCCGGTCCCCCGCCGGTGGAAGTGGTCGCCGGGCAGCCGCAGCAGCCGCCACACGTACCGGCCCGACAGGTCGGCCGCCATCGCCAGTTGCACCGCGCCGAGCAGCCGCTGCTGCGCCCACGTCCCCGCCAGGGTGAAGCCGACGCAGCCGAGCAGCCCGAGCAGCACCGGAGCGCTCCAGGCCGCGTCGCCCGCGACCAGGACCCTGCCCAGCAGCAGCCGGGTGAGCAGGGAGGTGACCGCCGCGGGCAGGGCCAGTGTGAAGGCCATGACGGCGATGGCGAGCAGCGCGGCCAGGTAGGGCCGCACCTTCGCCAGCGCGGAGCGGGCCATGGGGAAGCGCGCCCCTCCGGGAGCGAAGCCCTCGCCCGGACGCGGGACCAGCACGATTCCGCTGAACCTGCGCCGGAACTCTTCCCTGCTCAGCCGGATCCTGCCCACGGCGGGGTCGTTGAGGTAGGCCCACCGCTTGCGCAGGCCCTCCAGCACCACGTAGTGCCGGCGGTCCACGAAGATCATCGAGGGGACGGCGAAGGTCTCCAGCTCGTCGGCCTCCACCCGCCAGCCGGCGACGGTGAAGCCGTACTCCTCGGCCGCCGCCTTGATCCCCGCCCCGGTCAGCCCGTCCCTGCCGACCCCGCACCGCTCCCTGATCTCGTGCAGGGGGACGCGCAGGCCGTGGAAGGCGAAGATCATGCTCAGGCAGGCGGGCCCGCAGTCGGCGTCCTCCATCTGGGGACGGCGCTCGGTGCGCACGGGCCGCGGCCGGGCCGTCCGCTCAGCCACGGCGGCCTCCGCCGAACAGGGCGTCCACGGGCCGGACGACGGCGACGGTGATCTCCCCGGCGACCGGGGTCAGCGTGGCGCCCGGCCAGGCGGGACGGCCGAAGTCGACGGTCACCAGGTAGCGCCCCTCGGCCCGCAGGGAGTCGCCGTAAAGCGGGCGCAGCAGCTCGCCGGAGGCGGGGTAGGGCTCGACGGCGCTCACCCTGCCCTGCCACCCGCCGCCGAAGGCGACGGGCTGGCCGGGGGCGAGCGAGCCGACCCTGTCGCGGCCGACCGTCAGCAGCGCCCGCAGGGGCCCGGCGGCCGGGTCGACCGCCGCGACGGTGCCGCCGGCGGCCAGGGCGGCGCCGGGCACGGCCGTGCGCAGCACCCGGCCGCTCGCCGTGCCCGTCACCACGTGCCTGCGTCCCCGCGCGTCGGCGATGACCGCCAGCGGCGTCACGGGCGTCACCTCCTGGCCCGGGCGGACCAGGACCTCGGCCAGGCTGCCGGTGACGGGCGCGGCCACCCCCACGGGGCCGCCCCCCGCCACCAGCACGCCCGTGCCGGCGACCACGTCGCGGACCTGGCCGAACCAGGCCCAGCCGACGGCGCAGGCCGCCACCAGGATGAGCGCGACCGCGGCGAGCCACGCCTTGGTCCGGACCGTGGAGACGAGCTGGTCGATGCGCTCGCCTCCCGGCGCCTCCACCGCGGTCATGGTCATCGCGGATCTCTCCCCGGGGAGTACTGCAGGCAGAAGCACAGGCTGAGCAGGCACGGAGGCGGCGGCGGCGCCTCGGCGCCGTCGAGGATCTCGATGACCAGCTCGGTGCCGGGCTCCGGTGGCAGCGTCGGCGCGACCGACCCCTCGGCCAGCCGGATGTCGAACTCGGCCAGCACGACGAGGGGTTCGCGCTCGTACCGGCGCCGGAGTTCGCCGTCGAGCCACGACTTCGCCGTCAGCTCGCCGAACGCTCTGCGCTGGACCGTGTCCCAGCCCATCGTGTCCACATTCATCACAAGGCCTCCCGCCGCGGTGTATGAGATGCTTTTTCCGGCGAGGTGGTGGGCATCTGGACTGCCCACCGCCCCGCCTGGGACTGCTGTGATCGTCAGGCGGTCTGCCCGCCGGAGAAGCAACCGGTGGGGCAGCTCACGGTGCCGATCGTGCCGAGGGCGCCGCCCGCGGACGATTCGAGGCTCTCCAGGTCGATGGCCTGGCCGGGCTGGGCGGGAAGGTCGGGCGGGGGCAGCTCCCGCGGCCATTCGACGCCGGCGCCGGCGAGCGCGGCGCGGGGATCTCGTTCGAACTCCCGCCTGATCGTCTCGTCGGACCAGGCGCGGGCGACGAACCGGGCGAGCTGGGTGCGCAGTTCAGGGGACAACGGGTCTTGCGGCATGGTGTCACCTCGGTGGTGAGGCTCCGGTCGTCGCGGACGCTCGTCCGCTCTTCCCGGGAGGTCAGGGGGTTGACCCCTACGAGGACCAGACTTGTCATCGGCGACAGAGCACGCCAGAAACAACTAACACCGACGTGTCGTGATGTTCGTCATATCTGGTAGTCCGTCTTTCCCGATGGGAGCCGCTGCTCCCGATGCGCGAACCCGCGCATCTCCGTCTGCGCCTCGCGGGCCATGTCGAGCATGCGGCCCAGCTCCGTCTTGACGGCCGCGGCCTCGCCGTCCACGCCGGAAAGGACGGTGCGTCCCTGCTCGGCGATGGCGTCCAGGCGGCTGCCGAGGATGGCTTCCAGCTCGCGGACGGTCCTCACGCGCTGTGCCGCCACCTCGACCGTGGCGAGTTCGGCCCTGGTCGCGTACAGGACCCGCGCCGTCTCGGCGAAGTGCGTCAGTCCCGCGAGCGGGATGGCCGCCACCGCCACCGACAGCGTCCAGGACAGGCCGCCGGCCAGGACGTCGCCGAGGGCCATCGACTTGAAGGTCTCGGCGACGGCCACCAGCGCGAAGGCCGGAAGCGGGTAGGGGCGGGGAAGCAGTCCCAGCGTCATCGCGGTGAGGAAGACGCTGGAGGCCGCCCACCACTCGCCGAGGAAGGGCAGCGGAAGGTAGGTCAGCAGCGCCATCACCCCGACCGCCCAGCGGTGCCAGGGACCGCGCGGACCGGTGCAGCCGGCCGCGATGTAGAGGGCGACGACCACCGCCGCCAGTACGGCACCGGGGATCCGCGCGGGCCGCGCGTCCTCGATGTAGTGCACGAACGTGGGTGTCATCAGGTAGAGGGCGAACGCCACGATCGCCGCGCGGCCGATCCGCACCTCCAGCGGCGCGCGAGCGACCGCTTTGGGCCCTACAACCCCTGTCTGGGTCACAAACGGATCATGGCAACCCATTCGGGGGAAGGCAACGCATCACGGAACCCGCTTTCCGGAGGCACCCGGCGGCGGCGGGCCGCCGGGTGCCACGACGGAGGTCCCGGGTGCGCCCTCGGGAGGGAACGCGACCCAAGACGGGTCAGGCTTTCGCTTCCATGCCGCAGCCGTAGGTGGAGGCGGTGCCGAGGCAGCCGCCGATGCTGCTGATCGAGCTCACCGAGCCGAAGCAGCCGTCGGCCGGGGCCTCGGTGCCGGCCGCGACCTCCAGCTCCTCGATGCTGAACTCGCCGGCGGGCTTGGGCGGCAGCGGCGGGGTGGCCACGCCCTCGGGGTAGGCGATGCCGTACTCGGCCAGCATCAGCCGGGGCTCGCGGCCGTAGCGGGTCTTGACCTCACCCTCCGACCAGGCGGCGGCGACGAGCCTGGCGAACTTCTTGCGGTCGTCGTCACCGAGAATGTAAAGGCTTTCGGCCATCGGGCCACTTCCTTCCGCCCGGCTCGGCGGCCGGGATCCGACGGGAGCGGCAGCGGGCATCTGGACTGCTCGCTGCCTCTTTGCGCAGGTCCAGACTCGCCCCGCACGCCCGCCGCCGGTAGAAACAACTAACACCAACCGCTTGTGATAACTGTCATGTGACACCGGGCCGCGGCCCTTCTCGCGGACGGGACGTCGCCGTTCCGCCCGCCGCCGGAAAGCAGCGGCTCTCCATCTCTTCTCTGATATGCCGATTACAGAAATCGGCCGCGAGGGAAACCAGAAGCCTATTCGGATCTCCCTTTATCCCCCGTTGGCCGGCGGCCCGGGGAACGGGCCGTCACGGTGATCGGCGGACGTGACACGGAACAATCATCCCGCCGGTGACGCCATATCACAGCCGGCCCTCTCCGGCGTGAAATGGCGATGCCGGTCGAGCGGTACGGCCGTCCCGGCGCGGCCCAACCCCTGGTAATCGGCCCTGCCCGATCGCCCAGCCCCGGCGCCGGGCCGCAATGCGCTTCGATCAACCGCGCCATATGCCGAGGGCGTCAGAAAGCGGACACGTTTCTTGTCAAATCCATCCCGCGGACAGACAGTTGGGATCCCACCCCATCCACGAACTCCTGGAGCCGAGCCATGCGCGTATCCGCCAGAGGAAATCGAGGACGCCCGATATCGGCCGTCCGGCGCCTGCTGTGCCTCGTCGTGGGAATGGTCGCCGCGGCGTCCCTCATCGCGCCGTCCGCCACCGCCCTCGCGCTGCCCACCCCGAAGGCCTTCACGTCCTACCTCGACCTGGAGTGCTTCAAGACCAGCACCTACCAGCCGCCCACCACCACGCTGACGCTGAAGCACCTCAACCCGGTGCTCCAGGACCTGCCGACCGAACAGGTCACCCTCGGCGCGCGCGAGAAGCTGTGCGTCCCGGTCGCCAAGAACCAGGTGATCCCGCCGTCCGGCGTCCTGGACTTCATCCGGTACGTGGACCTGTCGTGCTACCGGATCACCGGAGCCACGGTGAA
The DNA here is from genome assembly GCF_040607475.1 of Sphaerisporangium sp. NPDC005288. NCBI lineage: Bacteria > Bacillati > Actinomycetota > Actinomycetes > Streptosporangiales > Streptosporangiaceae > Sphaerisporangium > Sphaerisporangium sp. NPDC005288. The sequence continues at coordinate 21,693 of NZ_JBEXGT010000045.1, read as the reverse complement.
CAGGTCGCTCGTCCTCAGCCACCTCAACCCGGTTCTTCAGGACCTGCCGCGCGAGCAGGTCGTCATCACCGCCCCGCAGCACCTGTGCGTCCCGGTCGCCAAGAACGGCCTGGTCCCGCCCTCCGAGGTGCTGTCGCTGGTCTCGCACATCGACCTGAAGTGCTACGGGCTCACCCCGAACACCCTGATGAACCGCAAGCTGGCCCTCACCCAGCTCAACCCGGTGCTCACCAGCCAGATCCCCACCACGTCGGTACAGGTCACCTACGGCCGCCAGCTCTGCGTGCCGGTGCTCAAGGCCGGCGACAGCGTGCCGACGGCGGTGGCGAACATCGTGCGGTGGATCGACCTGGAGAACTTCGACGTCATCGCCCCCGCCATCAACCCGGTCACCCTGAGCCTGAAGCATCTCAACCCGGTGCTCGCCGGCCTGCCGGCCGAGACGGCGGTCCTGTACGGAGCCGCGCAGCTCGGCGTCCCGGTGGCCAAGAACGGCCAGTTCCCCCCAGGCTGACCACCCACCACGGTCACACCGCGCCCGCTCGGCCCGGCCGGCGCCCCCGGCCGGGCCGAGCGGGCGTAACCCACCCCGTCAGAGTGATCTCGGCAGCCCGAATGCCGGGAGCACGCTGTTCTCGAAGCGCGTCAAGGCGCTGATCCGTCCGCCGCTGAGGGCGATGACGAACAGGCCGGTCCCGTGCCTGACGCCGGTCGGGGCGCGCAGGTAGGCGCCGAACGCCGGCTGGCCGTTGGCCCGCGTCGGCACGAGGTCGAACCTGCGGCCGGCGCCGAACAGGCTCGAGCAGAATCGGGCCACGACGTCGCGTCCTTCGTACTCCAGGGGCAGCGGCGGCATGGACATGAAGACGTCGTCGGTCAGCAGAGCCACCAGCGCGTCGACGTCGGCGGACTCGTACGCGCTGACGAACTTCGCCACCAGCGCTTCTTCGACCCGCGAGCCGGCGGCGGGAGGCGGTTCCGAAGCGGTGGCCTGCCGGCGGCGCTGCAGGCCGGCGCGCGCCCGCTTGAGTGCGCTCTTGACCGATTCGACGGTCGTGTCGAGCATGCCGGCCACCTCATCGGCGTGGAACCCGAGGACGTCACGCAGGACGAGGACGGCGATCTGCCGAGGCGGCAGGAGCTGGAGCGCGGTCACGAAGGCCAGGGAGATGGACTCGTTCCTCTCGTAGCGGGCCTCCGGGCCGAGCGGCACGTCGATCCCGCCGTCGAGGAGGACGTCCGGGTACGGCTCCAGCCATACGACCTCGCCGAGCCGGGTCGGCTCGGGCGGTTCGACTCCGGGGATGTCCCACTCCTTGGCCGGGCGGCGCGCGGCCGAGCGAAGCGCATCAAGGCAGCGGTTGGTGGCGATCCGGTAGAGCCAGGTGCGCAGCGAGGCACGGCCGTCGAACCCGTCCAGTCCCCGCCAGGCGGACAGCAGAACGTCCTGGAGGACGTCCTCCGCGTCCTGGAAGGACCCGAGCATCCGGTAGCAGTGCACCTGCAGCTCGCGGCGGTGCGGCTCGGTCAGCTCACCGAACGCCTCGCCGTCCCCGGCTCGCGCCCTGCCGATCAGTTCGGCTCCGGCCAATTCCACTCCTGGCCGCCTTTCTCCCGTGGCTCTGTCTCTTCCTCTTTACATGGACGCCGGCAGTGGGGAGAAAGGGGCGGTCGCCGAGCGCCCCCTTTCCCGGCACGGCGTCGTCTGGACCAGTGCGCGACAACGGCGACGAAGGAGAACCGACATGGGAAAGATCGTCATCAGCGAGAACATCTCGCTCGACGGAGTCGTCCAGTCCGGCGAGGACGACCTCGCGCGCGGCGACTGGTTCACGTGCATCGGCGACAGGGACCGCGAGGAGTGGGCCAAGCTCGAGTTCGAGGAGGCTATGGGCGCCGAGGCCCTGCTGCTGGGACGGCGCAGCTACGAGTGGTTCCTCGCGCGTGGCTGGGCGTCCCGCACCGGTGAGTGGGCGGAGAGGTTGAGGAGCCTGCCCAAGTACGTCGTCACCTCTTCCGCGCTCGACGGCCCCGGCTGGAACAACGCGACCGCCATCATGGGCGACGTGGTGACGGAGGTGTCGACGCTGAGGCGGCAGGTGGACGGGGAGATCGTCGTCTACGGCAGCGGCCGCCTCGCGCGCGCGTTGCTGGAGCACGACCTCGTGGACGAGCTGCGGCTGATGACGTACCCGGTCGTGGCCGGAGCGGGCGATCGGCTGTTCGGCAAGACCAGCGGCATGAAGCCGATGCGCCTCGCAGGGACCCGCGTCGTCGGCCTCGGCCTCGTCTCGCTCGTCTACCGGCCCGTCCGGAACGCCTGACGGGAGCCACCGGGTCAGCGACCTGGAAGTGGATGCGGAGCCGGTGAGAGCGCGGCGGTCGACCGGCCATGAAGGGCAGCGGTGGTGGTCGGCGCACCAGGTGGCCGCGGCCTGACCGTAAGCCCGCCGGCACGGGGTTCACGGTTCAGGCCGTCGTGTGGTGGGCCGTCATGGCTCGCGACCAGCGGGACGGGGAGCTAGTCGGTGGCCGCTCCGGGCTTTCCGGGGCAGTCCAGCGGGGATCCCTTCTTCCCCAGGGCGAACGCCGCACCAGGCCCCTGCTCGGACCCGATCCGGAGGGCGCCGATCCCGATCACCAGTTCCGTTCCGGCCGGCATCGCCTCCGGGTCGATAGTGATCACGAGATCGCCATCGCCGGACAGTTTGCGCACCACCTGGGAGATTTGCGGTTCGTCGGTGGATGAGCACACGTGCCCGGACGTCAGCACCACGGGGACGCCGGCGTCGGCCAGGGTCCTGCTCAGCCTCGCCGGGTCCTTCATCTCGCGGATCGTCACTTCCACCAAGCCGTTCGGCGATGTGTTGACCGACCATGCGGCCAGGTCGACGTGGACCGACCGGGCGTCGGTCGATCTGCTGGGAGCGCCAGGGTGGCCGCCGGACGCCGCGGACGTACCACCGGACAAGGACGCCGCCAAGCCGATCGCCAGCGTCAGCCCGCCCATTCCCACCCCCGCGACGCCGCGCAGCCGGCGTCCGCGGGCCCGAGCCATGATCACTTCGGGCCGCTGGTCCATGTGCACGTGGGTGAAAGCGGAAGCACCCGGAGCGCCGCGACCAGCGCCTGGTCGAGGCCCAGGTCCGCTGAGCTCGCCGGCCGGCCGCCCTCCAGGCCTGTCAACGCCGTCGGATCGTCCACTGTCAGCTCGCGCCGGCGGCGCCTCCACCAGGACACGTGGGCGTTCAGCGCCGTCCGCACCACCCAGGCGCGTGGCACAGGGTGCGCGCGCACCTTGCGCCAGGACGTCCAGGCCCGGGTGAACGCCTCGGCCACCAGGTCCTCGGCGAGTTGCCGGTCGCCGACGTTGACCAGCACGATCCGCAGGCAGTCATCCTTGGAGGCGGTGTAGAACTCGCTGAATTCTTGTCCTCTTTGCTCCACGCCCCAAGTACGCATGAACGCCCGGATCCCTTTACCCGGGCCAGAGGTCGTGTCGGCCGCCGATTTCCGAGGGCTGGGTGGAGCGGGCATAGCGGGCCGTGAGGGTGCGCAGGTGGTCGACCAGCTCCGGCGGTTCGGTGACCTGGAAGTCCAGGTCGAGCATGCCCAGGTGGACCGCCAGGGTGTTCAGGGTGTCCGCCCCGGTGTGCAGGACACACGTGCGCTCGTCCACCGCCTCGAGCACGCCGACGGCGGGGTTGACGCGCTCGGCCACGACCTGCGCCGGGGCGTGCACCAGGACGCGGGCCCGGTGCCGCCACGCCGCCGCCGACACCCCGCGCGCGACATGGGCGGCCGCCCCGCCCTCGGGCGGGTCCCGGGGCGGGAAGCGCGGGCCGGTGGGTGTGCGCGGCTCGACACGGTCGGCGCGGAAGGTCCGCCAGTCCTGGCGTTCGACATCCCAGGCGACCAGGTACCAGCGGCGGCCCCACGACACCAGCCGGTGCGGCTCGACGGTGCGCACGGCGGCCGACCCGTCGTGCGCGCGGTAGTCGAAGCGCAGGCGCTCCCGGTCGCGGCAGGCCGCGGCGAGCGCGGTGAGCACGCCGGGGTCGACCGAGGGCCCCGGCCGGTCCGGAGGCACGGCCTCGATGGACGCCTGCAGGGCGCCGACCCGATGACGCAGCCGGGACGGCAGCACCTGCTCCAGCTTGGCGAGCGCGCGCACCGAGGTCTCCTCGATGCCGGCCACGGCGCCACGGGCGGCCGTCCGCAGCCCGACCGCCACGGCCACCGCCTCCTCGTCGTCCAGCAGGAGCGGCGGCATGGCCGCGCCCGCGCCCAGCCGGTAGCCGCCGTCGGTGCCGCGCGTCGCGTTCACCGGGTAGCCCAGCTCGCGCAGCCGGTCGACGTCGCGGCGGACGGTGCGCTCGCTCACCCCGAGCCGCTCGGCCAGGGACGCGCCCGGCCAGTCGCGCCGGGACTGCAGCAAGGACAGCAGGCGCAGCAGCCGCGCCGAGGTCTCCAACATGGTTCCCAGCCTGCCCCACCTTCAGGACAGGACCTGACCGGAAGGCCCTCTAGTGTCCTTGCCATGAACCAGAACGCAGAGATCAGACCCTTCCGCATCGACGTCCCCCAGGCCCGGCTCGACGACCTGCACGACCGGCTCGACCGCACGCTGTGGCCCGACGAGATCCCCGGGACGGGCTGGGACTACGGCGTGCCGGTGGAGTACGTCAGAGGGCTCGCCGAGTACTGGCGCGACGGGTACGACTGGCGCGCGCAGGAGGCCGCGATCAACCGGTACCCGCAGTTCCTCACCGAGATCGACGGGCAGGACATCCACTTCCTGCACGTCCGCTCACCGCACCCGGACGCCCTGCCGCTGATCCTCACCCACGGCTGGCCGGGCTCGATCGTGGAGTACCTGAAGATCATCGACCTTCTCACCCACCCGGAGGACCCGGCGCAGGCGTTCCACGTGGTGATCCCCTCGCTGCCCGGCTTCGGCTTCTCCGGACCGACCAGGGAACGCGGCTGGAACCGGTACCGCACGGCCAAAGCGTGGGCCGAGCTGATGCGGCGGCTCGGTTACGACCGCTACGGCGCGGCCGGCAACGACGGCGGCTCGTTCGTGGCCCCCGAGCTGGGACGCCTCGCCCCCGAGCACGTGGCCGGCGTGCACGTCACGCAGATCTTCTCCTTCCCGTCGGGCGACCCGGCCGAGTTCGAGAAGATCACTCCCGAGGACAAGAAGGCGCTGGAAGTGCTCCAGTGGTTCTACGACAACAAGATGGCCTTCAACGTCCTGCACTCCCAGCAGCCACAGACGCTGTCGTACGCGATCTACGACTCACCGGTGGGCCTGCTGGGCTGGAACTCCCAGCTCCTCGGCGACGCCGCCGACCTGGGCGCCGACTTCGTCCTCACCAACACGATGCTCTACTGGGTCACCGGGACCGCGACCTCGGCCACCCGGTTCTACTACGAGGACGCCCGCGCCGAGCACCCCAAGGAGCCCACCACCGTCCCTCTCGGCCTGGCGATGTTCGACGGTGACTTCGTCTCCATGCGCACCTTCGCCGAGCGCGACCACGCCAACATCGTCCACTGGAAGTCCTACGACCGCGGCGGCCACTACGCCGCCCACATCGTCCCCGACATCCTCGCCGCCGACCTGCGCGCCTTCTTCACCCCCCTCCGCTGACACTGCCGGTGAGGCGGAAGGAGAGGCAGACGACCGGGGTGTCGTCCTGGACGGGGGTGCCGGCGCGGGACCAGTAGCGGCGGTGGCCGGCGCGCCAGTCGTCCAGGGAGGCGTCGCCCTCTCCCTCGGCGGCTGCGTGCTCCCAGGTCACCTCGATGAAGGGCTTCACCTCCACGCCGGTGATCTCCACCGTGGCGACGGGCGCGCCGTCGTCGTCCAGCACGGCCAGACGTTCGCCGGGATACTCCAGCCCTTCGGTCTCAGCGGCGTATTCGGCGAGCAGACCGGTCGTCGCGGTCTTCACACCGCTCACGACGAGGCCGTTCAGCCAGGCTCGCATCTCGCCAGGGGTGCCCAGTTCGAGGGAACGCATCCCGTCGACTCGCGGCCACATCACCTCATCACCTCATCGCCTCGTCATTGGCTCGACCGGCCGGGCCCGCCCCAATGTCCGATATCGCTAACAATTCCCCGGAAAATTAGCAAGGCTGCATCACCACGTCCTCCCGTCGGAACCCACGGCGTCGTGGCTCCGGTCAGCCCTCCCGAGCGCCCCGGCGGCGGTGTCGCCCCCGCCGGCGGGTCGCCACAGCCGAAACTCCCCGCGATATGCATGCCCTTCGAGACCCGTCATGGGCGTGGGCGTGTCGCGGCCGCGTCCAGTGCCGGCGCGAGCGGCATCAGCGCGATGCGCATCAGGTTCGGCAGCGATCCCGACGGCGCCACCAAGCCGCTCGTCGACGCGGGCACGGCCGTCGATCGCAGCCACCGCTGGAGCGCGACCTTGGCGGCCGCGCCGACGCCGGCGGAGAGCACCTGGGCGGTCAGCGGGTCCATGCCTCGGCAGCGTTGGGCGATGGCTTCGGCGAGCGGCCCCTCCATCGTGGTGACGGTGTCGGCGTAGCAGGCGCGCAGAGCGGAACTGGTAGTGATCATCAGCAGCGCGTCCCGCGCGTCGTCGCCGGGGTCGGTGTGCTCCTCGACGACGGCGTCGATGACGGCGTCGGCGAGGCCGACGTCGGCGGGGCGGGCGGCCACGGCCGCCGCCACCCGTGACGCGCGCTCCGCGGTGACCGCGGCGACGATCGCCTGCTCACGGCTGGAGAAGTAGTTGTTGTAGGTCCTGGGCGACACGCCCGCGGCCTCGGCGATGTCGTCGACGCGGACGTTCTCGGGCCCGCGTTCCAGCGCGAGGCGCAGCGCCGCCGCTCGGAGCGCCTGTCTGGTGGCCTCCTTCTTCCGTTCACGCAGGCCCGGCCGATTCGTCGTCACGTCCCTCATCCTAACCCACCTTGCGTGCACGCAAAGATGCGTACACGCAAGAATCTGGTACCGTCGCCTCTTGTCCGCTCCACAGACATCCGAGAAAGGACCGACATCCATGCGCGCAAGGGGCATGACCTACGACACCGGGTTCATCCGCGATGGCGTCAACTCGGTGGAAGGCTTCGACCCGGAGCTGGTCAGGCGAGAGCTGACCATCATCCGCGACGACCTGCACTGCAATGCCGTCCAGATCGTCGGCGGCGACCCGGGGCGCCTGGAGCTCGCCGCCCGCTGTGCCGCCGGCCTCGGCCTCGAGGTCTGGTTCTCGCCGTACCCGCTGGACCTGACGACCGACGAGATCCTCGCGTTGTTCCTCGACTGCGCCGACCGGGCCGAGCGGCTGCGCGCGGCGGGAGCCGAGGTCGTGTTCGTCACCGGCGTCGAGCTGAGCCTCATGAACCGGGGATTCGCCGACGGTGACCGCCTCGAGGAACGACTCGCTCGCCTGCTGGGCGACCCGGACGGCCGGGCGGAACGCCTCGCCGAGATCCGGACCCGTATCGGCGACTTTCTCACCACCGCCGTGGCAGCGGTCCGCGAGCGCTTCCACGGAAAGGTCACCTACGCCGCCATCCCGTTCGAGGGCGTCGACTGGGACCTGTTCGACTTCGTGACCTACGAGCTCATCCGATCCGCGGAGGTCGCCGACCGGTTCCGAGGCGGCGTGCGCGACCTCGTCGCACAACCCAAACCCGTCGCCGTCACCGGTTTCGGCACCGCGACCTGGCGCGGTGCGGGCGACGTCGCGCCACGCAGCATGGAGATCCTGCGGATCGACGAAGCCACCGGCGCGATGCGGCTGGACGGGCGGTACGAGCGCGACGAGGCCGGCCAGGCGGCCTACCTCGGCGAACTGCTCGAGATCTTCGACGGCGAGGGCGTCGACAGCGCCTTCGTCCACCTCTTCGCGCTCCGCAACCTGCCCCACCGCCCCGACGGCGACCCCCGCGACGACCTCGACCTCGCCAGCCTCGGGATCGTCAAGGTCCTCGACGGCCGCAACGGCGACACCTACCCCGACATGCCCTGGGAGCCCAAAGCCGCCTTCGCCGCGATCGCCGAACGCTACTCCGGCTGACCCATGGCGGCCGAGCACCGGCCCTTCTTGTGCCCACCGGGCCGGCGGGCGCCGGGGTCAGGTGCGGCGGATGAGGGACAGGAACATGGCGTCGGTGCCGTGGCGGTGGGGCCAGAACTGGGCGTAGGGGCCCTCGCCCAGGTGGTCGACCTCGCGGAGGTAGGACGGGGCGTCCAGCAGCTCGGCGTCGCCCCGCCTCTTGACCACGTCGCCGACCACGACGCGGGTCTCGGCCAGGTGCGGCGAGCACGTCACGTACGCCACGACCCCGCCGGGGCGGACGGCGTCCAGGGCCGAGCCGAGCAGGCGCCGCTGGATCGCGCCGAGCTCCTGGACGCTGTCGGAGGAGCGCCGCCAGCGGGCCTCGGGGCGCCGGCGCAGCGCGCCGAGGCCCGTGCAGGGGGCGTCGACCAGCACCCGGTCGAAGGCGCCGTCCCGCCAGGCGGGCCGGGTGCCGTCGGCGGTGATGACCCCGGCCCTGCGCGTGGCCCGCCACACCAGCCGGGCGCGGTGGAAGCGCTGGTCGGCGGCGAGCAGGTGGCGGTCGTTCTGCACGGCGAGCGCGTCGAGCAGCCCGGCCTTGCCGCCCGGGCCGGCGCACATGTCCAGCCAGTAGCGGTCGGAGCCCTCGACGGGCACCCGGGTCAGGGCGAGCGCGACGAGTTGGCTGGCCTCGTCCTGGACGGCCGCACGGCCCTGCGCGACGGCCTCCAGGGACGCCGGGTCCCCCTCGGGGAGGTAGGCCGCGTACGGCGAGTAGCGGGCCGCGGCCGCGCCGTCCTCGACCAGCTCACCCACGGTGCTGCGGCCCGGCCAGGCGACGAGCGTCACCGCGGGGCGCTCGTTGTCGGCGGCCAGCAGGTCGGCGGTCTCCTCGAAGCCGCCGCCGACCGCGTCGCGCAGCGCCGAGACGATCCACCGCGGGTGGCTGTAGGCGACGGCGAGGTGGCCCACGGCGTCCTCGCCGGGGTCGGGGGCGACGATGGGCAGCCACTGGTCGAAGTCGCGGGTGGCGACCTTGCGGAGGATGGCGTTGGCGAACTTCGAGGCGCCGGTGCCCACGCGCAGCCGCACCAGGTCGACCGTCGCGCTGACGGCGGCGTGCGGGGGCACCCGCGTCTTGAGGAGCTGGTGGACCCCGAGACGGATGGCGTCCAGCAGCGGCGGGTCGATGTCCTCCGGCGGGCGGTCACTGCACGCGGCGACGATCTCGTCGTAGGTTCCGAGGCCGCGCAGGGTGCCGTAGGCCAGCTCGGTCGCCAGGGCGGCGTCACGGCCGGACAGGCCTCGCTCGCGCAGCAGGGTGGGCATCAGCAGGTTGGCGTAGGCGTCGCGCTCGTCGACGGCCCGCAGCAGGTCGTAGGCGACGTTGCGGGCCTCGTCGCGCACCGGCTTCGGCCTCCTGCCGCCCGCGCCGGGCCGTCCGCCGCCCGTGCGGCCCGCGCCGCTGGGAGAGCCCATCAGGCGAGCCGTTCGTCGGCGCCGGGGCGCACGCCGCGCGCCCACTCACCGGCGGTCATCAGGCGCTTGCCCTGCGGCTGGACCTCGCCGAGCCGCACGGGGTGGGTGGCGGTGCCGACCAGGACGGTGTCCTTGGCGACGGCGATCTGCCCCGGCGCGAGAGCGCCCTCGGCGGGCACGAGGGCCGAGGGGCCGGGGACGGGCGCGACCGGGCCGAGCTTCAGCCGCGCGCCCCGGAACTCGGTCCAGGCGCCGGGGTTCGGGGTGCACGCGCGCACCAGCCGGTCGACGCGCATCGCGGGCGCCGTCCAGTCGACCCGCGCGTCCGCCACCTCCAGCTTTGGCGCGTAGCTGACGCCCTCGGCGGGCTGCGGGCGGGCTTCCAGGGTGCCGTCCTCCACGCCGTCGAGCGTCGCCGCCAACAGGCCCGCGCCCGACTCCGACAGGCGGGCCAGCAGCTCGCCGCTGGTGTCGTCGGGCCGGATCTCCTCGGTCACCACCCCGTACACCGGGCCGGCGTCGAGCGCCTTGACGATCTGGAACGTCGCCGCGCCGGTGATCGGGTCGCCGTGGAGCACGGCGTGCTGCACCGGGGCGGCGCCCCGCCAGGCCGGCAGCAGCGAGAAGTGCAGGTTGATCCAGCCGTGCCGGGGGATGTCCAGCGCCGACTGGGGCAGCAGCGCACCGTAGGCCACGACCGGGCAGCAGTCGGGGTCGATGGCCTTGAGCCGGGCCAGGAACTCGGGGTCGCCCGCCTTGGCCGGGCGCAGCACCTCGATGCCGGCGGACTCGGCCAGTTCGGCGACGGGACTCGGGTGGACCTTGCGGCCCCGCCCGGACTGGGCGTCCGGGCGGGTCACCACGGCCACCACCTCGTGCCTGGGCGAGTCGAGCAGCGCCCGCAGCGGGGCCAGGGCGGTCTCGGGGGTTCCGGCGAAGACGAGGCGCACTTGCTAGAGAGCCTTCCCTTGAGTGGCGTGCGGCGAGAACTTGACGGCCGGGGCGGCCAGCCCGCTCCACTCCGCCTCGCGGATCGCCTTCATCGCCAGTTTGCGCTGCTTGGGATCCATGCGGTCGATGAACAGCACGCCGTCGAGGTGGTCGGTCTCGTGCTGCACGCAGCGGGCCATCAGGTCGGTGCCCTCGATGGTGACCGGCTCGCCGTGCATGTCGAAGCCCTTGGCGACGGCGCGGATGGCGCGCGGCGTCGGGAAGGTGAGGCCGGGGAAGGACAGGCAGCCCTCCTCGCCGTCCTCGTCCTTGTCCTCCGACAGGTCGAGGGTGGGGTTGACCAGGTGGCCGAGGGTGTCGTCCACGTAGTAGGTGAACACCCGCAGGCCGACCCCGATCTGCGGCGCGGCCAGGCCGGCGCCGGGGGCGTCCATCATCGTGTCGGTGAGGTCTTTGACGAGCTTGCGGAGCTCCTTGTCGAAGTCCTTGACCGGCTCCGCGGGGGTGCGCAGCACCGGGTCGCCGAACAGGCGGATCGACTGTATGGCCACGGAAGACTCCGTTCACGTCACGAATTGAAGGTCTCACTAGTTTATGTGGCTCACTGCGAACGCCGCGTCCGCGATCACGGGAGCGCCCCCACCCGCCGGTCGGAGCCCGCGGCGCCGGGATTGATCGGGTTCCGCGGCGTCGTCGAAGGCTACACCGGCGGCGCCGTCCCGGCGGGAGCAGGCGCGGCCCGCGGCGCCTGATCGGTCGTGGCCGTGTCGATCACTGTGGCGCGGGCGGCGCGCGCGGGCTGCCTGGGCGTTTGCACGTATATGGAAGTGCCTATGGACAAATGCCGCACTGAACGCGAATCAGTCCAGCACTCACCAGATTGGTGGGGTTAGCCCGACCTAGGGTCAGTCGCTGGCGGAATACCGGCTCCCCCGGACGGGACGGGACCTTCCGGTCAGCCATTCCCCGTTCCGTGTGTCCTGGAGGATTCAGTGACTCCCTACCCACGCTTATGGCGCGCCGGAAAGCGTCGCGCCGGTCAAGGAATGCCCGCCCGGCCATCGCTCCGGATGGCGCTCGTACTCGGCCTGATGACGAGCGTGGCTTTCGGCGGCGTGGCGTCCGGAGCGCGAGCCGAGCGCGAGCCGTCGCCCACCCCCTCAGCCGTGGCCCCGCGGTCCGCTCTCTCATCGGCGCAGCAGGCCGCCCGCACGCGGAAGACCCGTGTCGAGGTGGCCGATGCCCGCACCGAGTACTCGACCACGTGGGCGAACCCGGACGGCAGTCTGACGACGGAGGCGCACGCCGCCCCGATCAGGATGAGAGGGAACGGGTCGTGGACCGCCATCGACCCGTCCTTGGTCTCCGCCGACGGTGAACTCAAGCCCAGGGCGGCGCAGGTGGATCTACGGCTGTCCCACGGAGGGACCGCGCCGTTCGCATCCATCGACAACGGCGGTCGCTCGTTCGCGGTGGGCTGGAACCACCCGCTCCCGGCGCCGGCGGTCCGGGGGAACACCGCCACCTACACGGGCGTGGTGCCGGACGGGGACCTGGTCGTCACGTCGCTGCCGCAGGGCTTCACGCATTCGCTGGTTCTGCGCCGGCCACCGTCCGGTCCCCTGACGATCACTCTGCCGATCAGGACCAAGGGCCTCACGCTGCTGAAGGACGCCGATCACGGCCTTCGCCTCGTCGACGGCCTCGGCACGACCGTCATCTCCGCACCGGCCCCGCACATGTGGGACTCCTCCAAGGACCCCGCTTCCGGCGAGGCGACCCGTCAGGCGGAGGTCACGACGTCGATCCGCCGCGAGGCGGGCGGAGCCGTGCTGACACTGCGTCCGGACCCCGGCTACCTCAACGACCCCGCGTTGCGGTACCCGGTGACCATCGACCCGACGAGCACGTTGACGGTCGGCACCGACACATGGGTGGCGACCAACTTCCCCGACTCCCAGCGCGGCTCCACCGAGTTGAAGGCGGGCACCTTCGACGGCGGCACCACTGTCGCCCGTTCATATCTGCTGTTCAACGACATCGCCGGCCTTCGCGGCAAGCACATCCTGGACACCGACCTGAGGCTGTGGACCTACTGGTCGTCTACGTGCTCCACCGCGGGCCCGGGCGTGCAGGTCCGCCGGGTCACCGCCGGCTGGGACCCGGACACGATCAGGTACGGCTCCGAGCCGGCCACCACCACCAGCGGCGCGAAAACGGTCACGAGCGCCTACGGCCACGACAGCGGATGCCCTGCCGCGTTCACGCACTGGGACATCGACGCCATCGTGCAGGCATGGGCGGACGGGTCGGCCAACCACGGTGTCCAGGTCCGCGGCACCGACCAGTCCGACTCCACCACCTGGCGCCGCTACCACTCCTCCAACCACACCTCCGGCAGCCAGGGGCCGACCGATCCGGCGCTGACGGTCACCTACGACAGCCGGCCCACCGCCCCGCAGGTCTCCATCACCCCCGGCGCGGACTCCTCCACGGAGGCGCTGACGACGTCGAGCCTGACCCCCACGGTCAGCGCCAGGGCCACCGACTCCGACGGCGGCAGCCTGACCTACACCTTCACCCTCACATGCACCCCTCTCGGGGCCAGTTGCGCACAGCCGGTGCGCACGCGGACCATCTCCGGTGTCCCCTCGGGGACATCAGCGCAGTGGACCGTCCCGCCCGGATACCTGACCAACGCGACGCGCTACGAGCTCTCCGTAGAGGCCGGTGACGGGACCGACACGACCGCCGCCGACCCCGTCCGGCTGACCACCGACGCCGCCGATCCGCCGACGGCGCAGAGCACCTCGCTGGACGAACCCGCCAATCCCATCCTGTCCGGCGTGGTGAGCCGCCCCTCCGGAGACGCGGTGACGGCGCAGTTCTTCCTCACCGACGACTCCGGGAACGCCGTCGGCCCCACCCCCCTGGGCAGCGGCGACGCCACGGACGGCGGGCGCGTCTCCCTGCGGCTCCCCGACGGCATGGTCGGTCAGGGGCAGAGGTACAGCTGGCAGATGCGCGCCTGCGCCGGCGACGCGTGCACGGACAAGACCGCCCCCATCTCCTTCACCGTTCCGGCGCCACCACCCACCCCCCAGGGACAGACCCTCGTCCTGGGCGCCGACAAGCTGACCCTCTCGACGGCGAAGGCGGCGGCGGACGCCTGCCAGGGCTCCGCCTGCCCGCTGCAGCCCTCGTCGACCGTCAAGATCGGCGGTACGGGCGCCGACCGCGACCTCACGGTCGTCTCGGCGGACCTGAGCGCGATCCCGGCGGGGGCGAGCATCGTCTCGGCCACCCTCAAGCTCGGCTCCCCCGCCTGTGGCGGCGCCTGCTCGGGAGAGGTCTCCGCCTACTCCCTCGACACCGCCCTGCCGGCGTCACCGGTCTCCTCCGACGTCACCGCCGCGATCGGTGCGGACGGCAACGCCGACGCCCCGGTGGGATCGGCCGACCTGGACCTCGCGGCGCTGCTCAGCGACTGGCTGACCCAGCCGGCCGACGACCACGGTCTGGCGCTCCTCGGATCCGAGGACGGTGTCCCGGCGGCGTTCCCCGCTCCTCAGCTGGTGATCTCCTACCTGCCGCCCGCTCCGCCGACCGTCCCGCAGGGCGTCCGCGCCCGCGCGGGCGACTCGGGCATCCTCCTCACGTAGGACGAGCCCGCCGACACCGGCGGCAGCGGGACGGTGCGGTACGACATCGAGGTACTGAAGAGCGACGATCAGTCGCTCAAGAGCGTCGGCACCGACGACCAGGCCGTCGTCGTGACCGGGCTGACCAACGGGTCGGTCTACAGCCTCCGGGCCGGGCTCTGACGGCCTACGGCACCAGCGGCTGGGCAACGGCCCCCGTGACCCCCCAGGCCGTCGCCGGTGGGACCCAGAGCTATCTCGACGCGGTGAAGCAGTACCTCACCTCACAGAACAAGATGCGCGAGGGGGTCTTCATCTCGGCGTCGGCGGCCGCCGGCCAGAGCACCCAGGGGACGCGGTTCGCCGCCGCGCTGGACACCCAGGCGGGCCCTCTACGGCAGTGGGCCGAGGACGCGGCAGGCCACCAGGTCGCCCAGACGAGCTCCGCCGTGACCCTGTCGGACGTCCTGGTCTCCCAGACGGCCGCCGACTCCGTCACCGTCCGGGCCACGGTCAAGACCACCACGACCACGGCCGACGGTGTGGGGACGACGTCCGCGGAGGACAAGACCAACGACGACATCGCCGTACGGGACTTCGTGTTCGACAAGCAGTCGACATCGGTCGCGTCGATCACGCGGAACCTCGACGGGACGGCGGTGGACGCCTCTGGCTCCTCGGGTGACGGCGACCTCAACGGCGTGATCACCGGAGAGTCGACGGCGGCCCCGGCCGACGCTCCCGCGCCGCTTCCCCTGGACCCGAAGGGGTGGCCGGACCTGTCCGTGGGGTCGGGCCAGGTCTCCACGCGGAGCGTCAGGCAATCGGGAATCGCCAAATGGGCGGTGGACAACGTCTACACGTGGCCCTACGCCATCAAGCACAACAATTGCACCAACTTCACTTCCTACGCCGTGAACAAGGGAGGTAAGGCACCGGAGAAAGGCTGGTACTCGCGTTCGAACGACAACAACTGGTTCGAGCATCTGCTTATAGGCGGGGGCGCGCGCAGCTACAGCTGGATGAACGTCGTCCATTTCTACGACCATTTCCAGACCAAGCGGCATCGCCTCGTCTGGCGGTACAGCTGGTGGGACGTGCAGCCCGGAGACGTGATCTTCTTCGACCAGAAAAGCGTGTCCGGATGGCTCGACCATCTGGCGGTGGTCAGCTGGGTCTCGCAACGCGCCGGCGTCTTCTACGCGCAGCATGGCCCTCGGGACCGTTACCGCAGCCTCAGCGACGCGTGGCCAAGGCTGGCTCATGTCTATGTGGCCAAGGTCGTGAAGTAGGCGCGGCCACCCGGGCCGCCGTGGCCACGCCGTCCCCCGGCACGGCCCGGCGGCCCGGACGCCCCGTGCGCAGCCGGGGCACGTGACACAGGGCCCCAGGTGGCTGCCCCGCGACGGCGAGGCGGCCCCGGGGCGGGTCAGCGGGAGCGGGCCTTCATGGCGGCCTTGCGGGCCGCTTTGGCGACGGTGGCGTCGGGATGGTGGGCGCCGAGCAGTTCGAGCACGGCGATGGAGTCGGGGTGGCCGCTGTGGCCGATCTCGTCGACCAGGCGCAGCAGTTCCTCCCCCGCCTCCAGAGCCTCGAACTCGCCCATGGCCTCTTGGGCGTCGGGGATGTGCAGCAGCGTGGCGAGGGTGTCGACGGCGAGCCAGGTGCCGTCGTCCTCGTTGAGCACCGGCGCGGCGAGGTCGCGCACCCCGAGCCAGACGGCGGCGTGGCGCCACATCGCCGGCTCGGCCAGCGCCTCGCGGACCGCGGGCTCGGCCTCCGGACCGATCTCCTCAAGGACCGTGCCGATCACCCCGCGCTGCCCCGGCGTGCCGGACGCCGCCACCTTGATCAGCTCGCGCGCGGCGTCCTCGGGGACGCGGCGCTCGACCCACAGGGTGGGGGCGCTGGAAGGCGCCTCGCCCGACAGCATCGCCTCGACCAGCTCGGCCGCGCTGAGCTCGGCGTAGGAGGCGACCTCGGCCAGCAGCGGCGCGTCGTGCCCCTCGCGCAGCAGGTCCTGCCGGACGGCCCACACCCCGAGGGGGGTGAGCCGGACGCGGTCGGCCGCGCGCTCGAACAGCCCGCAGTAGGCCAGCAGGTCCAGGGCGGCGTCCAGCTCGGCCGGCAACCGCTCACGCAGCCGCCGCATCTCGGCCGCGCGGGCCTCGCAGCCGATCTCGTGGGCCTGCAGCATTCCCTCGACCAGGGCGGTGTAGGTGATGCCGTCGCTGGTGGCGTAGATGGTGGCCAGCATCTCGGTGAGGTGCTCGTCGGCCACGGCCGAGCCGGTCAGCCCCTCGTCGGTGCGGTCGAGGACGTCCATGACGACCCCGTCCCAGAACTCCATCAGGTCGGCGGGCAGCCCCGGCCCGGGGGACGCGCCGGCCTGGGTGATGCGCAGCAGGCCGGTGTTGACCGCGACGACCCACACCAGGCGCAGCCGCTCGTCGTCCGCCCCGAGCCACGCGGCGGCCTCCCGCGCGTCGGCGGGCGTCAGGAACCCCTCGGCGGTGACCGGTCTCGCGCCCGTCCAGCCGGCCAGCCGCAGGGCGTCCCGCACCAGCGGCACCGTCAGCACCGCCTCGGCGAGCTCGTCCGCGGGCGCGAGCTCGACCGGTGGGAAGCTCAGCACCTCGCTCTCGCACTCACCGCAATCGCATTCGTCGTTCTCCCCCGCCATCTCGGCGAGCAGCGCCTCCCGCTCCTCGCCTGACACGCTCCCCAGCTCGTCGATGAGGCTGCGCAGCTCTCCAAGATCGAAGATCCCGCCGTTACCGCTGTTGGCCATTCAGGCAACTTACTCCACACCAGCCACACGCGATGACCGACTGCGGACCTTGGCCTGGCCCGCTCAGTGAATGCCGCGCGAACGCGCCTTGAACGCCGCCTTGCGGGCGGCCTTGGCGATCTCGCGGTCGGGCAGGTGGCGGCCGAGCAGGTCCAGGACCTCGGCGACGTCGGGGTGGTCCACCTGCCACATCTCCTCGATGACGTGGGCGGGCGGCGCCGCCGTGGCCAGGGTGCCCGCGAACCGCTCATGATCGTCCTCGGTGGCCGGCATGGCCACGGCGAGCATGTCGACGCTCACCCACAGCGCCTCCTCGGGCGTGAGCGCGGGCGCCTCGAGGCCGCGCGCGGACAGCCAGTGGACGGCGTGCGGGCGGAGCTCGGCGTCGGAGAGGAACGGCCGCACGGCGTCGGCCGCCTCCGGGCCGAGCCGGTCGATGATCGTGACGGCGACGCCGCGCCGCGCCGCGTCCTGCGCCTGGACGGCGCCGAGCAGCTCGGCCGCCGCCTCCGGAGGGGACCGGCGGGCCAGCCACGAGCCGATGTCGCGCTCGGCCTGCTCGGCGGGCACCCCGCCCAGCAGGCCGTCGACCAGGCCGGCCGCGTCGCCCTCGGCGGGGTCGGGCGCGACGGGCGCCGGCATGCCCATGCGGACGAAGGTCTCGCGCATCCCCCACAGGCCGTGCGGGGTGAGCCGGACGGCGTCCCGCACGCGCTCGATGGTGCCGCAGTAGGCCAGGACCTCCAGCGCGGCGCCCAGCCCGTCCTCGTCGTCCTGGTCGTCCTCGCCGGGCCGGGCGCCCGTCCACGCCTCCTCCAGGTGCTCGCGCAGTTCCGCGAGGGCCATGGGCTCCTGCAGGCGGTACAGCATGTCGTGGACGGCGTACAGCTCCTGGTCCAGCTCGGGCGAACCGGTGATGTCGGCCGTTCCGTCGGTGACGAACGCCACCGTGCCGGCCCACAGGTCCAGCACCTCGCGGTCGTCGCGCTCGGGGAGCGGCAGGAAGCCGGGGGCGACCGTCAGGGCCGCGCCGGAGACCTCCACCAGCCCGAGGGACACCGCCAGCCGCCACGCGGTCTCGGGAGCGGCGACGCCGAGCTCTCTGGTGACGCGCGCGGCGTCCCGGACGCGCAGGGCGCCCCGGACGGTCGGCGTGCGGCCGGCGTCGCGCATCCAGGCCACCACGTGGTGGGCGTCCCGCAGCAGACCGGCCTCGCGGACCGCCCCGGCGACCTGCTGCGGCGGCGCCAGCCGCACGGCCGGCAGCGGGGAGCACCCGGGGCACTCGCACCCGTCGTCGGCGGTGACGCCGCGCAGCCGGTGGAGCGGCAGGCCGAGCAGGTCGTCGCCGGAGCCGGCGGGACCGGGAGCGTCCAGGGCGGTCGGATCGGGCTCGTCGGCGCCCATCGCCCCGAAGATGCTCTTGGCCATGCCGAACTTGGAGGTGTCGGCGAGCGCGGCGGGCATCTCCGGCGCGATCTCGTCGATCTTGGCGCGCATGCGGGCCGCCATCTTGGTGCCGATCTCCCCGCTCTCCAGCAGGAAGTCGACCAGCGTGCGCGCCGCCGCCACCGTCTCGGCGGCGCTCTCGGGCGGTGCGATGACCTTGCGGGGGTAGATGTCCAGCAGCAGTTGCTCGAACGTGCCGGGCGTGAAGTCGGCGAGCTCGCTCACGTCCAGATAGTCGCTGGCGTAGTCGCACAGGAGGCGGACCTCGTCGGCGTCCACCACGACGTCCTTCGAGCGCCCCCACGCCCGGATCTCCTCGATGGCCCCGTTCACCCATTCGATCGACACAGGGAGAAACTAACGGCTTACTTTCAGCCCCGCGAATCGGCGGCCTACGGTCAGATGAGATCGATCGGATCCATACACACCCGGACCAGGTCGGGAGCCTTACGGGCGGACCTCACGCCCGCCGCCCCCTTGAGCGCCCGGGCCAGCGCCGGGCCCGCCGCGCGCGGCACCCG
Source organism: Sphaerisporangium sp. NPDC005288 (assembly GCF_040607475.1). NCBI lineage: Bacteria > Bacillati > Actinomycetota > Actinomycetes > Streptosporangiales > Streptosporangiaceae > Sphaerisporangium > Sphaerisporangium sp. NPDC005288. The sequence goes on along the minus strand of NZ_JBEXGT010000045.1, from coordinate 2,819 downwards.
TACCATCAGCCGCTCCTGCGGCTCCTCGGGCCCCGATCGGGCCCCCTCGACCGGGACGGGGCCGAGCACCTGCGCCTCGCCGGGCAGCCGCAGATCGCCCGCCATCTCCCTGAGCCCGGCCGCCGTGCCGGTCAGCGTGGCCATGCGCACCGCCGGCGGGAACCCGAGGACCGCCCGTTCGGCCAGCTCGCGCTCGGCGTGCGTCACCGGATCCCACCGGATCAGCGCCTGCGCGGCCGGGACGGAGGAGTCGGCGAGCACCACCAGCTCGGCGGCCGGGCGCAGCAGCGCCGCGGCGTTCATCCAGCGCCGCAGCGCCTCCTCAGCCGCGCGCAGGTCGGGACGGCCGAGCAGCGCCCAGCCGTCCAGCAGGACGCCCGCCGCGTACCCGCCCTCGGCGACCGGCTCGGCGCCGGGCGTGGCGACGACCAGCGCCGGGGCCGGGCCGACGTCCGACAGCACGCCGTCGCGCCCGGATGTCTTCACCGGGACCGACGGGAAGGCGCGGCCGAGCTCCTCGGCCGTGCGCCGGGCGCCGACCACGACGGCGCGCATGCGGTTGCTCCCGCACGCCTGGCAGCGCCACATGCCGGCGATGCGCCCGCACCACCGGCAGTACGGCGCCGCGTGCCCTCCCCGCAACGCCAGCGGCCCCCCGCACATCGCCGCCGCCACATCGCGTCCACGCGGCTCCCCCGACCGGTCCGTCCCGGTATCGGCCGCCATCCCGGCATGAGCGGGCGTCCCGGCGTTCCCCGGCACGCCCGCGTTCCCCGGCACGCCCGCGTTCCCCGGCACGTCCGCGTTCATCGGTCTCCCGGTGTTCACCGGTCTCCCTGGGGTGCGGGGGAATGCCGGGTCGGACGTGCCCGGCATGCCGGGAATCGCGGAAACGCCGGAGTCCTCCGGTCTGCGGGGGCTTCCCGGCCTTTCCGGCCGATCCGGGGTGAGCGGAGGGGTCACGGTCGCCACGGGCTGGTGGCAGCGGGCCTGGGCGCGGCAGGACTGGCACGCGAGCGCGGGCAGGTAGCCGCGGCGGGGCACCTGGACCAGCACGGGCCCGCTCGCCAAGCCCTGCTTGAGCGCCGCCCACGCCGAACTCGGCAGGCGCGCCGCCCGGGCGGCCTCGTCTCTGGCCACCTCGGCGTCGTCGCCGGCCGGACGCACCCGGGGGGCGTGCCGGCGCAGCGTCTCGCGCGGCGCGGCGATCGGGCGGGCCCATCCGTCGGCGATCAACCGGGTCGCCTCCGCCGTCCGGGCGTAACCGGCGATCAGCATCGCGGCGCCCGTCTGGTGGGCGCGCAGCGCCAGGACCTCGCGCGCGTGCGGGTAGGGGGCCAGCCGCTCGGCGTGCAGATCGTCCCCGTCGTCCCAGATCGCCACCAGGCCGAGATCGTGGACCGGGGCGAACGCCGCCGCCCGCGTCCCCACGGCCACCCGCACCCCGCCGCGCAGCACGCGCAGCCACCGGCGGTACCGCTCGGCGGGACCGAGGCCGGCGGTCAGCGCCACGTGGGCGCCCTGTCCGAGGACGCGGGTCAGCGCGGCGTCGAGCAGGGCCACGTCTTTGCCGTCGGGCACCACGACCAGGGAGCCCCGTCCCGCCCGGGAGGCGGCCAGCACGGCCAGGGCGACGCCCTCGGCCCACCGGGGCCCGTGCGCGGCTCCCGGAAGAACGCTCCACACCGCCCGTGGCGCCCGGCCCTCCGCCACCGCCGCGAGGAAGGAGGCCCCCAGCGGGTACTCCGCCCACTCCCCCGGCTCCACCGCGATCGACCGCGCTCCCTGGGCCTTCTGCGCCCCCTGCGCTTCCTGCGCCGGCCCTTCCACCATGGGCCCTGCCACGGCGTCCTGCCCCGCCCGCGCCTGCCGGATCGGCCCAGGAGCGTCCGCGGACCCGCCGGTGTTCCCCGCCGGCGCGCCCGGACCCTCACTCGGGGACGTCGGGGAGACGGGCCGCGCCGCCTCTCGCTTGGCCTCCTCGGCCTCTACTTTGGCGTGTCGCGGGGGGACGGCCAGCCGCAGGACGTCGGACATGGTGCCGGCGTACCGGTCCGCCACAGACCGGCACAGGGCCGCGATCTGCGGGGTGAGCACCGCCTCGGAGGAGACCACCCGTTCGAGGGCCGCGAGCTTGCCCTCGTGCTCGCTGGCCTCCGCCCGTTCGAGCAGGAACCCGTCGACGAGCTTGCCCGCGAAGCGCACCCTGACCCGGCAGCCCGGCACCGCCGCCTCGGCCATCGTCTCGGGCACCACGTAGTCGAAGGGCCGGTCGAGGTGGGGCAGCGGCACGTCCACGGCCACCCGCGCGATCGGAAGCTCGCCCGCGGGCGCCACCGTCCCCTTGGCCACGCCCTTACCCGGCGTCGTCTCGCCCCAGAGTCCGTCGGGCTCGGCGTCCCGCGCCGCGCCCGGCCGTGCCGGGTCACCGGCGGCGCCGGGCGGCGGCGCTCCGATGGCTTCCCCGGCGGGGCTGGTCGCGGTCACGATTAGGTCCTACCAGAAGGCGCCCACCAGGCCGAACCGGCCCGCGCGAGCGTGCACGCCCGCCGGCGGTCATGCGAAAGCCGCGGCCCGGCGATGCGGGCCGCGGCGGGCGCGGGTCAGAGGCCGGCGGCCTGGCGGAGCTGGTCGGCCCGGTCGGTGCGCTCCCAGGAGAAGTTGGGCTCCTCGCGGCCGAAGTGACCGTAGGCCGCGGTCTGGGAGTAGATCGGCCGCAGCAGATCCAGATCACGGATGATCGCCGCCGGACGCAGGTCGAAGACCTGGAGAATGGCGTCCTGGATCTTGGCGACCTCGATCTTCTCGGTGCCGAAGGT
>NZ_JBEXGT010000044.1:0-84126 GCF_040607475.1 Sphaerisporangium sp. NPDC005288 | reverse complement strand
GGAACGCGAGCTGCAGGTGCTGCGCATGGCCGCCAAGGGCGCCGAGGCCCCCGAGGTCGGCGGCCCGCGCGGGCGGCTCGGCGAAGTGCAGCGCCGCCCGCTCGGCGGGATCCTCCAGCAGGTCGGCCATCTTGGCCAGCAGCAGCCCGGCCGCCCTGTTCACCGCCCCTCCCCTGCCCGGGAAGGGCTTGTCGGTGAAGCGGCCGCCGGGGTCGGCCAGCATGACGCCCTCGGCGCGGCGCTCCACGACCAGCCCGGTGAGCCGCGCGAGATCGGCGGCCAGGGCGGGGCGGCGCAGTTCCTCGGCGACCTCCGGCTCCAGCTCGCCGAAGTAGACGACCGGGTGCTCGACCAGGGCGCGGCGGGCCCGGCGGGCCGCCTCGCCGGGACGCGCGCCGCCGTCCGCGCCCTCCAGCAGGCCGGCGGCGCTGGTGAGGTGCTGCACCGGGCGAGCGGGCTTGAACAGCACCGCGCAGACGTCGTGGTCGATGTCGAACAGCGCGTCGCCCCGTTCGGTGTCGTGCGCCCAGGAGTCCAGCGAGCCGTCCGAGATGCGCAGGGCGCCCCGCTCGACCAGCCAGTCGAGGCAGTCGACCACCGCGGCCTTGTGCGCGCCGAGCGTCGGGTCGAAGCCGAGCCCCTCGATGGCGCCGGCGGCCGGGGCGAAGGCCCGCACCAGGTCGGCCAGGCTGATCTCGACGCGCGACCGCTGGAACAGGGCGAGCACCAGGCACAGGTAGGCCAGGCGGCGGCGGTCGAACGGCTTGCCCTTCTTGGCGAACAGGTGGCGCTGGGTGTCGTCCAGGGCGTCCAGGCGGCGCACCACGCGCACCTGGCGGGTGGTCGCGACCACGGTGTAGCCGAGCAGCTCGCGCAGGTCGCGGGTGAGCTGGTCGGCCCACGGCAGGACCTGCTCCAGCGCGCCGGGGCGCGGACGGGAGGCGGTGATCAGGTCGTTGGTGAGGGCGAGCCGCACGGCGTGCTGGTAGGACCCGAGGTCGCCGGGTGCGACGCCGGCCGCGGCGCCGCGGGCGCTCATCGCAGGGCTCCCCTCGCGTGCGCGGCGGGGGCCAGTTCGAGCCGCAGGCCCGGGAGGTGCAGGACGCCGTGCGGGGTGCGCACCGAGCTGCCCCGCGCCGCGGGGACCAGGCGGACGGTGAGCACCTCGTTGCCGCCGGAGGCGTCGCGCAGCCGGCCGGCGACGATGGTGCGGGCCTCCAGCGCGCGGGTGAGCAGGCGCAGGACGACCCGCGTCTCGGCCTCGTCCAGGACGCGGTCGTGCACGCCCGCCTCGATGAGCCCGCCGGCGGCCTCGCGCTCGGCGGCGCGGTGGGAGGCCTGGCGGCGGCGCAGCTCGCCGCGGATGCCGGCCCTTCCGCGCGCCGGCTGCGGGACGCCCGGCGCGGGAGCCTTGCCCTTGCGGAACAGCGGCACCGAGATCTCGACCCCGGGCGCGTCCCACCAGGTGGAGCGGACCGAGATGTCGTCGGCGTCCTCGTGGGCGCCGCCCAGGTGGCGGGCCGTGCGCGTGTTGAAGGCGGCGGCCATCAGGGCGTGGGCGGCGCCCTCGTCGGGGGCGTTGAACACCCATTCGGCCAGGTGGCGTAGCTGGGTCGACCGGTTGACCCCGCCGCGCTGTGCCTCGGCGATCTGGCGCAGCAGGGCGATGACGCCGGACACGCCCGTCCTGGTGGCGGCGCGCAGCTCGGCGGCGCGGGAGGCCTCGCCGCCGTCGGCGGCGAACCAGGCGCGCAGGACCGCCCAGCGCCGGCGCCAGTCCGAAAGGCGCTCGTCCTGGTGCAGGAAGGGACGCTCGTCGGCCGCGGCGGCCCGGGCCAGCATGGCGGCCACGCCCGTGCGCTCGACGTCGCGTACGGCCCGGTCGAGCCGGGGCAGGTAGCGGTCGAGCTCGGCCATGAAGTCGGTCATGTGCGTGAGCAGGGTGTTCTTGTGGCGCAGGAAGGTCTCGGGAGAGGCGTCGGTGGAGCGGGTGATCTCGCCGAGGGTGAGGTGGAAGCGCGCGGAGCGGCGTGCCATGTCCTCCATGACGCCGTCCAGGCGCGACAGCCGGCGCCAGATCTGCTCGCCGTGGCCGGCGCGGTTGGCCGCGGCCAGCGCCCGCAGGTCGTCCAGGATGTCGGAGAACACCAGGCGGGAGAGGTTGGCGTCCTGCGGCCGGGCCGCGAGCACCTCCTCGACGGCGGCGAATGCCTGGTAGCCGAGCTCGCTGAACTGGTACACCGACTGGCGGTTGCGATAACGGACCAGACTGCCCGCCCGTGAGGCGTCCTCCAGGCGGTGGACGACGCCGTCGTCGGCCAGGGCGTCCAGGCGGGCGCGGAGGTTCTCCTCGGCGGCCGGCACCTGGTCGTGCACGCGGCCCAGCTCGGCGAGCACGCGGGCGACGTCGTCGGGGTGGGCCTGCATCTGGTGGACGGCCCTCAGGCCGTCCATCGCGCGCAGCACCCACAGGTAGACCAGGTGGTCGTCGCGCCGGGTGAAGTTGAACAGGCGGAAGCGGTCGCTCACGGCGGCGGCGCTCAGCTCGGGCGCGCGCGTCCCGCCCGTGACGGCTCTGTCGGTCATCCCACTCCCCCGGCCGGACCGCGGGGCTCTCCGGCCGGAGGCCCGCGGCGGCGATCGCGTCGATCGCGGGGAAGCGGATCGTCCCTCCCCCGGCTGTCTCACCCACCTGCCTGGCGACCCCGTGTGCGAACAGAGGATCGATACATGGATACACGAAGATCGGCTCTCGTGTGGCGGCCACGCGCCTCGACACCCATCGCACGGCCCTGGCACGAGCCGTCCCGCGCGCGTTCCGGAGAACTTGCACACGCCGCTATTCGCCGTGTGCTTGGTACAATGCGCGCGTCGTCCCGTGCCGCCTGGCGGCGCGCCTGAGGAGGGACCGGTCATGGGAATCGCCGACGACGCCGTGGAGGTCCGCGCGCAGGGCTGGCGCACGCTCGCGGCGCTGCACGGCCTGATCGAGGCCGCCCTCGAACGTGAGCTGCAGGCAGGCCACGGGCTGTCGGTGGTCGAGTACACCGTGCTCGACGCCCTGTCGCGGCAGGACGGCTGGCACATGCGCATGCAGCAGCTCGCCCGGGCGGCGGCGCTGTCCAGCAGCGCCACCACACGGCTGGTCAACCGGCTGGAGGACCGCGGACTGCTGACGCGCGTGCTGTGCCAGGACGACCGCCGCGGCATCTACACCGAGCTGACTTCGGCGGGGGTGGCGCTGCTGGGCGAGGCGCGCCCGGCGCACGACGCCGTCCTCGCCAGGGCCCTCGCGGAGGCCGGCGCCCTTCCCGAACTGGCCCCCTTGGTCCGGGCGCTGCACCACCTGCCGCCCGTTCCCGCCGCCTCCTCCACCTCCGGCGCTTCCTCCGCCTCCGGCGCTTCCCCGGCCCGCTGACCGCCGGCCGTCCCCACCGGGCTCACGTAGGCGTCAGGTGAGAGCCCTGACGATGAGATCGGCCACCATGTCGGGATCGATGTGATGGCCGGTCAGCAGGCAGAGGTTCTCCTGGTAGAGCAGCACGGCGGCGAACGTCGCCGCCGCGGCCTCCAGCCGGGCGGCGTCGCCGCGGCCGCCCGGCAGGGTCAGCTCCAGCGCGAAGCCGGCGCGGCGGATGATCTCGGCGTTGAGATGCCTGAGCCGCTCGCGCACCGAGGTGTGGGTGTCGGCCTCGCGGAACAGGATGCGCCGCATCGCCGGCGAGGCGCGCAGCGGCACCCGGCGGGCCAGCCCGGCCAGCGCGCGGGCCGGGTCGCCGGGGACGTCCTCGGCGGGCCGGTCGCCGAGCTCTTCGATGCCGGTGCGCTCGTCGACCAGCGCCACCAGCACGTCGATCTTGCGCGGGAAGTAGTGGAAGACCAGGCCCTTGGGCACCGCGGCCCGCTTGGCGATCTCGGCGGTGGCGGTGGCCTCGTAGCCTCCGGCGGCGAACAGCCCCTCGGCCGCGTCGAGGATGCGCGTGCGCGCGTCGGGCTCCCCTCCGGGGGCCCCGGACCGCCGGCGGGCGGTGCGGGACCACACGGAGGGTACGATCACGCGTTCACCCGGGCGCGGCCGCGGATCTGGCTGGCCGTCCACAGTGTGACGATAACCGTCGCGGCGCCCGCGATCCATGCCGTCCAGGCCGCGGCGGCCGAGCCGTCGAAGTCGAACGCCCACGGGGACACCACGAGCAGGGCGCCGAACGCGGCGGTCACCCAGGAGCTCGCGCCGCCGGCTCCGAGCAGCGCCCACAGCGCCGAGACCAGCAGCAGCGCGCCGAGCACGAGCAGGGGCTGGGCGGCGTTGGAGGCGCCGCCCGCCCAGAAGAAGGGCGCCAGGACCGCGGCCGCGCCCGCGAGGAACGCCACGAGGTCCGGCCATGCTCTGGACAGATCCATCTCGGTGCCTTTCGTCCTCAAAGGTGTCGTGGACCTCGACCATCGTCCTGATTGACCGCCCGGTCAATCGACGCCGCCGTTACCTTATGCTCACCGCTCGTCGCGGCACGTGGTGAGCATTTCGCCGGCGCGGCACGCCGGGACACGCGACGAACGCCCCGCGGCGTCGCGGGAACGCGGCGGGTACGGGGACGCGGCGGGTGCGCTCAGCCGAACGAGCGCACGCCGGCCATGGCGACCTCGATGCCGCGCCGTAGCGCGTCCAGCACCTCCGCCTGCGAACGGCCGATCGCGGCGCCCGCGAGGCCGGCGCCCTGGACGGCGCCCATCATGGCGCCGACCACCGCCCCCGCGCTCACCGGGTCGAGCTCGCCCGGGAATGCCTTCAGCAGCTCCTCGGCGATGCGGCGCTGCAGGTCGAGCATCAGATGCAGCGCCTTGGCCTGGAGTGCGGGCACCGTCATGATCATGTGGGCGTACGCCTGCGACAGCTCGCGCTCGCGCTCCATCGGGGGGTCCTCGGCCACGTACCGGGCGATGGTCTCCTCGTAGACGCGCGCCAGCAGGTCGGGGATGCTCTCGCCCTCCCGCCGGGCCGCCAGGGTGTCGAGCAGGACGCGGGAGTGCCGCTCGGTGTGGGCGAACAGCACGTCCTCCTTGCTCGGGAAGTAGTTGAAGAACGTCTTGGTGGCCACGTCCGCCGCGGAGGTGATCTGCGCAACGGTGGTCTGCTCGTAGCCCTGTTCGGCGAAGAGCCTGAGCGCCGTCTCGGCGATCAGCTGCCGGGTCATGCGCTTCTTGCGCTCGCGCCGCGTCTCCTCCATGCGGATCAGCCTACACGCGGCTCTTACATCTCTACTATTTTTACATCAGTTGTATCTTTATATTTGATGGTGTTACATGGAAACCGGCAGGAGGTCCGGCCTCCGTCCCGGAAGGCCGGCAAGCGCCCGCGAAAGGATCGCGATGTCCCCGACCCCTCCCCCGGCCCCGCTCCCGATGGCCCGGCACGCCGGTCGCCCGTTCGACCCGCCCGAAGAACTCGCCCGGCTGCGCGCCGAGCACCCCATCAGCCCGATGGCCTATCCCGACGGCCACGTCGGCTGGCTGGTGACCGGCCACGCCCTGGTGCGCGCCGTCCTGGCCGACCCGCGCTTCAGCCATCGCTCCGAGCTGACGCACATCCCGCTGCCGGGGGCCGGTGTCGGCCAAAGGCCCCCGTCGGCGCCCCCGGGACAGTTCACCGCGATGGACCCGCCCGAGCACACCCGCTACCGCCACCTGCTCACCGGCCAGTTCACCGTGCGGCGGATGCGCGGCCTCACCGGGCGCATCGAGGCGATCACCGCCGAGCACCTGGAGGCTATGGAACGCCACGGCCCCCCGGTCGACCTGGTGGAGGCGTTCGCGCTGCCCATCCCCGGCCTGGTCATCTGCGAGCTGCTCGGCGTCCCGGTCGCCGAGCGAGGCCGCTTCCAGCGCGACATGACCCTGCTGCTCAGCCTGGACGCCACGCCCGAGCGAAAGATGGCCGCCTACACGGCGATCCAGGAGTTCATGGGCGACCTGGTGCGGGCCAAGCGCGCCGATCCGACCGACGACCTGCTCGGCGGCCTGGCCGCGAGCGGCGACCTGACCGACGAGGAGCTGGCGAACATCGGCGGCACCCTGATGGGCGCCGGGTTCGAGACGACCGCCAACATGATCGCGCTCGGCGCCTGGGCGCTGATGAGCCACCCCGACCGGCTCGCGGCCCTGCGCGCCGACCCGGGCCTGGGCGACCAGGCCGTGGAGGAGCTGCTGCGCTACCTGAGCATCATCCCGGTCACGGTGCGGACCGCGCTGGAGGACGTCGAGCTGGGGGGACGGCTGGTCAAGGCCGGCCAGTCGGTGACCGTCTCGGTGCCGGCGGCCAACCGCGACCCCGCACACTTCCCCGACCCGGACACCCTGGACCTGCACCGGGTGACGGCGGGGCATGTGGCGTTCGGCCACGGCGTCCACCAGTGCCTCGGACAGCAGCTCGCCCGCGTGGAGATGCGGGTCGGCCTGCGCGCGCTGTTCGACCGGTTCCCCGGGCTGCGCCTGGCCGTCCCTCCCGAGGAGGTGCCGCTGCGCACCGACATGCTCATCTACGGCGTGCACCGCCTGCCGGTCACCTGGGATCCCGCCTGACCCCGCGCCGGCGCCCTGCGGCGTCACGCCGCCGCGGCGGCCGCGGTCCTCACGTCACAGGTGGCACGCCCGGCGTCACGCCGCCGCGGCGGCGGGGGTCCTCAGGTCACAGGTGGCACGCCCGGCCCGCCCCAGGCCATGCCACGCACCCGTTCACCGGAGCGGGCCGTGCCGCGCGCCCTCGGGCGCCTCGCGGCACGGCCCTACCCGGTTCGCGGCACGCCGTCAGCCGCTGCTCGAACTGCTGCTACTGCTGCTGGAGCTGCTGCTGGACCCGCCGCCGCCCCAGCGGCCGCCGTCGTCCCAGCCGCCGCCGGAGCCGCTGGAGCTGCTCGAGCTCGAACTGCTCGAACTGCTGGAACCGGACCCGCCGCCTCTGCCGCCGCCCGAGCCGCCGCTGGAGCTCGAGCTGCTGGAACTGGAGCTGCTGGACCCGCTCGAACCGCCGCCCCTGCCACCGCTGGAACCGCTGGAACTGGAGCTGGAGCTGCTCGAACTGCTGGAGCTGGAGTCGCGCCTGTGCGAGTCGCCGCGGCACCACCGGCGCCGGCAGTCGTCGGTTAAGCCGGACGCCGCTCCCGGCGTGACGGTGGCCTGCCGGACCTGCGTGGTGGTGGCCGCGCTCGCCTGCTGGACGGGCATCGCGGCCGGGCCGATGAGGGTGGTGGCCACCACGGCGCCGGCGGCCAGAGCATGCTTGAGCATGAGAGATCACTCCGTGTCCTGCGTTGCGCCCGGCGGGTTGCTCGGGCTGACGGAGCGCCGTGTCGGTTCCCGGGAAGATGTCGAGACGACGTCTTACCTGAGACCCACGCTAGATGAAGCGAATCTGGGCGGTCATCCCGTATAGCCCAAAGCCTCGGTCCGGGCTCAGCAAGCCGGCGCGGTGCGCGGGGGCGGTCGCGCCGTCCTGCGAACATGGACGAAATAGATCATTTTGGGCTACTTTGCCGGGCATGATGCTTCGATCCGTGCTCGGGATGATCACAGCCGTGTCGGCGGTCGTCATGGCGATGCCGCGTCCGCGCAGGCGGTGTCCGGCGCCCCTTCGGACGACGGCGCCGTGCCCTCGGCCTCCGCGGCCTCCGCCGCTCCCGCCGCCGGCGGAGCGGTGTCCGCCTCGCGCGCGCCCGCCACCGCGGGGGTTCCCGGGACGGGCGACGCGGCGGCGGGACGGGTGAGCCTCGCCTGGGACCCGCGGCCCACCGGAACCCAGGGGCGCCTGCGCGGGTTGTCGCCGGTCAGCGGCCGCGTCGCGTGGGTGTCCGGCAGCCTCGGCACCGTGCTGCGCACCACCGACGGCGGGCGCGACTGGAGTCCGGTCGCCCCGCCCGGCACCGCCGACCTGCAGTTCCGCGACGTCGAAGCGTTCGACGCGCGCACCGCCGTGGTGCTGTCGATCGGCGAGGGCGACGCCTCGCGCGTCTACCGCACCGAGGACGGCGGGCGCACCTGGGCCGAGACCTTCCGCAACGACGAGCCGCGCGCCTTCTACGACTGCATGGCCTTCTTCGACCACAGGCACGGCCTGGCGATGAGCGACCCGGTCGACGGCAGGTTCCGCATCCTGTCCACCGACGACGGCGGCCGCAGCTGGCGCGTTCTGCCCTCCGCCGGCATGCCCGAGGCGCTGCCCGGCGAGGCGGGATTCGCGGCGAGCGGGCAGTGCCTGGTGACCGCCGGAGGCCGCGACGTGTGGCTCGCCACCGGCGGAGGCGCGCGCTCGCGCGTGTTCCACTCCCGCGACCGCGGCCTCACCTGGACGGTGGCCGACACCCCCATCCCTGCGGGCGACCCGGCGCGCGGAGTGTTCGCGCTCGCCTTCCGCGACCCCCGGCACGGCATCGCGGTCGGCGGCGACTTCCAGCCGGGACTGCCCTCCCCCGACGCCGCCGCCGTGACCGGCGACGGAGGAGCGACGTGGCGCGAGGCGTCCGCTCCGCCGCAGGGCTACCGCTCGGGCGTCGCCTGGCTGCCGCACCTTCCCTGGGCCGCCATCGCGGTCGGGCCCACCGGCAGCGACGTCACCTTCTCCGCCGGCGACCGCTGGCAGAACTTCGACGGCGGCTCCTACGACACCGTGGCCTGCGCCCCCGACCTGGCCTGCTGGGCGTCCGGCGAGCAGGGCCGCGTCGCCCGCCTCACCCTTCAAGGTGTCCCCTCCGGAACCGCCCGCCGGTAGCGGCCGGCCCACCGGAATGTGCGCCGGTCGGACCTCGCGACGGTGCAGGTGGGTGTCGTTGAGGCGGGGCGCCGGCATCAGCAGGCGGTGTCGGCGGCCGGCAGCTCACCGGTGACGAGGTAACGGGCGACCGTGGCGTTGAGGCACTGGTCGCCGTAATGGGGGAACGGGGCGTGGGTCTGGGCGTCGATCGTGACCAGGCGTGATCCGCGGATGCGCGCGGCGACGGCCCTGCTCACGGACGCCGGCACCGCCACGTCCCGCAGGGCCGCCACGACCAGGGCGGCCGGCGCGCGGTCGCGGTCGAGTCGCACCGGCTCCTCCTTGGCGGGCGGCCAGAACGCGCAGGGGTTGATATTGGCGTTGCCCGGCCCGAACAGCGGGTGACGCGCCCGATAAGCGGCGATGTCGCGCAGGTAGACGCGCGGGTCGCGCGGCCAGGGGGCGTCGGCGCAGCGGTAGGCGGTGTTGGTGGCGGTGTGGTGGTCGGCGGGCACACCGGGCACGCCCTCCGGCGGCGCGGGACGGATGGGGAACGGGACGAACGGCTCCCGTCCGGCGGCGACGGCGGCGAAGGCCGCGGCGACCATGCCGAAGGCCCGCTCGTCGTAAATGCCGGCCACCAGCAGGGCGCCCAGCTCGCCGCCGGTCCAGGCGTGGCCGGCGATGACGATGGGCGCCCGGGTGGCCCGGTCGAGGATGCCGGTGAGCGTGGCGTGCGCCTTCGCGGTGGTCTCCCCCAGGCCGTATTCTGCGTGCCTCGCGGCGACCCAGGCGGCGAAGGCCACCGTGCCCTCCTCGAACGCCGGGGTGCGGCTCAGCTCGAACGGCCGCCAGATCGTGTCGGCGTTCACCGGGCTGTCCAGGACGAACCGGTCAACGCGGTGCGGGAACAGCGTGCCGTAGACGGCGCCGAGCAGCCCCGCGTAGGAGCCGCCCAGGTAGGAGATCTTCTCCTCGCCGAGGGCCGCACGGATGAGGTCCATGTCGCGGGCGGCGTTCGCGGTGGTGGCGTGCGGCAGGGCCCAGCCGGAGACGCGCACGCAGTCCTCGGCGTACCGCCGGGCCTCGGCCGCCTCGGCGAGGAAGCGTCCGGGTGCCGCGGGCCGCACCCAGAACCCGCCCGGCTCCTCCTCGGGCCGCCCGCAGCCGATGGGTGTGCTGCGCTCGACGAACCTCATGTCGAATCCGACCAGGTCGTAGCGGGCGCGGACGTCGGCGGGCAATGCGGGGGCGAGGCTCGCGGGCAGCGGAACGCCCGGCCCTCCCGGCCCGCCGCCGGTGGTGAGCAGCACCCCCCGCCGCCGCTCCGGGTCGGTGGCGGGCAGCCGGGAGATCACGATGGAGATTTCGGGGCCGGACGGGCGGCGGTGGTCGAGGGGGACGGTGACCCGGGCGCACCGCAGGTCCGGCGCGCTCACTCCGGCGCACGCCTCCCACCGCAGCCCCGGGCCTCTGACGGCTGCGGCGGTGCCAGGGGCGGCGACGGCGGAGACCGCGAGGGCCGCCGCGACGACCGGTGCGAGCGCGGTGACCGGCACTGCACGGGCCAGACGCCCGAACCCGCCCCGCCCGCGCGCCGCACGGGCCGGGGCCACGCTCGCACCGTCCCGCTCTTCATCGACCGGTACGGCCGCGGCCTCACCTCCGGTGCCCTGCCTGTGGGCTTGCGCCGCGGAGGCCGGGAGCAGGTGCCGCGGTGCGCGCGCCGGGCCAGGCAGGTGCGCGCCGTCCGGGGAGTTGCCCGTGATGTCCGTCATGTTGCCGGTCTCCATTCTTGTGACATGTCCGCCGATTCCCTCCCACAGCAGTGCCCAGCGGACGCCGACGCCGAAGTCCCGCCGCCCCCGCCTCGCGCCCCGGCCGCAACGCCGGCCGATGAGGCCGACGGCCGCGTGGTCGGTGAGGGTGACCTCGGCGCGGAACCCGCGCCCCCAGCCCTGCGTCACCCGGTAGCGGACGGCGCGGGCGCTGTCGGCGGAGGTGGGCGCGGTGAAGGTGACCGGCGCGGAGGGGCGGGAGGTCCGGCCGGTGCGGTCGCGGGCCGACACGGTGACGGTCTCGCCGGGTGCGGAGGCCGGTCAGGGGCAGCGAGGTGCGGCGGGTGACGCCGAGAAGGCGGCCCTGCGAAGCACATCGGCTTGCCGGTGCGCGCGGTGGTGGCCTGACGGGCCGCCGGCGTGCCGGCGGCCCGGATTTCAGTGTGCCGTTCGTGCCTGGACCACCTTGCTCTCGGGCGGGCCGAGGTAGCTGGGCAGGACGCCGCCGGTGTTCACCACCAGCCGCTGCACCACCACCGTCGGGTCGACCATCCAGAACTTCAGGACATGCACTCCTGGCGTGCTGATCGTGTGGGTGGTCGTGGTCACGTTGGCGTTGTCGGAGGTGTTGCGCTCCCACTGCCGGTTCATCGTCGTGTCGTTCGCGCCGGTCGCCTTGGTGACGTTCACGGTCTGCGGCGCCTGGTCGTCGAACGACACGGCGTACTTCAGCCCGTCGGTCGGCAGGACGTTGTTCCTCGGCGACAGGTACGCCGAGACCGTGACCGGGCCGGTGGTGAACACGGTCATCGTGTACTCCAGACGCGGGCCGTCCCCTCCTGGCGTGCGGCTCGCCGCGGTGACCGGCCAGGGCGTCACGCCGTCGCCGGTCTTGCCGATGCCCGGGATGCGCTTCCAGGTGACGCCGGGCGCGCCGACCGCCCTGGTGTGGTCGGCCGCCTCGGCCGCGACGTACCCGCCGGCCTCGACGAAGCCCTTGACCCGCGAGGGCGGCGTCGCGGGGTTGTCCACGACCGCCGTGACCACCACGCCCGCGCCCGCGCCCGTGACGGTGATGGGCACCTCGATCCTGCCCTTCGGGGCCCGTGACCAGTCGACGCGCACGGTCACGCGCACCTGCTCGCCGACCTCTCCCGACCTCGGCGTGACGCTCACCCACGGCACCGACGGCTTGACGGTGTAGCCGAAGGGGGTCGTGCCGCGGTTGAACACCTCGATGTACTGCTGCGGCGAGGACTGGTACGGGCTGAACGCCGGCAGGACGGCCGGAGTCCGCTCGGCCGGCCACCACTTGTCCGAGCCGTCGACCGCGACGCCGAGGTCGGCCGCCGCCGGCACCTCGATGCGCTGCAGGTGCGGGTAGAAGGCGTCCGGCAGGGCGACGTTGTCCTTCTCGGGCTGCTGCCAGGGAGCGTTCGGTCCGTACCTGTCGATGTCGCCGTAGCCGATCTTCGGCTGGAGCTGGAAGCCGTCCCATTTCCCACCGGCCAGGGTCTTGTTGTAGTACTGCGACATCGCCTGGTCCTCGTCGAACCTGGCCTGGGCCAGGTCGGCGAGGTCGTTCGTGGCGGCGCGCCCCTGCCTGGCGTACAGGATGCCGGTGAACTGCGCCCTGCGCAGCGCGTACAGATTGGCCGTCGCCTTCACCTGGTAGTAGACGAGCTGGTAGTAGGCGTCGTCGTACCCGGCGGGCAGGGCCTCGCGTATCTTCTCCGCCTTGGCGGCCAGGGCCTGCCACTCGGCGGTGACCCGGTCCATCTCCTGGTAGGCAGTCAGGCTGAAGGGGGTGTCCTTGTCGTCGTAGACGATGGCCGAGGAGTCGGTGGCCGGGTCCTTGGCGGGGTCGAGGCCGATGCGGCGGTTCAGCAGCTCGGGCTTGCGCCGTGACTGCAGGCGGCCGTACGCGCTCAGCACCTCGGCGATGGCCCGCGCCTGCTCGGACCCGAAGTTCTGCGCGGCGTACCCCCGCTCCCAGTCGTCCAGCCGGTCCAGCGTCAGGCCGGAGGGATCCCAGGCGTAGTCGAGGAAGAGCTGCAGCGGCTGCTCCTCGTTCTTCATGTCGCCGACGTTGACCACCCACAGCCGGTCCACGCCGTAGGTGTAGGCGAGGTTGAGCTGCTCCCAGGTGTTGGCAAGGTTGACGGTGTCGGCCCACTTGTAGTTGCGGCCGCCGCCGACGTAGTCGAAGTGGTAGTACATGCCGTAGCCGCCGCTGCGCCTGGGGAGCGCCTGGTCGGGCAGCTTGCGCATGTTGCCCCAGTTGTCGTCGCAGAAGACGACGGTGACGTCGTCCGGCGGGCGAAGCCCCTGGTCCCAGTAGCGCTGGACCTCCTTGTAGAGGGTCTGCACCTGCGGGATGGACGTCACGGGCTCGCCGCTCTCCTTGGCCAGGATCTCGCGCTGGGCGGCCAGAATGCTCTGCATCAGCTCGATGCCGTCGCCGTCGGGCAGGCCGACGTCGCCGTTGCCGCGCATGCCGAGGGTGACGACGCCCTCGAAGTCCTGCTCCTTCATGCGGCGGATGCCGTCGGCCCAGTACTTCTTGATGGCTTCGCCGTTGCGGCGGAAGCTCCACTCGCCGGTGCCGCCGTAGGGGTCGTGGCCGGGCACGGTGATGTTGCCCGCGCTGTCGCGCTGGGCGGCGACGGCGTGCCGGTTCCACTCCTCGATGCCGCGCATCATCGGCGCCTCGTGCGAGGTGCCCATCACGACGCCGTAGGCGGTGGCCGTCTTGTGGTTGTCCGGGTCGTCCTCGGCGAAGGCGCGCCCCCAGACCGCCGGCCACAGGTAGTTGGCCTTCAGCCGCAGCATGACCTCGAAGACCTTGGCGAAGAACTTGCTGTTGAAGCCGCCCGGGTAGCCCGCGGCCAGGCCGGGGCCGAAGTGGCGGGGCGCCCAGGTGCCGAGCGCCGGGTTCTCGTCGTTGATGAAGAAGCCGCGGTACTTGACCTTCGGCGTGCCCTGGCTGTGCCGGCCGGGCAGGACGTACAGCGCGTCGTGGTGGCGGGCCGGCACGTCGTCCCACCAGTACCACGGGGAGACGCCGATGCGCCTGGAGACGTCGTAGGCGCCGTAGATGGTGCCGCGCTGGTCGCTGCCGGCGATGACGAACGCGCGGCGCACGCCCGGCAGCGGGTCGGCGACGACCTGCTCCAGGGAGGTCTCCCACTTGCCGGCGATGCCGCTCACGTCGAGCTTGCCCTTGGAGACCAGCCCGTCGATGAGCGGACTCCTGCCGATGGTGCCGACGAGCACCACGTCGCCCCGGGGCGCCTGGTCCGTGGAGACGGCGGGCCTGACGCCGGTGACCCGCTCGATGTCGGCCCGCAGGTCGTCGACGACGCGGGTCACGCCGGCGTGGTCGCTCCCGCTGACGACGATGGGCGCCGCCTTGCCCGACGCGACGAGGGGGAAGCGCCCGGCTCCGCCGGTGAAGGCGATGTAGGAGCCGGGGTCGGCGGGCTCGTGCCGGACCGTCGCGGCCGTCGCCGTCGCCGTCGCCGTCGCGGGCGACGACACGGCAGCCCCGGTGGCGATGACGGCCAGCGACAGCAGAATCTGGAGCGGCCTCCATCGTCCGCGCCTTTTCGTATGAGGGGGAGCTGCGGCGTGCCTTCTCATTCTGGGATCTCCCTGAGGGGGCGGAACGGCGCGGATGACGGAAATTTGCTCCCGTATTACGAAAGTTTCGGTAGTCCCCAAAAACAACCGGATGTTAACGAGCCCCATACAGGTGGTCAACCGTTCCGATAGTGCAGGCCGACAAGCCGGACCGCACACGAAGCGGCCGGTGAAACTTTCACCATGAATGCGCTCTCATCACCGCACACGACTGATGCCGACGCCGCTGGACGCCTGTCGCCGCCCCGGCCGGTGCGCGAGGGCGCCGTCCTGGCCCGCGACCAGGGGTGGCGTGTGGGCGCGGGCCGACGCCGATTTCGCCCGCGAGTCCGCTCCGGCCCGCCGAGGGAAGACCGCTATTGTGAGTTAGAGCCGTACGAATCGGTTCACTCGGCTTCAATCATCGCGTAATCGGGTCGAACCACCTTCTCTGGCACGATCTCCGCAACGACCGTCGGCGGCACGAAGGAAAGAGACCGATGGGCATCATCTCGCGCGGCTTCCGCGGCCGGCCCAGGGACGAGGGCGTCAAGCTCCCGCCCGGCCAGTACCTCACGCACGACTTCCCGGTGCTGTCGGCCGGGCCCACCCCGCGCATCCCACTGGACCGCTGGGAGTTCACGATCGACACCGAGGCGGGGCACACCCACCGCTGGAGCTGGGAGCAACTGCTCGGCCTGCCGGCCGAGACGCCAACCGTCGACCTGCACTGCGTCACCAAGTGGTCCAAGCTCGGCACCGCGTGGAAGGGCGTGTCGCTCGACGTGCTGATGGAGGACGTCGAGACCACCGCCGAGTACGCGCTGGTCCACTCCTACGGCGGCTACACCACCAACCTTCCGGTGGAGGACCTGCTCGACGGCCAGGCATGGATCACCTACCAATACGACGGGGAGGAGCTCGCGCCCGCGCACGGCGGCCCCGCCCGGCTGCTGGTCCCGCACCTGTACCTGTGGAAGTCGGCCAAGTGGGTGCGCGGCATCCGGCTGCTCAACGACGACTGGCCCGGCTTCTGGGAGACCGCCGGCTACCACAACTACGGCGACCCGTGGCGCGAGCAGCGCTACCAGGGCGATTGAACACCCGCCGGCTGACGTGGCGGGCCGCGCGGCTGGTCGGCTCCCGCGCCGAGACCGACGCCGCGCGCACGCTGGTCTTCAAGATCCCCGGCTGGCCCGGCCATCTGCCCGGCCAGCACGTGGACGTGCGGCTGACCGCCGAGGACGGCTACAGCACCCAGCGCAGTTACTCGGTGGCCTCCGCCTCCGACGGTGACCTCGTCGAGCTGACCGTGCAGAACGTCCCCGGCGGTGAGGTCTCGCCCTACCTCGCCGAGGTCCTGGAGGTGGGCGACGAGGTGGAGATGCGCGGACCGGTGGGCGGCTGGTTCGTGTGGCGCCCCACCGGCGTGGAGCCGGTGCTGCTGGTCGCGGGCGGGTCGGGCATCGTGCCGCTGATGGCGATGATCCGCGCGCGCCGGCAGGCGGGGAGCCGGACGCCCTTCCGCCTGGTCTACTCGGTGCGCGAGCCGCGCCAGCGCTTCTACGCCGAGGAACTGCGCCGCGCCGGCCCAGGCGACGCCGGGCTCGACGTGGCCTACCTGTACACGCGGTCCGCCCCGGACGGCTGGCCCCGCGCGGCGGGGCGGCTCATGGCGGCCGACCTCGGCGCCCACGGCTGGCCGGCCGGGCTCGCGCCCGACTGCTACGTCTGCGGGCCCACGGGGTTCGTCGAGACGGCCGCCGACATCCTGCTCGCCCTCGGCCACGATCCCCGCAAGATCAGGACCGAACGCTTCGGCCCCACCGGAGGCTGACATGACCCGACCGATCGAAGACGCCTACCAGGACGGCAACGCCCTGGCCGGCCCGCTGCGCGAGATCTTCGCCGTCGACGTGACCGCCGCCGACGGCCGGTGCGCGGGCTGCGGGCTCGCCGGCCCGCTCGCGTCCCTGCGGGTGTACGGGCCCGCCCCGGGCTGGGTGGCCCGCTGCCCCGGGTGCGAAGAGGTCGTCATACGCCTGGTGCGCGGCCCCGATGCCGCCTGGCTGGACATGCGCGGCACCGTGAGCCTGCGCATCCCGCTGCCCGCCGATCCGCAGGGGACCGCGAGCCCCTGATCCGCGCGAAGCGAGGGCTCACGACGCGCCCGATCAAACACCTGTTCTAGAAACCTGGCGTCCAGGTCTTCCGGAACCGGTGCCGTGGACGGAATACTGACCGTCGGTAACCATTCCGTCCACACCGAAAGGCATCGCGATGACCGTCCTTCTGGCCCTTGGAACCGCGAAGGGGCTGTTCCTGGCCCGCAGTGACGACGACCGCGCGTCGTGGGACATCACCGGCCCCCACTTCCCCATGACCGGCGTTTACGGTGTGTGCGTGGACAAGCGGGGGCCGGTCCCGCGCCTGCTGGCGGGGGTCAGCAGCTCCCATTACGGGCCGAGCGTCGCCTACAGCGACGACCTGGGCGCCACATGGCACGAGCCCGACCGCCCGCCGGTGGCCTTCCCGCAGGACACCGGCGCGGCGCTCGAACGCGTCTGGCAACTGGTCCCCGACCCCTTCCGCCCCGGGCGCGTCTACGCAGGCACGCAGCCCTCGGCCCTTTTCGTCTCCGACGACGGCGGGGTGACGTTCGAGCTCGTGCGCTCCCTGTGGGATCACCCGCACCGCCCGCAGTGGCAGGCAGGCTTCGGTGGGCAGGCCATCCACACGATCCTCCCCCACCCCGGCGACCCGTCCTCGCTGCTGGTCGCGATGTCCACCGGCGGCGTCTACCGCAGCGCCGACGGCGGTGACTCCTGGGCGCCGGCCAACTCCGG
Organism: Sphaerisporangium sp. NPDC005288; assembly: GCF_040607475.1. NCBI lineage: Bacteria > Bacillati > Actinomycetota > Actinomycetes > Streptosporangiales > Streptosporangiaceae > Sphaerisporangium > Sphaerisporangium sp. NPDC005288. Next base: position 67,141 of record NZ_JBEXGT010000044.1, on the reverse strand, counting down.
CATCCAGGCCACCTTCCAGCCCGACCGTTTCCCCGAGTTCGGCCAGTGCGTGCACAAGGTCGGCAGGGACGCCGGCGACCCCGACCGCCTGTACGCGCAGAACCACCACGGGGTCTACCGCTCCGACGACGGCGGGGCGCACTGGGAGTCCATCGCCGAGGGCCTGCCGAGCGACTTCGGCTTCACCATCGTCACCCACCCGCACCGGCCCGACGTCGTCTACAACTTCCCGCTCGTCGCCGACGCGATGCGCTTCCCGCCCGAGGAGCGCTGCCGCGTCTACCGCTCGCAGGACGCCGGCAAGAGCTGGGAGGCGCTGTCCGACGGCCTGCCGTCCGAGCCGTTCTACCCGGCCGTGCTGCGCGACGCCATGTGCACCGACGACGCCGACCCCGCGGGCGTCTACTTCGGCACCCGGTCAGGCGAGGTCTACGCCAGCCCCGACGAGGGCGACTCATGGGCGCTGGTCGCCTCCCACCTTCCCGATGTGCTCTGCGTCCGGGCAGCGGTGGTCTGACCGATGGCGGTAACCGTTCTGGTGCCCTCCACGCTGCGCGGCGAGGTCGACGGCGTCAAGGCGCTCAGCGTGGACGCCACGGGCACGCTGCGCGCGGTGCTGGACGAGGTGGGCCGGCGCTGGCCCCGCCTCGAACGGCGGGTGCGCGACGAGCAGGGCGCCCTGCGGCGTTACATGAACGTCTACATCGACGGGGTCGACTGCCGCTCCATCGGCGGCTCGGATGCCCCCGTGCCCGGTGAGGCGGAAGTCCACCTTCTTCCCAGCGTCGCAGGCGGCTGACCTCACACAGGCCGGCACCCGGCCGGCCCCTGGACGGTCGTCGCCCATGCCAGTCCCGGACGGCTGCTCTCTTGCAGTCGAAGACGGCCGACCTCGAGCCGGCGCGGACGGCTGACGTCTGGCGGTGGCGGCTGAGGTCTGGCGGTGGCAGAGAGGTGCCCTGGCAATGGCGGGATGCCGATGTCCGGAAAGGGCGATGCGGCCGGAGCCGTGTGGGCTCCGGCCGCATCAAAATCACGGCTCTGGTGGGGCTCAGCCCCAGGGAGTGTTGCCGAACTTGTCGGGGGTCAGGCTCAACTGCGCCGCCGAAGTCAGAGTGTCGATGAGGGTTTGAGGTGAGGCGGTGGTCCCGACGTACTCGCTCATTGCGCTGACCCCTCGTCCATGGCGGTTCTGGCGTTGTGCCGTCCCGCCGTCGCACTAGCGAAGCTATTCGCGCCCGCTATTCACTCCCTATCGGTACGCTTCTCATGCAGGAAAACAGGCTATTGCAGCAGGTTGTCGCCCCCTATTCGAAGTATTCCGATATTTCAGGATGGTTTCCCCTGACTCATATCGGTAACACCATCACTGCCATTCCGGTCAACCCGATATCGCCACGAAACATTGTTCCGGTGACGGTGGAAATCCATGGGTCAAGTGACCCCTGGACCACCCTCGGGACAACATCGCCCCCGGCTCCCAACCGCAGGTAACGTGCGGCCGGCCCGCCCCGTGCCTGGGGCCGGTGACCCGCCTGTCGCCCTCCTCCAGGGCCCTCCCCCACCCCGGCCGCACAGCGCGCGGCGGGGCCCGGTGGGCCGCAGCGGTGAGCCACAGACGAACGCGAGGCGAGCGGGTCTGCTCGCCAGGACGCGAAGGGCCGACGAGCCGGAACCCGTCGACCGCACCTGGGGGAAGACCCCGCCGCGTCGACCGCACTTGGGGGAAGAACCGGCCACCGGAAGGTGAAAGGCCGACGAGCCGGTACCCGCCGACCGCACCTGCGGCAGGCACCGGCTCGCCGGGCGACACGCCGGTCCGAATCCGGCGCCACGGGCCCGGCCCCGAAGGGCCGGGCCACCGGGCGGCGGTGCTGAACCGGCAGCTCAGGATGGTCGCGATCACTCAGACGGGCGCATACGTCCCCGCTCCTCGTCCTCGGACCGCCCATGGCGACGCGGGGCGGTTCGTCCGACGGCCCTCACTGCTGATCACGGCGCCGGGTGCACCAGCATGTGGACGCGGAGGAGGAATCTCCGTCGGCCGCGGAAGGCCCAGGGCATCCGACGCAGCCCATGCCGCGCAGGCAGACGCCGGGCCGGCGCGGCACGGCTCGTGCCGCGGAAGCGGTGCGATCCCCGCGTGCGGCGGCCTCCCGTCGCGCCTCGGCGATCTCCTCCTCCCAGAGGGCCACGTGCTGCTCCCACAGGTAGGTGTGATCGCCGAGGGAGACATGCCGGGACGCCTCCGGCCGGGGCGTTTCCCCGTCACCCGGTTCCGCCGGGGCGGACCGGTCCCGGTGCGAGGTCACGTCCTCTCCGCGCCACGACCGTCGCCGGTCATCGGAATACGCCTCCCCCGCCGCCGGACGGTCTTCGTGGCCGGGAGCGCCATTGCCCGGCCACGAAGAACCACCCTGCCCCGGGACCACGTTCTGCGGCGCCGGACGGTCCGAAGAACCCGGCACGTCATGCCCTGCCCACGGACGACTCTCGCCCGGGAACACATCCCTCGGCCTCGACCGCTCTCCGAGGCCGGGGGCGCCATCGCCCGGCCACGGACGACGACTCTCGCCCGGGAACTCGTCTTTGGGCACCGGCTGCTCTCCGAGGCCGAATGCGCCGTTACTCGGCCGCGGCCGACCGTCCTCACCTGGGAACGCGTTCCTCGGGGTCGAGGGCCGCCTCGGCGAGGGGCCGTCCTGACCGCGGCGGGAAGGCCGGCTCGGGTCCGGGAACATCTCGCCGGGCGCGGAGAAGGTCCCGGGCCGGAACGCGTCCTGGTCGGGACGTGGCAGCCGGCGCCGGTCGGCAGCGGCCTCGTCGTTCCCGCCCGGTGGGAGATGGTCGTCATCCGGGGTGGGGTGATGTGTCCACTCGGTCGGGTCCTGCTCCCACCAAGGCGGTTCCTCTTCCCAGCGCTCGTGGTGGTCGTCGCGTGGAGACATGGTCATCCTCATCGGTTGCGCGGAAGATTCGGACCGCCGGCTCGCCCGCCGCGCGGCGCCGGCCCGCCGTCCCGGACGGGGACGGGGGGCCGGGCCCGCGCGGCGGGCCGGGCGGTCTAGGGCCACCAGGCGAGTCCCAGGAGGAAGGACCTGCCGGAGCCGGGGGGCTCCTGGCGATGGTCGTCCTCGCCGGGCGGCCGATCGGCGTGCGCGTCGTTGCCGGCGGACGGCTCAGGCCGCCGCCTGTCTTCTTCTTCGCCCCTGCCGCGATCCGGCCCCGGAGAACCCGCGGCCGGACCATCCGGGTCCGCCGCACGTTCTTCCTCACCGAAGCCACTCGGATCCCGCGGGGAGAGCCCTTCGCCCGGAACCGGCTCCGTACGGCGAGTGCCGGGGGCCGCAGGACGTCCTGCCCCGTTGGGGGTGGGGTGGTCCCGATCGGCGGGGTTGGACGGGGGGGGACGTTGGAAGGGCCCGCCGCCGGGCGGCTCCGGGGGGCGTGGGAGCACGCCGCGGGCCGCCTCTGGAGGGGCCTGATGGAACGGTTCCTCTCCGCGCTCGCCCGGGTCCCGGTGCAGGACCACCTCGTCCTGGTCCTGCGGGCCGCCGTCGTTCCCCGGAAGGGGGACGGGGGCGGAAGGGTGACCCAGGCGGTCGTGCGGCTCGCCGGCCTCGGGTTCGCCCTCAGCGCCGACGTTCCCCGGACGGGGGACGGAGGCGGAAGAGTGACCCAGGCGGTCGCGCGGCTCGCCCGCCTGGGGGTCATCGTCGGCGCGACCGCGGTCGTCGCCGTATCGGGGATTCGTGCTCTCGTCCATGCCCATGGTGACCTTCGGTACCGGCGTCCTGTCGTCTGATGCTGCGCTGGTGGGGGCCGCCGCTCTCACGTGCGGCGGGAAGGGCCGTCAGGCGAAGAGCTTGTCCAGCCAGTCCTGCCAGGCCTGCTCGACCTTCCTCGGGTCGATCTTGTCGGTGAAGATGTGGTGCGCCACCACGACCGTGTCTTGCTGGCCCCGGATGAACCGGTACAACCCATCACCGGTCCGCACCCCCAGGAAGTCCGGCGCCACATAATCGGCCACCCCCTCGATCGGCGCGAAGCCCTCCGGCGTCAACCGCAACCGATCGCCCTGAACCACCTTCCCCGACAATCCCAGACCCCGCTCCAGCACCGACCACACCGGCTCCACCCCGCCGCCACCCGGCCGCGCCGCGAACACCACCAGCGCGAACTGACCGGGAAAATGCGTCAGATACTGATCCAGCGTGTGCAGATACATGTCCCAGCCGCGCTCCAACGCCTCCACCTCCGCCTGCCATCCATCACCCAGAACACCGCTCTGCACGAGCCGCAGCACCGTTCCGCCCTGTTCACGCCCCTCGATCAGGAACTCGAAGGCCATGAACGTGCCGTCCTCGCCCTCGGCTCCCCGGAACTCGAACCGCCTCCCCGGCTCCCACGCCGTCACCGTCGCCTCCACCGGGAAGTCACCGAAGAACTGCACCGCCTTGCCGCCCACCCACGGCTCGACCTCATTGCGGCCCAGGAACCAGGAGTTCAACCCCGGCCCGCTGGCCACCGCCTCCCACACCTGCTCGGCGCTCGCCCGCAGCTCGATCTTCTTGCGCACTTCGAACGGATGCGTCATCACGGGGTCCCTTCAGGCTCGAGGTCCGTCTCACTTGGCACGTAGGGGTGCATCGCCACGATCAGGCGGTGTACGCGGCCGCCATCGGCCGACTCGTCGTGGTATTCGCCGGCCAGGGCCGTGACCGCCTCGGCCAGCCGGGTGGCGAACGCGGCGCGGTCGGCGGCCGAGGCGAAACGCACCTCGCCGTCGATGGTGAAGGTCGGCACCCGCCTGCGGGCCTTGGCCGCGGCGACGACGAGTCTTCCCACGTCGCGCACGAGCCGCGAGGCGACGGCGAGCAGCCAGCGCGCCGAGAGCGCGTCCGGCGAGCGCGCCGGATCGGGCGCCACCGCCGCCAGTGCCACCGGCGAGATGACGTACGAGGCCGCCGTGGCCCGCATCACCCGTTCGGTCACATTGCCCTTGCGCCGCTCCTCCGCCAGCTCGACCAGGCCGTGCCGCTCCAGCGCCTTGAGGTGGTAGTTCACCTTCTGGCGCGGCAGCCCGACCCGCCCGGCCAGCGTCGCGGCCGAAGCGGGTTCGGCCAGCTCGGCCAGCAGCCGGGCCCGCACCGGGTCCAGCGAGACCTGGGCCGCCGCCGCATCTTCGATCACCGCAACTTCGAACATGACACAACGGTCTCACCGACAAACGAAGTTGTCAAGACTGTCTAAGTTGTCGGATCGCGGGGGCGATGGTGAAACGGACTCGAGCGTCCCGCATTGGGTAGAGGTGGGTGATGTTCATCTTGTTCGGGCTCCGCACGACCATCCATCCGCTCGGCACGCTCCGCTCCGCCTGCCGGGTCTGCGGCACCGTGGCGGCCCAGATGCTGTCAGAACGGGTGACCCGGTTCAGCCTGTTCTTCGTCCCGCTGTTCCGGCTGCGCACCAGGTACGCGGCACAGTGCACGGCGTGCGGCGCGACGTACGGCCTGTCGCGGCAGGAGGCGACCCGCTCGGCCATCCTGTGACGCGCCACGACGCGCGGCCGGTTTCCCGTGGCGGCGGTCGCGGAATGCTCACGCCATGACCGTCGAGCACACCACCCCGGCCGCGATGCTGGCCGTGGCGCTGGAAGAGGCCAGGAAGGGGTTCGCCGAGGGCGGGGTCCCCGTCGGCGCGGCGCTGTTCGGACCGGACGGGCGGCTGCTCGGCCGGGGCCGCAACCGCCGGGTGCAGGACGGCGACCCGTCGGTCCACGGCGAGACCGCCGCCTTCCGCGACGCCGGCCGGCAGCGCACCTACCACGGGACCACCATGGTGACGACGCTGTCACCCTGCTGGTACTGCAGCGGCCTGATCCGGCAGTTCGGCATCACCGGCCTGGTCGTCGGCGAGAGCCGCACGTTCACAGGTCAGCACGAGTGGCTGGCCCGCCACGGCGTCCACGTGGTCGTGCTGGACTCCGCCGAGTGCGCCGAGCTGATGACGGCGTTCATCGGCGAGCACCCGGAGCTGTGGTACGAGGACATCGGCCAGGACACCTGACCCTTCCGCCGGCGGCGGAGGGGTCAGACCGGCGAGTACGGCCGCGCGTCGCGGCGTCCCGGCTCCGAGACACCGCGTCACGGGCGTACGGCCCCGGCAGGCGACGGGGAGAGGCGGAGACTCAGGCGTCGCGGGCGGCGGTGGCCTGCCTGGCGGGGATCGCGGATGCGGCCGTGGCCGCGACGACCGGTGCGCCGACGGGCGCGGCGGGCCCGTCGGTGACGGGCAGGTGGATGATGAAGCGGCTCCCGCCGGTGTAGGCGAGGTCCAGCTCGATGCGCCCGCCGTGGTAGGCGGCGATCTTGCGGCAGATCGCGAGCCCGATGCCGGTGCCCTCGTAGGCGTCGCGGGTGTGCAGCCGCTGGAAGATCAGGAAGATCTTGTCGGCGTACTTGGGCTCGATGCCGATGCCGTTGTCGGTCACCGTGATGCGCCACTCGTCGCCGCCCTGCTCGCCGTCGACCCGCTCGGCGTCGACCCGCTCGGCGTCGACCCGCACGACAGGGGCGCGATCGGGATGGCGGAACTTCAGCGCGTTGCCGATGAGGTTCTGCCAGAGCATCACCAGTTGGGTGCGGTCGCCGGTGATCTCCGGCAGCTCGCCCACCTCGACGGTGCCGCCGGTGTCCTCGACCCGGACCGCGAGGTTGCGCACGGCCAGCTCCACGGTCTCGCTGAGCTTCAGCCGCGTGAACTCGACGTTCAGCCTGCCGATGCGGGAGAAGGTCAGCAGCTCGTTGATGAGCGTCTGCATGCGCTTGGCGCCGTCGACGGCGAAGCCGATGTACTGCTTGGCCCGCTCGTCCAGCCGGTCACCGTAGCGCTGCTCCAGCATCTGGGTGAAGCTCGCGATCTTGCGCAGCGGCTCCTGCAGGTCGTGGCTGGCGACGTAGGCGAACTGCTCGAGCTCGCCGTTGGAGCGCCGCAGCTCCTCCGTCTGCCGCTCGAGCATCTCGCGCGACTGGCGGGTCTCCTCCAGCTCCGTCACGATGCGCACCCGCATCGCCTCGATGTCCAGGGCCAGTTCGGCGACGTCGGAGGGGCCGCCGGTGTCGACGTGGTGGCCGAAGTCGCCCGCCGTGACCCGCCGCGAGGCGGCGCGCAGGCGCTCCAGCGGCCGGAAGACCACCAGCCGGAGCAGCACCGCGAGCGCGATGATGGTGAGCAGGAAGAAGACGATGATGCCGCTGAAGCTGACGTTCCTGACCGTGCGCGCGGAGGTCAGCTCGGCGCGGGCGGCCTGACGGGTCCGCAGCCACGCGGCGTCCTGCGCGTCGAGCGCGGACCGCAGGGTGTCGAACGCGCGGCGGCCCGCCTCGGTTCGCTCGGCCGACACCTTGTCGAACCCGTCGCGCCGGACGGTGGCGATCAGCGGCTCGGCGTAGCGGGCGCGCCACTCGGCGCTCAGCCGCTCGACCTCGTCCAGCTCGTGCAACGGCGGCGCGCCGGGCGCGAGCCCGCGCACGGCCGCGGCCGTCCGCCGCTCGGCGGCCTGCCCGGCGACGTAGGGCTCGAGGAAGTCCTCCTTGCCGGTGAGCAGGAAGCCGCGGACGCCGGTCTCCTGGTCGACGAGCGCGGTCCTGATGCGCTCGGACTCGATGCGCGCCGGGGAGATCACGTCGGTCAGGCGGTTGGAGACCTCCGTCGTGTGACGCAGGACGACCGAGCCCGCCAGTGCGGACAGCGCCAGCAGGACGACCATGACGACCAGCACCAAGGCGAACCACGCCTGGGCGCTCCAGCGAGCTCTCATAGGGCGCCCGAAACGACCCTGACGATGGCGGACATGCAAGGCATCGTAGCTTTCCCCCAGCGTGCTCCGGACCGTACGTCCCCGCGCCGCGCGTCTGTCGTCACAGCGGGTATGGAGACCGGCCCGGCCGGGCACGCGCGGCCGTGGGGCCCGGTGGAATAACCGGTACGGTGACGACGCTTAGGTCGTTGAAACTTCAACAATACGAAGGATGATGAGGGCGATGCAGTTCGGGATCTTCAGCGTGGGCGACGTCACCACCGACCCGACCACCGGCACGACGCCGAGCGAGCACGAGCGCATCAAGGCGATGGTCGCCATCGCCCTGAAGGCGGAGGAGGTCGGCCTGGACGTCTTCGCCACCGGCGAGCACCACAACCCGCCCTTCGTCCCCTCCTCCCCGACCACGATGCTCGGCTACATCGCGGCGCGCACCGAGCGGATCATCCTGTCCACCGCCACCACCCTGATCACCACCAACGACCCGGTGAAGATCGCCGAGGACTTCGCCATGCTCCAGCACCTGGCCGGCGGGCGCGTCGATCTGATGATGGGCCGCGGCAACACCGGCCCGGTCTACCCGTGGTTCGGGCAGGACATCCGCCAGGGCATCCCGCTCGCGGTCGAGAACTACGCGCTGCTGCACCGCCTCTGGCGCGAGGACGTCGTCGACTGGCAGGGCCGGTTCCGCACGCCGCTGCAGGGATTCACCGCGACACCGCGCCCGCTGGACGGCGTCCCGCCGTTCGTCTGGCACGGCTCGATCCGCAGCCCCGAGATCGCCGAGCAGGCGGCCTACTACGGCGACGGGTTCTTCGCCAACAACATCTTCTGGCCCAAGGAGCACTTCATCCGGCTGATCGGCCTCTACCGCGAGCGCTTCGCCCACTACGGGCACGGCGCTCCCGAGCAGGCCATCGTCGGTCTCGGCGGCCAGGTGTTCATGCGCAGGAACTCCCAGGACGCGGTGCGCGAGTTCCGGCCGTACTTCGACAACGCCCCGGTGTACGGCCACGGCCCCTCGCTGGAGGAGTTCACCGAGCAGACCCCGCTCACGGTGGGCAGCCCGCAGGAGGTCATCGACAAGACGCTGACCTTCCGCGAGTCGTTCGGCGACTACCAGCGCCAGCTGTTCCTGATGGACCACGCCGGCCTGCCGCTGAAGACCGTCCTGGAACAGCTCGACATCCTCGGCGAGGAGGTCGTCCCGGTGCTGCGCAAGGAGTTCGCCTCCGGCCGGCCGGCCCAGGTGCCGGACGGGCCCACCCACGCCGCCCGCGTCGCCCACCGCGACGCCGAGGCGGCGGCCCAGGAGCCCCAGGTCACCACCGGACCCTCCTCCTGAACCTCCGCACGCCCACGAGGCACGGGCCCCCGGCCCTCGGGCGCCATTCCCCGCCGGAGTAGCGCCCCTCGAACCCCGCCTCAGAACCGGTCACTCGAGCCCGTAGTCAGGCCCGGCCACTCGAACCCGGCCTTCAGAACCGGCCATTCCAGCCCGGGCCCTGGAACCGTCCACGCGGGCCCTGTCCGAGAGCCGGACTTGGGCCCCGTCCCGCCTCCTGACCGGCGTCGATCCGCCCGGACGCCGGTCCCTTCCCCGCCATCCCCCGACCTCCGGGAGCACCCCATGAAGCCGTTGAAGCTCGTCGCCGTGTCCGCGGGCCTCAGTTTGCCGTCCTCGACGCGCCTGCTCGCCGACCGTTTGACCGAGGCCGCCCGCGCCCGACTGACGGAGGACCGAGAGGTGGAGGTGCGCGTCGTGGAACTGCGCGAACTGGCCGGCGACATCGCCGCCAACCTGGTGACCGGCTTCCCCTCCCCCGCGCTGGACGAGGCACAGCGAGCGGCGGGCGAGGCCGACGGCCTGATCGCCGTCACCCCGATCTTCACCGCCTCCTACAGCGGGCTGTTCAAGTCGTTCGTCGACGTGCTGCCGAACACCGCGCTGGCCGGCAAGCCGGTGCTGATCGCGGCGACCGGCGGCACGGCCCGGCACTCGCTGGCGCTGGAGCACGCCATGCGCCCGCTGTTCGGCTACCTGCGCGCGGTGGTCGTGCCGACCGCGGTGTACGCCGCCTCAGAGGACTGGGGCTCGGCCGGGGACGAGCGCACAGAGGGCCTGGCATCCCGCGTCGCCCGCGCGGCCGGCGAGCTGGCCGACCTGATGCTGCGCCGGCCTCCGGCCGCCGAGCCGGCCGAGGAGTTCATCCCCTTCGAACAGCAGCTGGCGGCGCTGCGCCCCTGATCCGGCTCCGTCCGCCGGCCCGCGCCGTCCAGCGACAGGCGCCCGTGCCTGCCGGGGACGGCGCCGGCGACCACCGCCCGTCCAGTGACAGGCACCCGTCCGATGACGGGTGCCCGCCGGAGACCGGCGTCCGCCCGAAGGTCACCACCCGCCCGTGACCGGCGTCGGTCCGGTGACCACCCGTCCAATGACCACCGCACACCCGGGTGACCGGTGTCCGTCCGCGAAGCCGCGCCGCCGTGCGCGCCGTCCTGCCATGATGGACCGATGCGAAAGCGGACCACGCAGGCCACGCAGGCCACGCAGGCCACCCCGGCAACGGCGGCCGCCCGGGCCACGCGGAAGGAGCCGCCCGCCGAGCCTCGTGCCGCCGGCTACCTGATCGAGCAGGAGCTGCGCGCCGGAGGGGCTCGCGTCATCGCAGGGGTGGACGAGGTCGGCCGCGGCGCGTGGGCCGGTCCGGTCGTGATGTGCGCCGCGGTCACCGACCTCGGCCCGCCGCCCGAGCTGCCCGGCCGCGGCGGGACGACGGTGCGGCTCACCGACTCCAAGCTGCTGGCGCGCACCCACCGCGAAGCGTTCGCCGAGGCGCTGCCCGGCTGGCTGACCTGCCACGCGATCGGCGCGTCGAGCGCCGAGGAGATCGACGAGGTGGGCATGACCGAGGCGTTGCGCCGGGCCGCGTCCCGGGCGCTCTCGGCCCTGCCCGTGCGTCCGGACGCGGTCATCCTGGACGGCAAGCACGACTTCCTGCGGGCACCGTGGCGGGTGCGCTGCGAGGTCAAGGCCGACCTGCGGTCGGTCAGCGTGGCGGCGGCGTCGGTGCTGGCCAAGGTGCACCGCGACCGGCTGATGGCCGATCTGTCCCCCGGGCATCCGGCCTACGACTTCGCGGGCAACGCCGGTTACCCCTCCCCCGTCCACCAGGCGGCGCTGGCCGAGCACGGCCCGACGCCGCACCACCGCCTGAGCTGGTCCTACCTGGACGACCTGCCCAAGTGGCGGCACCTGCGCAGGCACCGCGACCCGCTCGCCGCCTCCGGCCAGCTCACTCTGCTCTAGCCGGCGGTTCCCGACCGGCCGCGCGCCGCAGGAAGCCGACCACCGTGCGGGCGGCGGGCAGCGGCGCGGGCGGGAGCACCGCCGACACGGTCCGGCACGGCGCCGGCTCACCGAGCGGGCGCAGCGCGAGCCCGTCCGGCACGGCCCACGCGGCGATGGAGGGAACCAGCGTGACGCCGAGCCCGGCCGCGATGAACCCGAACTTCCCCGTCCACTCGGCGATCTTGAGCGTGCGCGGGGTGAAGCCGGCGCGGGCGCAGGCGTCCGCGAGCATGGTGCGCTGCCCGGGAGGTGGCGCCTCCAGCCAGGTCTCCTCGCGCAGGTCGCGCAGGTCGACGCGGCCGGCCGCCGCGAGCGGATGGTCGCCGGGCAGCGCGACGAGCAGCTCGTCCCGCACCAGCTCGACGAACTCCAGGTCCTCGTCGTAGGGGAGCCCTGAGGGGTAGTCGCTGACCACCGCGACGTCCAGGCTCCCCTCACGCATGCGGCGCAGCAGCGCGCCGCTCTGTCCCTCGGCGGGGACCATCTCGACGTGCGGGAACTCCCGGCGGAAGGCGCTCAGCGCGGCCGGGACCAGCGCGACGTTGGCGGTGGCGAACGCCCCGAGGCGGACGCGCCCCCGGTAGCCGCCGTGGATGCCCGCCAGGTCGTCCGCGGCCCTGGCCAGGCGGTTGAGCACGGCCCGCGCGTGCTGCCACAGCAGCTCCCCGGCCGGGGTCGGCCGCACGCCCCGGGGGAGCCTTTCGAACAGCGGCCCGCCCGCCTGTCGTTCCAGGGACGCGATGCGGCGCGAGACCGCGGACTGGGTGTAGGCGAGCTCGCCGGCCGCGGCCGTGAACGAGCCCCTGCGCGCGACGGCGTCGAGCAGGCGCAGTGCGTCGATGGCGAACACATTCCTCCAGCGCATGGGATGCATGCAATCTAGTCGCTGGTGGAATGCGTGGCGCTTCTCTACGGTCGAGCCCGTGATTGCCTTTCTCGGACTGGGACGCATGGGCGTCCCCATGGCCCGGCGACTCGTGGAGGCCGGGCACGACGTGACGACGTGGAACCGCACCTCGCGGACGGTGCCGGGCGCGCGAACCGCCGCCTCGCCGGCCGAGGCCGTGGCGGAGGCGGAACTGGTCATCACGGTGCTCAGCGACCCGCCCGCGGTGACGCACGTGCTCGGCCTGGCGGCGCCCGGGCTGCGGGAGGGGACGCTCGTGGTCGAGATGTCCACCATCGGCCCCGGCGCGGTGGCCGCCCTGCGCGACCTGCTCCCCGCGAGCGTCGGCCTGGTGGACGCACCGGTGCTGGGCAGCGTGGACCCGGCGCGCGACGGCACGCTCACCGTCCTCGCGGGCGGGTCCCCCGGCGACCTGGCACGGTGCCGCAAGGTGCTGGAGGTCTTCGGGCACGTGCGGGAGATCGGCGGCCCCGGCGCCGGGGCGGCGATGAAGCTGGCCGTGATGAGCGCGGTGGTGCCCGCCCAGGTGCTGCTGGCCGAGACGGTCGCCTACGCCCGCGCGGCGGGGGTGGACACCGGGGCGCTGCTGGACGTGCTCGGCGCCAGCCCCCTCGCCGCCCTGGCCGAACGGGTGCGCCCCGCGGTGGAGGGCACGCGCGCCGAACGCCGCTACGGGCTCGGCCTCGCGGCCAAGGATCTCGCGCTCGCCGCGCACCCCGTCCAGACGCTCGCGGGGGCGGCGGGGAGCCGGCTGGAGGCGGCGGTCGCCGCCGGCCTCGGCGGCGAGGACCTGACCGCCGTGTTCCCCCACATCGCCGGCGGCCCGGCGCCGCGCGCGCGTGCCGGGGTGGACAAGCTCAACCCCGCCTCGGTGCCCGCCACCAACGGGCGCTACTCCCACGCCACGCGGGCCGGCGACCTGCTGTTCGTCTCCGGACAGGTGGCGCTGGACGCCGAGGGGAAGGTGATCGGCGAGAACGACATGACCGCGCAGTCGGAGCAGGTGATGGAGTACCTGTCCCGCATCCTCGCCGACCAGGGCTGCACGTTCGACGACGTGACCCATATCAGGACGTTCCTCACGGACATGTCCCGCCTGCAGGAGCACGCCGCCGTGCGCGCACGCCACATCACCGGCGAGCCCCCCGCCAGCACGACCGTGGAGGTCACCCGCCTGTTCCGCCCAGGCCTGCTGGTAGAGGTGGAACTCACCGCCGTCATCCCCCCGCCCGCCGCCGGCTGAGAAACTCGACGGGACATCGGAAAGGAGCAAACGCCGAAGGCGGGTCGCACGACAGTGAAGTGTGACGCTGCTGACTTCCCCCAAGCACGACAGATGGGCGGCGCTGACCGCCCTGACCGCCGGCGCCTCGTCCTGGCAGTCGACCGCACTCATGGCCGGCGCGCTGGCGGCCTGGACCGCGATGCGCCTGCTCACCGAGTGGCAGATGCGACGCACCCTGGTCGCCCTCGCCCGCACGGCCCGATCGGGGCGGATCACCATCCCCGGGAACGCCCCGCCCGGGCATGCCTTACGGCTGTCCTGGGGAGCCGACCACGACTCCGATCGGCGCCCACGGCGGACGGGGAGATGACGTGGATCCCTCCGACCGCCGGCCGAAGCTCACCAAGAGGCAACTCGAACAGGCCGAGGAGATCTATCGGCAGAGCGCCCCGGGCCTGTTCCAGTACGCCTGCCGACTGCGTTCACAGGGCTATGGCGCAGATCCCCATGACCTGGTGCAGACGACCTTCCAAGCGGCGATCGAGCAGTGGGCGAAGGTGGGTCTGTTCAGCCCCGACGAGCGCGAAAGATGGCTGCGCCGGGTACTGAAGAACAAGGCGATCGACCACATGAGAAGACAAGGCGTGATCGACCTCTCCGCCGAGATCCCGTCGCCGCGCCCACCGTCCGACGACACCTGTGAGCGCGCCAGGATGAGGATCGCCCTCGACGCCTGCCGGAAGGTGATAGCGGCGATGCCTCGGATGCGGCGGGCGGTCGCGTTCCTCACCTGGCATGAGGACTGGGGCGACGAGCGCATCGCCGAGCATCTCCGGATAACACCGAGCACCGTCCGAGGACACCGGCGCAAGGCGCGCAAGCAGTTGAAGGACGAACTCGGCCCCTTGGTGTACTTCAGCGACGAAGACGACAAAGACGAAGACGAAGGAGAGGAGGAGTCCGCCCAATGAACCACGAGGAGGAGCCGATTCCGGTCACGTTCGCCGAACTCTACCGGCGCGCCCACGCTTCTGGGGCGTTCGCGCCCTTCGACCTCGCACGCGGTCTGGAAGAACTCAGAACGTGGATCGACCGGGAGGTCGACATCGTCGAGGAGGACCCGGGCGTCGACGAAGCGGAGGGGGAACCGGCCGCGGTACGGAGTCCCCGAGTTGAGCTCCGCGGGCGCCATGACGTGCTGGAGGAACTGGCCGCACTGACACGCCGACCCGAGGACGGCCCCGCCGTGCTCATCGGGGCGGGCGGCGCGGGGAAGTCCACACTGGCCGCGGCCCTGGCCGAGCAGGCACGAAACCGGGGACGGCAGGTGTGGTGGATCTCCGCCGCCGACCTGACCGGATTCTCCGCGAGCTTGGCCGAGGTTGCCCGGGAGCTGGGCGGGTCCCCCAACGACGTGGAGTCCATCGCCAAGGGAGGAGCCGACGCTCCAGGACGGCTCTGGCGCCTTCTGGAAGGCTCGCCCCGTGAATGGCTGCTCGTCCTCGACAACGCCGACGACCCGTGGGTGCTGGCCACGGCGGACTCGTCCGCGGGCGTGCAGGACGGTTCCGGCTGGGCGCGCGCATCGCGGCGTGGCCTGGTCGTGGTGACCAGCCGGGAGACCGACCCCCGTATGTGGGGAGCCGCCCGGCTCTTCCAGGTCGGTGACCTGAGCACGACCGACGCCGCCCAGGTCCTGCGTGATCTGGCGCCGGAGGCGGGGGACGAGAACGAGGCCCGCGCTCTGGCGCGCCGCCTTGGCGGGCTTCCACTCACCCTCCATCTGGCCGGGACCTACCTGCGCTCCGAGGCCGCGCAGCGGCGAACCTTCTCCGCATACGCCCACGCCATCGGTCGCGCGGAGGGAACCATGGTGGCCCGAACCGCGGAGATCTCCCTGGACGGGCTGGCACGCCATGGCATCCCTCAGGCCCGCACGCTGCTGCTGCTGGCCAGTTGCTACGCGCCCACGTCGATCCCGACACGCATCCTGACCATGAAGGGCCTGAAGGAAGCGCTGGACGGGCTCGGAGGCGTGGGTCTGATCCAGGAGCACTCCGCCACGATCACGCTCCACCCGGTCGTCACCGACACCAACCGTGCCCACCTGGAGGGACCGGAAATCCGGCACACCGCGGTCGAGCGACTGGTCGACGCGCTGGAGGAACTCGACGTGTACCGGCCAGACCACTGGCCCCAATACCGGCAGCTCGGACAGCATGTGCTGGCGCTGCTCGACAACGCGGCCGAACATGTGGACCGCGAGCACCTCGCCATGCTCGTGCACGCCGCGGACATCACGGCCAGAGCCTTCCTCAACAGCGGCGCGGGCAGGGCCGCCGGCGTCATGTGCCGGGCCGCCCTGGCACGTTGTGCGGCGCTGGGCGAGGAAGATCCTGCGGTGCTGCGCGTGCGGCACGAGCTCGCCTGGACGGTCGCCGACGGAGGGAACCCCCATGAAGCGGAGGCCATCTACCGGGACGTCCTGGGCATACGGCTGCGCGTGCTCGGCGACTCCCACCCCGACACCCTCGCCAGTCGTCACGAATTCGCCTGGATCGCCACCTGCCTGGGCAGGTGGGCGGAGGCGGAGCGGCGCTACCAGGACACCCTGCGCGACAGCCTGCGATATCTGGGCGCCGACACAGGAGAAACCCTCACCACGCGCCACGAACTGGCCTACGCGATCGCCCGGCAGGGCCGTTTCGACGAGGCGTTCGCCGCCTTTCAGGGCGTCCTTCGAGACCGGCGGCGCGTCCTCGGCGGCGGTCATCCCCAGACCCTGCAGACCCAGCACGAGCTCGCCTGGATCACCGCCAAGCAGGGCAGATGGGCAGAGGCCGAGGCCATGTACCGTAACCTGCTCAACCTGCGTCAGGTGTTCGAGACCGACCATCCCCATGTTCTGCTCACTCTGCACGAACTCGCCTGGACGATCGCACGCCAAGGACGCCTGGCCGAGGCGGAATCCCTCTACCGGAAGGTCCTGCAGCATCGCAGGCAGACCCTGGGCGACGACCACCCCGACACCGAGATCACCCGGCGGGCACTGAGCGAGCTCCTCCAGGGCCGCATCTCCGACGCCGATCACCTGGCCTGACCACGTGGAGGTCCACATGATCCTCGCCGAACACCTCGACATCGCCATCGACGAACTGCACCTCGCCGACCGCCCGGTCATGCTGCACACCTCGTTGCGGTCCTTCGGAACCGCCATCGCCGGTGGCCCCGACACCCTGCTGGACGCGTTGCTGAAGCGCGGATGCACCGTGGTGGTGCCCGCTTTCACCGAGCCTCAGTTCGGCCTGCCGGCGCCCGTCGACATGCGCCCTGCGCGCAATGGTCTCGACTACACCACCCTGCCCTCCGGAACCGACCTGCCGGCAGGACCTGCCTACAGCGTCGACTGCGGGCTGATCAACTCCCATCTGGGCAAGCTCCCCGCGGCGCTCATCGACCGCCCCGCCGCCGTACGCGGCAGGCATCCGCTCAATTCCTTCGCGGCCATCGGCCCATGGGCCGCCGAGCTCATCGACGTCCAGAGCCCCGACGACGTGTACGGGCCCATCCGCGAGCTGGCCGATCGCGACGGCGCCATCCTGCTCATCGGCGTGGAGCTCAATCGCATGACGGCGCTGCACCTGGCCGAGCAGCGGTCGGGCCGCCGCCTGTTCCGCCGCTGCGCCCGCGACGAGGACGGCGAGGTCCGCATGGTGGAGGTCGGCTCCTGCTCCGAGGGATTCCCGCGGTTGGAACCGGTCCTCGGCCCCCTCGCCCGGACCACCGTCGTAGGCGGCTCGCGCTGGCGCGCCTACCCGGCCCGGCAGGTTCTCGACGTCGCCACAGCCGCCATCGCCGCCGACCAGGACATCACTCGCTGTCCCGACCCCGGCTGCCTGCTCTGCCGCGACTCGATCGCCGGAGGCCCGACGGCTCATTGACGCACCCGAGCCGCGCCGGGGTGAGTGATCACCCCGGCGCCGCTGCTCGCCGGAACGGGACTCCACCTTCACGATGTGCCATCCGCACCGCGGACCGCCGGCCCTCGTCAGAGGCCGGCGGTGGTGTCCAGGAGGTCGGCGGTGTGGGTGAGGGTGGGGCCGAGGGGGGCGTCGACGGTGAGGTCGGCGTAGTCGTCGCCGCGGGTGGGGCCCTGGTTGACGATGGCGACCGGGACGCCCAGCTTGGCGGCCCTCAGCACGAACCGGCGTCCGGACATGACGCTGAGGGACGAGCCGAGGACCAGCAGCAGCCGGGCGCGCTCGACGAGCGCGAAGCACGCGTCGACGCGGTCCCGCGGAACGGTCTCGCCGAAGAAGACCACGTCCGGCTTGAGCATCCCGCCGCCGCACGCCCGGCAGGCGGCGGGAACGAACGCCTCGACGGCCTCGCCGGGCAGTTCGACGTCACCGTCGGGGTTGACGGCGGTGACCAGGGCGCCGAACCGGGGGTTCGCCTCCCGCAGGCGGCGGTCCAGCTCCTCGCGCGGGGTCGTGTCGCGGCAGTCGAGGCAGACGACGCGGTGCAGGCTGCCGTGCAGCTCGATCACGCTCCGAGCGCCGCCGGCCTGGTGCAGGCCGTCGACGTTCTGGGTCACCAGGCCGGACACCAGGCCGCGCCGCTGGAGGCGGGCGACCGCGTGGTGCCCGGCGTTCGGCCTGGCCCGCGCCATGGACCGCCACCCGGCGTGGCTGCGCGCCCAGTAGCGGCGCCGGGCGGCCGGGTCGCCGGTGAAGGCCTGGTAGGTCATCGGGGTGTGCCGGCGCAGGGCGCCGCTCGGCCCCCGGTAGTCGGGGATGCCCGACTCGGTGGAGATGCCGGCCCCGGTCAGGACCACCACGTCGCCCTCGGCCAGGAACTTCGCCAGCATGCCCGCGCCCTCGTTCACCCCTCCATGGTGCCCCACGCCCGCGTCCGGGCGGAAATCCTGCGGGTGAACCGCATTCCGCCTGTTCGCCACGCTGAGGGGGGTCAGGACGGGCGCGACCACCACGGTTCAGGCGATCTTGCGGCGGTAGGTGGCCATGGCGGCGATGTAGGCGACGACGAGGATGCCGGCACACCAGGCCAGGGCGATCCAGATGTCGGTGCCCACCGGCCGCTGGGTGAACAGGTCGCGGATGGCGTTGACGATGGAGGTCACCGGCTGGTGCTCGGCGAAGGCGCGCACCGGGCCGGGCATGGTGGCGGTGGGCACGAAGGCCGAGCTGAGGAACGGCAGGAAGATCAGCGGGTAGGAGAACGCGCTCGCGCCGTCCACGGACTTCGCCGACAGGCCGGGGATGACGGCGATCCACGTCAGCGCCAGGGTGAACAGGACCAGGATGCCGGCGACGGCGAGCCACGCCGGCACTCCCGCCGCCGAGCGGAACCCCATGAGCAGGGCGACGAGCACGACGACCACGAGCGAGATCAGATTGGCGACCAGCGAGGTCAGCACATGTGCCCACAGGACGGACGACCGGGCGATCGGCATGGAGTGGAAGCGCTCGAAGATGCCGCTCTTCATGTCCATGAACAGCCGGAACGCGGTGTAGGCGATGCCTGAGGCGACCGTGATGAGCAGAATGCCGGGCAGCAGGTAGTTCACATACGATTCCGCCCCTGTCTTGATCGCGCCGCCGAACACGTAGACGAACATCAGCATCATGGCGATCGGCATGATCGTGGTCGTGATGATGGTGTCCACGCTGCGCGTGATGTGACGCAGCGATCGTCCCAGCAGGGCGGCGGTGTCACCGAGAAAATGCCTGGTCATCGTTGCTCCTCACTCGTCGGTGCCGAGATGGCGTCCGGGCCGCTCCCGCCGTGCTCGCCGTGCTCACCGTTCTTGCCGTTCTTGCCGCCGCCGCCGACGAGGGTGAGGAAGACGTCCTCCAGGGTCGGCTGCTTCTCGACGTATTCCACCTTGGCCGGCGGGAGCAGTCGCTTCAGTTCGGCCAGGGTGCCGTTCACGATGATCCGGCCCTCGTGCAGGATCGCGATCCGGTCGGCGAGCTGCTCGGCCTCGTCCAGATACTGCGTCGTGAGCAGCACCGTCGTACCTCGCGCGGCGAGTTCCTTGACGGCCCGCCACGCCTCGATGCGCGCCTGGGGGTCGAGCCCGGTCGTCGGCTCGTCGAGGAAGACGACCGGCGGATCGCCGACGAGGCTCATCGCGATGTCCAGGCGGCGGCGCATGCCACCCGAATACGTCGACACCTTCCGCGCGCCCGCGTCGGTCAGCGAGAACCGTTCCAGCAGGTCATCGGCGATCTGGCCCGGATCCTTCAGGTGCCGTAACCGGGCGACCAGCACGAGGTTCTCCCGCCCGCTGAGGATCTCGTCCACGGCCGCGAACTGCCCGGTGAGGCTGATGGACTCCCGCACGTCCGCGGCCTGCGTGGCGACGTCGAAGCCGTTGACGCGCGCCTTTCCCGCATCGGCCTTCAGCAGCGTGGACAGGATTCTCACGACCGTGGTCTTCCCCGCCCCGTTCGAGCCGAGCAGGGCGAAAATGCCGCCCCGCGCCACGTCGAAATCGACGCCGCGCAGCACCCGCAGTTGTTTGTACGACTTCTCCAGGCCCTGCACCCGGATCGCGGGGCCCTGAATCCGATCGGCTGTCATTCCGATATCCGTTCTCTGTTTCGTCATGACTTGTCACCCGCGGCCAGATCGGCGGCGCGGTCGATGGCGTCGCTGAGCCGTGCCCGCTCGCGGCTGATCCACTGACCCTCCGGGTAGTTGCGGAGGAACGCCTCGGCGAACTCGACCGGGTCCTCCCCGACGACCTCGCGGACCGGAGTCCCGTTCGCCGCGCTCTGCTCGAACAGGTCGGCGAGGTCGTCCAGCATCGCCAGCAGGCTGTCCGCCTTTCCCGGCCCGAAGAACAACATGTACCGCTGCAGCGCGTCGATCGCCGTGTGGTAGTCCGCGGGAAGCCGCTCCGTGCGCGCCTTGTACCGCCGGTAGCGCTTTTTATGCTCGAACGGCCCGGTGACCAGCTCCAGGTACCGCAGGTAGCGATTCTTCTGCTCGATCGGATCCGTGGTCATTTTCCATTACCTCCGTCGCGGAGCTGTTCGAGCCGTTCGGCGAGAAAACTCCAGGTCTTCCAGAACTCTTCGAGGTACTCCCGCCCCTGAGCGTTCAGGGAATACACCTTGCGCGGCGGCCCTTTCTCGGACGGAACCTTCTGCACGTCGACGAGACCGCGCTGCTCGATCCTGATGAGCAGCGCGTAGACGGTGCCTTCGGCGATTTCGGAGAAGCCCTGGTCGCGCAGCCACGCCGTGATCTCGTAGCCGTACGCGGACCGGCCGGACAGGATCGCGAGGACGATGCCCTCCAGCGTCCCCTTGAGCATCTCCGTCACCAGCTTGCCCATGAGGCATCCCTCCTCCAGCTACTTGGTGACACTAGCTACTGGTACATAGTAACGCTGAATAGCGACGGCGCAAGCCCACGTGGCTGCGGTCGCCCCGCAGATGGCCGGCGGCCTCTCCGCTGGGCACGGGCTGCCTCGGAACAGTGAGTAAGTGGGATGCAAGGGAGCTTTCAGGGGGTTCGCCCAGACTCTGTGGAGGAGATGCCTGAGGGGGTGGAGCCATGCGAACGCGCTTACGGATGGCGGCGGCGGGGCTGAGCTTGGCGGGAATGGCCGTGGTGCCGGGGGTCACCGGGTCCGCCCCGGCGGAGGCGGAACGCGGGGTGGCGGTCGGCACGCGGCTGGCGGCCCGCACCGATCCGGCGGTGCAGCTGATCGAGACCGACTACGCCGCGACCGTCACCGTGCCGTCACCCAAGGCCAAGAAGGCGTTCTCCGCCCTGTTCGACGCGGCCGCCCGGCACGCCAAGGCGGGGCGCATCCCCGCCGACCACCAGAGCCAGGCCAAGTGGGTGCTGCGCACCGCCGCCGGGCACGTCGAGCGCTACCTGGCCCCGGCCGGGCCCGCGCGCACGGCCAAGCTGGTCCGTCCTGGCCTGTGCACCGGCTGGTGGGTGACGCCGGACGGGTACATGGTGACCGGCGCGCACTGCGTGAGCGCGACCCGGGCGGCCCTGCGGCGGTTCTACGGCGCCAAGGTGCTCCCCACGGTGACCGGGGCGGACGCGAAGTCGTTCCTCACGGCGATCCGCAGGAGCGCCCAGCCGGACGACGAGCTGGTGCGGCTGGCCAAGGAGATGTTCGGGCGGTTCAACGCGCGGCAGATGCGGGTGACCGGGATCCACCGGAGCATCGCCGTCATCACTCCTCTGCCCGGCGGCGGCAGGGACAAGACGGCCAAGGTGACGCGGATCCGGTTGGTCGCCAAGGGCCGCGACTACCCCGGTGAGGACTTCGCCGTGCTCAAGATGCCCGGCGCCCATGACCTGCCCACGGTGCCGCTCGGCCGCGACTCCGACGTCCGCGTCGGCGACCCGCTGTACATCAACGGGTTCCCCGGGCTCATCACCACCAACACCGCCGTGTTCGACCTGCGCTCGCGGCTGTACCCGGCGCTGACCGAAGGCGCCTACAACGCCCGGCGCACCACCGTGCTCGGCGTGCCGTACATCCAGGCCCAGGCGCCTTCCTACCACGGCAACTCCGGCGGACCGGTCTTCGACGAGGACGGCAAGGTCATCGGGACGCTGATCGCCGGCTCGGTCGACCCGGCCACGGGCGAGACCGCCGAGAACCACAGCTTCATCCTGCCGGTGAGCATCGTGCGCAAGCGGCTGGTCGCAGCCGGGGTCGCGCCGTCCGCCTCACGGACGACGGTGCTGTACGACGCCGCCTTGCAGGACTTCTTCGCCGGCCGCTACCGGGCGGCGCTCCCCCGGTTCCAGCGGGTGCGCGCGCTCTTCCCCGCCCACCCCTACGTCGCCTCGTACATCACCGAGTCGCGGCACGCCATCGCCGCCGGCAAGGACAGAACTCCCCGCCGCTGACCCGGCCCGCTCTCACCGGCTCGGCGCCGTACGAAGGCGCCGGAACCACCGTGCCACCTCCCGCCGCGCCGGCGCCTGGAAACAAGCCCGACGTGCGGAACCGAGTGACCCCGGCTCTGGGCGGTCGATCGAGAGGCGGAGTGACCCCCGCCGCGCGACGTCCCACCAGGAACCCACCGGTCCCGCGCCCGCACAGAGGCGGGTGTCCCGAACCGGGAGCGCCGCTGCCGGAGATCAATCGAGAGGCGGAGGGAACGCCGACTCCCGATGGTCCACGGGGAACCCGCCGCGTCGGCGCCCGAGGAGGCTCGCGAGTCGCGGAACACGGGTACGCCCGCCCTCGCGGCCATGGCCTTGCTCGCCGTTCGCGGCGGCCGGGTCGCCGTTCGCGAGGGGCGGCTGACCGGTGGCCAAGGCCGGGTCGTCGTCCGCGCGGGCCGGGTCACCGGGTCTGTGGTCCTGGTCGCCGTGCGGGGGCCGCGTGGACGGGGGCCCCGCGAGGGCGTCGGGGGTGGTGGGGACCTGGCCCCAGCGGGCCCTGACCATCCACTCCACGTAGGACTGCATGCCGGAGTTCATCGCACACCTCGTTTCACGTCGCCGGGTCACGGTCGTCGTCGGGGGCGGGCTGGAAGAGGCCGAGAAGGGCGCCGAGCTCGGTGCGGTCGCCGATGCCGAGCTTGCGGTAGGCGCGCTGCAGGTGGTTCTCGACGGTGCGCACCGACAGCACGAAGTGGGCGCTGATCTCCTTGCTGGACATGCCCTTGGCGGCCAGCTCGGCGATCTGGTGCTCCCTGCGGGTGAGCCGCGGCCGTTCCAGCGCGGACAGGGCGGGAGTGCGGGCGCCGCTCGACTTGGCCAGGCGCAGCGCCCTGGCCGCCGCGGCCGAGGCGGCGGCGAGGTCGCCGGCCGCGCGGTGGCAGTTGGCCTGCTCGGCCGCCGCCTCGGCGGCCAGCAGGGGGCTGCCGAGCCGCTCGAGACCGGCCGAGGAGGCGGCGAGCCCGTCGCCGTCGCCGGCGGCGGCCGCCGCGACGTGCGCCGCGTACAGCGGCACCGCGCCGCCGCCGGCCTGCCCGGCCAGCTCGCGGAGCCGGCCGAGGACGTGCTGGGGGGCGCCCATCCTGGCCACGTCGTGCAGGGCGAGGGCCTCCATGCCGACGGCGCCGAACTCGCGGGCGAGCGCCGCACCCTTCTGGGCGATGGCGGGGGCGTCGGGAGAGTTGCCGGCCGCGGCGACCCATGAGCGGGCCAGCTCGATCCACGGCTGGAGCAGCCACAGGGACCGCTGGTCCAGGCCGTCGGCCTCCGCCAGGGCCCTGCGGGCCGCCTTGACGTCCCCCGCGAGCGCGAGGCCCTGGGCGAGCTGTGCGAGCAGGACGGCGAGCAGGCCGCGGTTGCCGTGGTCGCGGGCGATGGCGACGCCCTCACGGCAGCGGTGCAGCTCCTCGCGGACCTCGCCGCGCGCCCGGGCGACCAGGCCGCGCAGCAGGCAGAACCAGGCGATCGCGAAGGGGAACTGCCGCGCCACCGCCCGGTCGTACCCCTCGGTGGCGCACTCCTGGGCCTCCAGGAAGCGGCCGGTGAGCAGGCAGGCGTGCACCCGTCCCAGCTCGATGAAGATCTCCAGCCAGGGCAGCTCGCCCTGCCAGCGCAGGCTGTGCTCGCGGGCCTCGGCGAGGGCGGCGAGGCTCTCCTCGGGCCGCCGCAGGAAGGCCAGCGCCACGCCGCGGGCGACCTCGGCGACGCAGCGTGCGCGTACGCCGGCGGGCGTCTCGGCCATGACCTGCTCGGCGAGCACGACGGCCGTCTGGCAGCGTCCGGCGAAGACGTGCAGCAGGGACTGCAGGGCGCGCAGCTCGGCGCGGGGTTCGCCGCCGTGCAGGTCGTGCAGCTCGGCGCGGAGCAGCAGCCACGCCTCGGACACGCTGTCGAGGCCGAAGGCGAGGTTGAAGGCGCGGACGCCGGTCAGCAGCGCGCGCTCGCGCTCGCGGGTGGGGCGGCCGAGACGGGCGAGCTGCGCCTCGGCGTCGCCGGGCCGGCCGGCGAACATCAGCCCGTAGCCGAGCGGCTCGGCGATCTCCACGCCCTTGCCCGCGGCGACGGCGCAGGCGGCGAGCTGCCGGCTCAGCGGCAGGTCCATGTGCGACCAGGCGCTCCTCATGGCGGCGGCGACGGCGCCGGCGGGCGGCTGCACGCCGTTCTCCAGGCGCCAGGCCGCGACCCTGAGCAGGTCGTCCGCGCCGGGTTCCGCGGCCTCGACGGCGTCGGCGAGCTCTTCCCTGCATCGGCGTGCCCGCAGGCGCGGGGCGCGGGCGCGCAGGACGTCCCCGTACAGGGGGTAGGCGAGCCGCGCGCGGTCGCGGCCGCCGAGCCGCTCGACCTTGACGATGCCGCGCGCCTCGACGGTCTCGACGGCGGCGCGGGAGACCAGGGCGGCCAGGACGTCCGGGCTGACCGAGTCGCCGAAGGCGAGCAGCTCCAGGGCGCTGCGGCATTCGGGAGTGAGGCCGGCGAGGCGCTTGTCGACCAGCCCGGCCAGCCGGGAGGTGACCGGGAGCGGGTCGCCGCCGCGCCAGACGCCCTCGGCGAGGGTGAGCGCGCCGGTCTCGAGCATGGCGGTGATCAGCTCGCGCAGCAGGAAGGCGTTGCCGCGGGTGGCGTCCCAGCACCGCTGGACCAGCACGCCCTCGGCCGGGCCGCCCAGCGTGGTCGAGAGGATCTCCCTGACCTCGTCGCGGGTGAAGGGGCGCACCTCGATCCACTCGGCCAGGCCGCTGGTGCACAGGTCGGCGACGGGGTCGGGGACGCCCTCGCCGCTGCGTGAGGCGGTCAGGACGAACGCCTCGCGGTGGCGGGCCATCTGGAAGGCCAGGGCCACCGAGGCCTCGTCGAGCTGGTGGGCGTCGTCGATGATCAGGAGCAGGTCACGGCCGCCCGACTGGCCGATCAGGGCGTCGGCGGCCATGCGCAGGGCGTTGCCGTTGAAGGCGGTGTCCATGAGGGCGGCGGGAAGGTACTGCGCGAAGGCTCCGAACGGCACCGCCGAGGTGGCCTGGCAGGCGCAGGCGCGGACGACGTGGAACCGTTCGTCGTCCGCCCGCTGGACCACCTCGGCGAGCAGCCGGCTCTTGCCGGCGCCGCCGTCGCCGATGAGCGCGGCCCCGGACAGGCCGGGGTGGCGCATGGCGGCGGCGATGCGGTCCAGCTCGTCGCGCCGGCCGACGAAGACGTGCCCGAGCTCGGCCATCGCGACCCATGACCGCGGAACGTAGAGCGGGGAGCGCCCGTCGCCTGTGATCAGGCCGACCTGGTCCGGCGCGACAGGGACTTCGAGCGTCATATCGCCTCTCCCGTGTCATCGTTGCGCGTTTCCCGATCATTGTCATTTAGCGCCCATCTCCGACACCAGTGCGCCGGTCATTCGGCCGATGTGAATCCGTCATGCGCGTTCCCTTACACGCTCACAATGGGCTCCCACCTGCGCCGTTACCGGCGGCAAAGCGGCTGAGTAACGACCCGGCGCCCATTGAGTAGCGCCGTGCGGCCAACAGAGCAGCGCGAGGTATTACCTCGCGATAAACCGTTGCCTACCTTGGTCGCAGGCAAGGCTGAAAGTTCCGATCGGACCGGCACTCCGCGCACAGAACAGGGAAACCCGACACGAGAAAGCGGCCCAATGCGTATAACGAAAACGTCCGCCCCATGGCCCGCCGAGGTCGTCGAGAAAGGGTGGAGCCACGGCAGGCTCCCCATTCCGGCGACCAGCGAATGGAACGAGTTCGCCAAGTACTGGGAAGACCTTCCGGCCGACGAGTACGTCAGGGAAAGTCACGGCACCACCCGGCTCCGCCGCATCGGGCACCTGCTGGCCCGCGGCGGCGAGGGCGCGGGCGTGACCATGGAGAGGGCGCCGCACGGGGCCTTCTACCAGAGCGCTGAGATCAATTCGGTGTACGGCGGGCAGGTGCGTACCTTCGCCCCGATCACCGCCGAGACCTACGAGAACCTCTGCTTCCGTGCGGCCCTCGAACATGACCTCGCCCTGGTCAGGCGCCTGGAAGGCGACCATCAGACCTGGCTGGTCACCGTGCACCTGATCCGCATCGTGGCCACCGGCGACGCCGCGTCGGCGCCGGCCCCCGAGGGGCGGCACAGCGACGGCCACGACTACGTGATCATGCACCTGGTCAACCGGGAGCGCTGTTCCGGCGGCCTCAGCCGCGTGTTCCGCAAGGGCGGCGACCGTCCCGCGCTGGAGCACACGCTGTTGGAGCCGATGGAGACCGTCGTGATCGACGACCGCACGATGGAGCACGAGGTCACCCCGATCAGGCCGGCCGACGCCACCAGCGCCGTCCGGGACATGATGATCATCGATTTCGACCGCGTGCAGCCCGGCGGCTGAACCGACCGCCGCCCCGGGCGGCGCCCGCACGCCATCGGCGCCCTGCACCTCGAGGGCGCCGCATGCGAGGCGCGCGCGAACGCGCCGGCCCCGGGCGAACCGGCCGGGCCGGACGTCCCGTCACCCGAAACGCCAAACCACGCCGAGGAGTTGTCATGGCAAACATCACGGCCGCCCCCGCCTGCCTGCAGTGCGAGACGGACATCGCCGTGCCGTCCGACGTCGAACTGGGCGACATCCTGGCCTGCCGCGGCTGCGGCCAGGAGCACGAAGTGCTGGACACCGCGCCGGTCGTCCGTCTGGACCTGGCGCCGGAGGTCGAGGAGGACTGGGGTGAGTGACGCCCCTGCGGACGTGCTGGTCTCCGTCACGATCATGCGCCCGGAGGAACGGCTTCTCCTCTCGGCGTTCCGCGCGGCCGGTCTGACCGCGCGGTCCGTGACGCCCCGCCACACCACCGCGTTTCTCAACGACCCGGCGCTCGCGCCGCGGCTGGTCATCCTGCGCAACGTCTCCCACCGCGAACTGGCGGGGATGTCCGACCGCTTCGAGCATGCCGGCATCCCCACCCTGAACTCGCCCGCCGCCGTGCGCCTGTGCCTGTCCAAGGACCTGCAGGCGCTCGCCTTCGCCCGCGCCGGGCTCCCCCACCCGACCACCCGCATCGCCTTCTCGGCCGAGCAGGTCGGCGAGCAGATCGAGGCCCTCGGCGGCCACGCCGTCGTCAAGCCGGTCAGCGGCTCCTGGGGCCGGGGCATCGTGCACATCACCACCCCCGCGGAGCTGGCCGCCTGGAGCGGCGGCTGGGAAGGGCTGGACCCCGGAGGGCGCTCCTTCCCGGTGGTCGTGCAGCAGTACATCCCCAAGCCCGGCTTCAACGAGCGGGTGATCATCGTCGGGCACACGCCGGTCGTGGCCTACAAGCAGGTGAGCCCCGACCTGCGGACCAACACCCACCTCGGCGGGACGGTCGAGCCGATCCCGCTGTTGCCGAGGTCGGCGGAGCTGGCCAGGCGCGTCGTGGACCTGTTCGGCCCCGGCTTCTACGGCGTCGACCTGGCCGAGTCGGCCGAGACCGGCGAGCTGTACGTGCTGGAGGTCAACACCAATCCCGAGTTCGCCAAGTCGGTGGGCGTCCACGGCGTCGACATCCCCGCCCACCTGGCCCGCTTCGCCCGCTCGGTCATCGACGCCCAGGACCGGGCCGGCAGGTTCGCCGAGCGGAAGGAGAGGGCGGCATGACCGAGCGGATGAGAGTCGCCGTGCTCGGGGCGAGCGGCTTCATCGGCGCCGAGCTGATCCGGCTGCTGAGCGACCACCCGCAGGCCGAGGTGTCGTTCATGTCGTCCCAGCAGCACGCGGGCAAGCCGCTCGGGCAGGTGGTGTCCGGGCTGCGCAACTCGCGGCTCGCCGGGCGGCGGCTGCGCGCCGCCGACGAGCTGTCCAAGGTGGACGTGGCCTTCTCCTGCCTGCCCAACGGAGTGCTCCCGCGCATCCTCGACGAGGTGAGCGGCCAGGCCGACCTGGTGCTGAACGTCGCCGGCGACTACCGGCTGCGCGACCCGGGCGAGATCGCCGAGCACTACCCCGAGTCGGCGGAGGGCTGGCGCGAGCCGATCCCCTACTACGTGCCGGAGTTCACCGCCAAGCCGAGCGAGCCGGTGGTCAACCTGCCGGGCTGCATGGCCTCGGCCGGGCTGTACGCGCTGTACCCGCTGTTCCGCGACGGGCTGGTGGAGCCCAGGGCGGTGGTCGACGCCAAGACCGGCTCCAGCGGCGGCGGCAACCACAGCGCCGAGCATCCGGCGCTGCGCGACGGCAACGTGCGGGTGCACAAGCTGCACGGGCACCGGCACGCGCCGGAGATCCGCCAGGCCCTGTCCACCTGGACGGGCGCCGCGCCGGAGCTGCAGTTCTCCGCCTTCAGCCTGCCGGTGACCCGCGGGGTGTTCGCCACCGCCTACACCTGGCTGCGCGAGGGCGTGGACGCCGGCCAGGTGCGCCGCGCCTACGCCAGGGCCTACGCGGACGCCCCGTTCGTGCGCATGAGCAACGGGCGCTCGCCGATGGCGTTCCCCATGCTCAAGACCGTGGTCGGCTCCAACACCGCCGAGGTCGGGGTGTCGGTGGAGGGCTCCCGCTGCGTGACGGTGTCCGCCCTGGACAACCTGATCAAGGGCGGGGCCGGCCAGGCCGTCCAGGCCATGAACCGCATCTTCGGCCTGGAGGAGACCCTCGGACTGCCGGAGGTGGGACCATGGCCGTGAGCCGGGCCGCCGGGTACGGCGCCCCCGCGTTGAAGGCCGTCAACGGCCACCGGGCGCTGTACGTGGTCAAACTGGGCAGCTCGACGCTGCGCCACGACGGCGTGTACGACGAGCTGGCCGAGCTGAGCGGGCGCGGCGTCCGGCTGCTGGTGATCACCGGCGGCGCGGCCGACATCAAGTTGCACTACGCCCTCATCGGCCGGCCGGTCAGGACGCTGACCCTGCGCGGCGGCGACGAGGTGCGCTACTGCCCTCCGGAGGAGATGGCGCACATCATCGACGCCTACGAGCAGATCACCCTGCCCCGGGTGCGCGAGGAGCTGGGCCGGCGCGGGCTGTCGGTGTTCGCCACCACCGGCCGGGCCGAGAGCCTGGTCACCGCGACGCCGAACGGCCCCATCCGGGCGCTGGACGGCGGCCGGCAGCGCTTCGTGCGCGACCACCGCGCCGGCACCGTCGCCCAGGTGGACGGCGCCCGCCTGGCGCGGCTGCTGGAAGCCTTCGACGTGGTGTGCCTGTCGCCGCCGGTGGCCGCCACCGACGGCGGCTCGGCGCTCAACGTCGACGCCGACGTGCTGGCCGCCGAGGCGGCGCTGGCCCTGGACGCCGACCACCTGCGGCTGGTGACCGGGACGGCGGGGCTGCTCACCGACCCGGCCGACCCCGGCAGCACGCTTCCGGAGGCCACCGCGGGCGAGGGCATGGGCTACGCCGGGGGCCGGATGCGGCAGAAGGTGCGCGCGGCCGAGCTGGCGCTGGCGGGCACGCCCGACATCGCCATCACCGGCCCGCACACCCTGGACGCGCGGGGCGGCACCCGCTTCTGGCGGGCCCCCGCCCCCGCGCCCGACCTGGGGCTGCTGACCCGGATGGTCGAGCTGTCCTCGGTGTCGGGCGACGAGCGGGAGCTGGCCGACTACCTGGTCGACTGGTGCGCCGCGAACGGCGTGGACGCACGCGTCGACGCGGCCGGCAACCTGGTGGCCACCCGCGGCACCGGGCCGCGGCGGCTGCTGATGCTCGGCCACCTGGACACGGTGCCTTACCGGTGGCCGGTCCGCTGGGACGGCGAGGCGATCACCGGGCGCGGCAGCGTCGACGCCAAGGGCAGCCTGGCCGCCTTCCTGGCCACGCTGGCCGCCCTGGAGGTGCCCGAGGACGCCACCGTGCGCGTCGTCGGCACCGTCGAGGAGGAGCGCACCGCCGAAGGCGCGTTCTACGCCCGCGACCACTACCCGGCCGACGCGGTGATCATCGGCGAGCCGAGCGGGGCCGCGGCCCTGACCGTCGGCTACCACGGGGTGTGCAAGGCGCGCCTGAGCGTGTCCCAGACGACCGCGCACACCGCGGGCAAGGCGGCGCGGACCGCGGCCAGCCGGATCGCCGACGCGGTCACCGCGGCGGAGGCGGAGGTCGCCCGCCTGGGCGCCGACACGCTGTTCGCCGTGCTCAGCCTGCGCGCGGGCAGCGAGGGCGAGGCTCAGACGGCCGAGGCCGTCGTGGACGTGCGGGTCCCGCCCGGCACCACGACGAGCGAGGTCATCGACGCCCTGCGCAGGGCGGCCCCCGACCCGGTGCGCGTGGAGACCCTGCTGGCGACCCCCGCCGTGGCCACCCCGCGGACCAGCGCGCTGGTCAAGTCGTTCACCCGCGCCCTGCGGGCCACGACAGGCGCCTCGCCCCGGCTGCTGGCCAAGAAGGGCAGCAGCGACATGAACACCCTCGCCACCACCTGGCGGGAGGTCCCGATGGTGGCCTAC
Organism: Sphaerisporangium sp. NPDC005288; assembly: GCF_040607475.1. Taxonomy (NCBI): domain Bacteria; kingdom Bacillati; phylum Actinomycetota; class Actinomycetes; order Streptosporangiales; family Streptosporangiaceae; genus Sphaerisporangium; species Sphaerisporangium sp. NPDC005288. The sequence goes on along the minus strand of NZ_JBEXGT010000044.1, from coordinate 36,487 downwards.
GGGCCGGGCGACGCCTCGCTGGACCACACCCCGCACGAGCGCCTGGAGGCGGCCGAGTACCGGCTGGCCGTCCAGGTGCTCGGCGAGGCGGTGCGGCGCTGGCTGAGCGACGGCACCTCCGCCGCGTCCCTGGCGCCCGCGGTCACCGCCGTACCCGCGGTGTCCCCGCTGTCCCCCGTGTCCCCAGTGTCCCCTGTGCCCGTCGTCGCGGGCGCCGTCACGACGGGAGAGAGGAGATGAACGACATCGACCTGGCTCGTGAGCGCGCCCTGCGCGCTCGCGGGTCGGTGGTGGACATGGCGGCGAGCCCGGCAGGCTGCCACCTCGGCGGCAGCCTGTCGGTGCTGGACATCCTGATCGCCGCGCACACCGTCGCGGAGTCCAGGCCCGGCGTCGAGGTCGTCCTGAGCAAGGGCCACGCCGCCGCCGCGCTGTACGCGGTGCTGCACCAGACCGGCGACATCGAGGAGGACCCCGCGCCGCGCTACGGCAGGGCCGGCGGCCCCTACACCGGTCACCCCTCCCCCAAGGTGCCCGGCGTGCGGTTCCCCACCGGCAGCCTCGGCCACGGGCTCGCCTACGCGGCCGGCTGGGCGCTGTCGCGGCGGCTGCTCGGCGAGCCCGGCGGCGCCATCGCCGTGGTCGGCGACGGCGAACTGCAGGAGGGCCTGGTGTGGGAGACCCTCCAGATCGTCCAGGCCAAGCGCATCGGCGGCCTGACCGTCGTGGTCGACGTCAACGGCGGCCAGAACGACGGGTACGTGGCCGACATCTCGCCGATGACCGACCTGCCGGCTCGGCTGGCCGCGTTCGGGTTCGAGGTGGCCGAGGTGGACGGGCACGACATCGAGAAGCTCGCCGCCGTGCTGGTCCCCGAGGACCGGCCCAAGGCGGTGCTCGCCGCGACCGTCAAGGGCAAGGGCGTGCCCGCCACCGAGGGCAAGGCCGCCTCCCACTACGTCAAGATCAGCCCGGCCCGCGCCCGGCAGTGGAAGGCGGTGCTCCGATGACGCTCCCCGGACGCGAGGCCTACAAGGACGAGCTGACCGCGCTCGCGGCCCTCGACCCGCGCATCGTCTGCCTGGAGGCCGACCTCGGCGGCCCGTCGCACCCGTTCGCCGAGCGCTTCCCCGAGCGGTTCCTCAACCTGGGGATCGCCGAGACCGCCGCGGTGGACATCGCGGTCGGGCTGGCCTCGGCCGGCCTGCGGCCCTTCCTCAGCACCTTCGCCGCGTTCGGCACCTGGCGGGCGGCCGAGAGCGTCAAGCTCGGGCTCGGCTACCAGCAGGCGCCGGTCGTGCTGGTCTGCCCGTACGGCGGGGTGTCCGGCGGCTGGTTCGGGCCCACCCACCACAGCCTGGAGGACCTGGCCGTGGTGCAGAGCCTGCCCGGGGTGCGCATCGCCGTGCCGTGCGGCGAGGCCGAGACCCGGGCGGTCATCCAGGCCGCCGCCGACGAGGACCGGCCCTGCTACGTGCGGCTGGCGCGCAACGAGCCCTACGAGGCGCCGTTCGAGCCGGCCGGGCGCGGCGAGGTCGGCTGGGTCAGCGGCACGGGCGGGCCCACCCTCCTGGTGTCGGTCGGCGAGAAGCCCGCGCAGCTCTGCGTGGCCGCCACCGAGCGGCGCCCGGACCTCTCACACGCCCACCTGTGCTGGGTGGACTTCGAGAGCCTGTCGCAGGCCGCCGCCGAGCTCGCCGACCACGCCCGGCGGATCGTCGTGGTCGAGGAGCACCGGGCCGCCGGCAGCGTCGCCTCGACGCTGGCGCTGCTGCTGCCCCGGCACGAGGTGCACAGCGTCAACGCCGGGCCCTCCTGGCCCTCGGAGGGCGGGTCCCACGACGAGACCCTGGCCGCGCTCGGCCTCACCGTGCCCGCCGTGCTGGCCGCGGCGGGCGCCGGCGAGACCCCCGCGGGCGCATCGGTCCTCGGCGCGTCCCGCCCGGCGCGGCCGCACGACCCCCTCACCCGTCCGGCGGGCGCCCCCGCCGGCCGTCCCACCCCCAGCATGGCGAACCCCGGCGCCACGCTCTCCCCCACCACCTGAGCCAGGGAGCGACATGACAACGACAACCCACAGCAGCGCCACCGCCCTCGAGGTGACCCGCCAGACCCTCGCCGACCCGGCGCTGACCAGGCGCAGCCCCGGCGAGGAGTTCGCCTGGAGCGTCTCGCGCGGCCGGGAGGACGGCGACACCGTCGTCCCGATCCACGGCTACCTGCCGGCGGCGTTCCCGTTGTTCGCCACCCGCCCGCGCTACACCGTCCGCCACCTGCTGAAGGTGGCCAGCGTGAGCGACCGGCCCTCCGCCTACGTCCGCGAGGCCCCCCAGGCGGGCCGGGACGTGCCCGGCAACACCTACGCCAGCACGCCGGAGTCGGCGTTCGGGCCGAGCGTCCAGCACGCCGAGCTGACCGACCTGGTGATCGACGTCCCGCTGCCGAAGGGCCTGCTGGACGAGCCCGCCCTGCTGGCCGCGTTCGTCGACTACCGCGTGCTGGTCCGCTTGGGCGTGGTGGAGAACGAGTCGCTGCTGCACGGCACCGCCGACGGAAGGATCAGCGGCCTGCTGACCCTGCCCGAGGTGCGCACCGGCGAACTCGGCGACGACGTCTGCGCGGACCTGACCGCCGCCGCCGCACGCGTGGAGGACACCGGCGGCTCCTGCGACGGCATCGTCGCCCACCCGTCCCTGTACTGGCGGCTGGTGCAGGACGGCACCCTGAGCAAGCTCACCGAGGTGGGCATCAAGGTGGCCCGCACCCGCATGATGCCGCGCGGCAAGGCGCTGCTCGGCGACTTCCGCGCCGCGGTCACGCTGCTCGACCCGGGCGTGTCGTCCCTGTCACTGCGCAGGAACGCCGGGCCCGAGGGCGAGGACGTGGTCAGGGCGCACGCCCGGGTCGGCCTGGCCGTGCACCTGCCCCAGCACTTCCTGCTGCTGTCCCGCCCCTGATGCGACCGGAGGTTCACCCACGATGACAGACCGACCCAGAGTCCTGTACATCACCGGCTGGCTGCGCAGCGGCAGCACCCTCCTGGGGAACGTGCTCAACGAGCTTCCGGGGGTGCTTCACGCGGGCGAGCTGCACTATCTGTGGCAGAACGGGGTGCTGCGGGCGGGTACGAACTCGGTCTGCGGCTGCGGGGAGCAGGTTCGGGCCTGCTCCCTGTGGTCGGCGGTCCTCGCCTCCACCGGCGAGCAGGACCTCGCGGCCGCGGCGCGCGGCATGACGGCCGCCCAGCGGCGGCTGCTGCGCACCCGGCACACGCGGGCCCGGCTGGCCGAGACGCGGTCGGGCCGGCCCGCCCCGGCCCGGGTGGCGGCCGTGCTCGACCGGATGGCCGGGCTCTACCGCGAGCTGGCCGCCCGGGGCGGCGAGCGGCTGGTGGTCGACGGCTCCAAGTACCCGGCCGAGGCCGCGGCTCTGCTGGGGCGCGACGACCTGGACGTGCGGGTGCTGCACGTCGTGCGCGACCCGCGCGCCACCGCCCTTTCGTACCACAAGAGCAAGCAGTACATCTCCCCCATGAGCCCGGCGGCCAGCACCGCCTACTGGACGGGGTTCAACGTGGCCTCCGAGCTGGTCGGCTCCGCCGCCGGCGACCGCTACCTGCGGGTGCGCCACGAGGACCTGTGCGCGGCCCCGGCCGAGGTGGTCGAGCGGGTCATCCGGTTCGCCGGGCTGGACGACGCGACGCCGGTCGACGCCGGCGGGACCGTCCACCTGGGCGGCAACCACACCGTCACCGGCAACCCCGACCGGCTGCGTCAGGGCGCGGTGGCGATCCGCCCGGACGAGCGGTGGCGCACCGACCTGCCGGCCCGCCACACGGTGACGGCGACCGCTCTGGCCCTGCCGCTGCTGCCCCGTTACGGCTACCCGGTGCAGGTGCCGGGCCGCCGCACCCCGATCGGAAAGGAGAGCCTGAGATGGACCTCGGACTGACCGGGCGGGTCGCCCTGGTCGCGGCGGCGAGCAGCGGGCTCGGCCTCGGCGTGGCGCGCGCGCTCGCCGCCGAGGGCGCGCACGTGTCCATCGCCGCCCGCGACCCCGAGCGCCTGGCCGCCGCGCACGCCGAGGTCGACGCCGCCGGTCCCGGGCGGGTGCTGAGCACCGCGGTGGACCTGCGCCACGACGGCGCGGTGGCCGGCTGGGTGGAGCGCACCGTCGCCGCGTTCGGCGCGCTGCACGTGGTGGTGACCAACTCCGGCGGGGTGCCGCACGGCCGGGCCGACGCCTTCACCCCTGACCAGTACCGGGAGGCGATGGACTCCTCCATGCTCCCGCACGTGGCGCTGGCGCTGGCCGCGCTGCCGCACCTGAAGACCGCCGGCTGGGGCCGCGTCCTGCTGATCACCTCCGAGGCGGTGCGCCAGCCGCTGCCGGGCACCGCCCTGTCGGCGACCGCCCGCCTCGGCCTGCTGGGCTTCGCCAAGGGCCTGGTGCACACCCTGGGCGCGAGCGGCGTCACGGTGAACGTGCTGGCGCCCGGGTGCCACCGCACGCCCGCGTTCGAGACCTTCCTGGACGCCCGCCTGGCCCACGACAAGGAGACCGCGCTCAAGGAGATCACCGCGGAGATCCCGCTCGGCACGGTCGGCGATCCGGACGATTTCGGGGCTCTGGCGGCGTTCCTCGCCAGTGAGCAGGCGCGGTTCGTCACCGGCACGGTGCTGGTCGCCGACGGCGGCAACACGCGGGGGCTGGGATGAGGGCGGCGGTGATGGACTACCAGCTCGGGCAGCTCGACGCGCTGGAGTCGGAGGCGATCCACGTCTTCCGCGAGGTCGCCGCCGAGTTCGAGCGCCCCGCCCTGCTGTTCTCCGGCGGCAAGGACTCCATCGTCCTGCTGCGCCTGGCGGAGAAGGCGTTCTGGCCGGCGCCGATCCCCTTCCCCGCGGTGCACGTCGACACCGGACACAACTTCCCCGAGGTGCTGGACTTCCGCGACCGGCGGGTGGACGAGCTCGGCATGCGGCTGGTGGTGGGCTCGGTGCAGGCTTCCATCGACGCCGGCCGGGTGGCCGAGCCGGGCGGGCGGTGGCCCAGCCGCAACCGGCTGCAGACCACGACGCTGCTGGACACCATCGCCGAGCACCGGTTCGACGCGGTGTTCGGCGGCGCCCGCAGGGACGAGGACAAGGCGCGGGCCAAGGAGCGCGTCTTCTCCTTCCGCGACGAGTTCGGCCAGTGGGACCCCAAGAACCAGCGGCCCGAGCTGTGGAACCTGTTCAACACCCGCATCCGCAAGGGCGAGCACATCCGGGTGTTCCCGCTGTCCAACTGGACCGAGCTGGACGTGTGGCAGTACATCGAGCGCGAACGGCTGGAGGTGCCCTCCATCTACTTCGCCCACGCCCGGCGGGTCTTCGAGCGCGACGGCATGCTGCTCGCCGAGAACCCGTACCTGTCGCCCGGCCCGGACGAGCCGGTGTACCGGACGACGGTGCGCTTCCGCACGGTGGGCGACATGACGTGCACGGGGGCGGTCTCCTCCGCCGCCTCCGACGTGGACTCGATCATCAAGGAGATCGCGGTCGCCAGGACCACCGAGCGCGGGGCCACCCGGGCCGACGACCGCGCGAGCGAGGCGGCGATGGAGGACCGCAAACGCGAGGGCTACTTCTGACCCTCGTACGCCGGCGGCGGGCCGCGCCGGCGACCGCCTCCGGGCCGCCGCCCCGCGGCGCGCCGCGCGCCCGCCACGCCCCAGCCACGACCCCGCCGTGACCCCGCCATGAACCCTCCATGACCACGGCCACTTCCGACTCGGCGAATCGAGCCACTATGACCATGGACATCCTCCGGTTCGCGACGGCCGGCTCGGTCGACGACGGCAAGAGCACGCTCGTCGGCCGCCTGCTGTACGACTCCAAATCGATCTTCGAGGACCAGCTCGACGCGGTCGAACGCGTCAGCCTGGCCCGCGGGAACGACCGCATCGACCTGGCGCTGCTCACCGACGGCCTGCGGGCCGAGCGGGAGCAGGGCATCACCATCGACGTGGCCTACCGCTACTTCGCCACGCCCAAGCGCAAGTTCATCATCGCCGACACCCCCGGCCACGTGCAGTACACCCGCAACATGGTGACCGGGGCCTCCACCGCCGACCTGGCCATCGTCCTGGTCGACGCGACCAAGGGCGTGCTGGAGCAGAGCCGCAGGCACGCCGTCCTGCTCAGCCTGCTCGGCGTGCCGCACATCGTGGTGTGCGTCAACAAGATGGACCTGGTCGGTTACAGCCAGGAGGTCTTCGAGCGCATCAAGGACGAGTTCACGGCGTTCGCCGCCAAGCTCACCGCCTCCGACGTGACCTTCGTGCCCATCTCGGCGCTGAACGGCGACAACGTGGTCGCCCGATCGCCGGAGATGCCCTGGCACGAGGGCGGCTCGCTGCTGCACCTGCTGGAGACCGTGCACATCGCCTCCGACCGCAACCTGGTCGACCTGCGCTTCCCCGTGCAGTACGTGATCAGGCCGCAGACCGGCGACCACCGCGACTACCGGGGCTACGCGGGCCAGCTCGCGGGCGGCACGCTGCGGCCCGGAGACGAGGTGCTGCACCTGCCGTCCGGGCTGACCACCCGGGTCACCGCCATCGACACCCTCGACGGGCCGGTGGCGGAGGCGTTCCCGCCGATGTCGGTGACGCTGCGGCTGGCCGACGACATCGACATCTCCCGCGGCGACATGCTCTGCCGTCCCCGCAACGCGCCGTCGGTCACCCAGGACGTCGACCTGATGGTGTGCTGGATGGGCGACCAGCCGATGCGGCCGCAGTCCACGCTGACCGTCAAGCACACCACCCGCACCGCGCGGGCGCAGGTCCGCGACCTGCACTACCGGCTCGACGTGCACACGCTGCACCGCGACCAGGACGCCGGCGTCCTGCGCCGCAACGAGATCGGCAGGGTGAGCCTGCGGGTCACCCGCCCGCTGTTCTGCGACCCCTACTCGCGCAACCGGCTCACCGGCGGGGTCATCCTCATCGACGAGGCGACCAACGCCACGGTGGGCGCCGGAATGATCACCGGGTCGGGCGGCCTCGACTGAGGTCCCGCCGACCGTCACCTGGACGCGGCGCCACCCCCGGGACGGACCCGCCCGGGGGTTCCGGGCGGCCGGTCCGCGAATTGAGTAACGCCGGGCGCCAATGGAGTAGCGCCGGCCATTAACCCGGCACCGCCGCCTTTCGTACCTTCGTCTTGGCAAACGGCGCCGCCCCCGTATGTCCCCCTTAACCGGAAGGAGCTCCGATGCCCACCTTGCGACCGTCGGATCTCGATACTCTCGCCACCGCCGTCGTGGACTCCATCGCGGTTGCCCTCGACCCGGACGCGCCCCAGTCGGGCCTTTACTACTGGGAGTGCGCGCGCCCGTTCACCGGAGCGGTGGTGGAGGCCGTGCGCGACGCCGAGGACCCCGCCGTCCGGGAGCTCGGACGCGCCCTGATCGCCGACCCGTCCGACGCCGGCCGGTACGCCGCCCTGCGCGAGGCCCTGAAGGCGCCCGAAGCGCAGGGACCGGGACTGGACCGCATCTTCGACCTGGCGTGGCGGTCGGAGTGCAACAACCGCCTGGGCCACCATGTGGGCGCCGCCTACACGGCCAAGGAGAGCGTGGTCACCGTCGAAGAGCTGCGCACCCTGCCGCCGGGGCCCGGGCTGCCGGCCGGCGCCGACCCCGAGGTGCTCATCGTCGTGCCCTTCCGCGACCGCGACACCGGCGGCGCCCGCCTGCGCAACCTGCTGGCCTGCCTGCAGTCGCTGCGCGACCAGTCCTTCCCCCGCGAGCGCTACCAGGTCACGGTGGTGGAGTCCGACTCCTTCCCGCGCTGGCGCGACGTCATCGAGCCCTACGCCGACAACTACCTGTTCGCCCCCAAGGCGAGCACCTTCAACAAGTCGTGGGTGGTCAACGTCGGCGTGGTGCACTCCCCCGGCCACTCGGAGGTCATCTCCATCCTGGACGCCGACGTGCTCGCCGACCGCGAGTTCGTCGAGCGCAACGCGACCCGGTTCGAGCGGCCCGGCACGATGGGCCACCTCACCTACCGCAACATGCTGTGCCTGGACACCCCCTCCAGCCAGAGGGCGATCAAGGAGCGGCTGTGGGACCGCGCCGGCCAGCCTGATCTGGACCGGCTGCGCGGCTACACGCTGCGCCGCGGGCCGGGCTGCTCGCTGTGGGTGCGCACCAGCGCCTTCCACCGCATCGACGGCATGGACGAGCGGTACGAGGGCTGGGGCGGCGAGGACATCGACTTCAACTACCGCTTCGACTTCGCCAACGCCTACGACAGCTACGACGACCCGCTGCTGCACCTGCGCCACCCCCCGGCGTCGGCGCTGCGCGAGGACGGCGAGCTGACCAACGCGCACATCCCGCCGCTGAGCTGGAAGCCCGAGGAGCCCATCGGGCGCATCGACCGCTTCGCCCACGAGTTCACCGAGCGCGCCGAGCACAGCGACTCCGCGGCGGTGGAGGCGGCATGACCCTCATCCACGACCTGTCGGCCGCCGGCAGATCCGAACGGACCCTGGGCACCGACCGGATCGACCGCAACCTCGACCTGGCCGGCAAGCTGTACCAGCGGTCGGTGTACCCGAGCGCCGCGGAGGTCGCGCACGGGCGCAGGCTCGGCTCCCCCCTGGTGGTCGACCTGGACCCGACCACCCTGTGCGACCTGGCCTGCCCCGAGTGCATCAGCGCCGGGGTGCTGCACAAGGGCCAGCTCTCGCGCGACCGCATCGTCGAGCTGGCGCACGAACTGGCCGCCTCCAGCGTCAAGGCGGTGATCCTCATCGGCGGCGGCGAGCCGCTGATGCACCGGTCGATCGGGACGATCATCACCATCCTGTACGAGGCCGGCATCCAGGTCGGTCTGGTCACCAACGGCACGCTCATCGCCCGCTACATCGACCAGCTCGCCGAGATGGTGTCCTGGGTGCGGGTGTCGATGGACGCCGGCACGATGGAGACCTACGACAAGTTCCGGCCGAGCCGCCGCAAGACCAGCGTCTTCCCGCTCATCGTGGACAACCTGCGGGCGCTGGCCGAGCGCAAGCGCGGCGCGCTCGGGTACTCCTTCCTGCTGATGCAGCGCCGCGACGCCGCGGGCGCCGTGGTCGACACCAACTACCACGAGGTGTACACGGCCGGGAAGCTCGCCAAGGACCTCGGCTGCGACTACTTCGAGCTGAAGGCGATGCTCGACGACGACCACTTCACCGTCAACCAGACGCCCGCCGACGTCGCCCTGGTCGAGGAGCAGATCGCCCGGCTGCGCGAGCTGGAGGACGGCTCGTTCCACCTGCTCGGCTCCTCCAACTGGGAGACGGTGCGCCACGACCTGGACCCGGTGCAGCCCAAGGACTACCGCACCTGCCACGTGGCCGAACTGCGCACGACCGTGACGCCGAACGGCGTGTTCGTCTGCCCCTACCACCGGGGCAACGACAAGGCCAGGCTCGGCGACATCAACGAGTCGTCCTTCGCCGAGCTGTGGGCCAAGGCCGACACCACCGTCGTCGACCCGAGCACCGACTGCCGGTTCCACTGCGCGCGGCACCAGACCAACCTGGAGATCGCCGCGATGCCCGGCCGTGGCCGGCCGGTGGAGCTCCTCGACGACTTCGACCCCTTCATCTAGGCGGCGGGAATGCGCATCGCGGTGATCGGAGCGGGGCCCGCGGGCCTCACCAGCGCCAAGCAGGCGCTGGAGGCGGGACATGACGTCGTGGTGTTCGAGAAGCACGACGACGTGGGAGGCATCTGGAATCCGGCGTCGCTCGGCGCCTACGAGGGCGTCAGGATGCAGACCTCGCGGTCCGGCTTCCCGTTCTCCGACTTCGCCCCGCGGCAGGGCGGCGACTTCCTGACCGTCCCCGAGGTGCACGCGTACCTGCGCGGATACGCCGAGCGGTTCGGGGTGTGGCCGGTCATCCGGTTCGGGCACGAGGTGACCCGGGTGGCCGGCGGCGAGGGCGACTGGCACGTCACGGCCGAGTGCCGTGGCGTGCCGGTCACCGCCCGGTTCGACGCGGTCATGGTCGCCAACGGCGAGCTGTGGCGGCCCAGGGTGCCGCCCGCCGCCGGCGAGGCGCCGCACGGCGTCCGCGTGCTGACCGCCAAGGACTACCGCCGCCCGGACGCCTTCCGCGGCCTTCGCGTGCTGGTGGCCGGCGGCGGGGTGAGCGGCGCCGACATCGCCTCGGAGCTGGTCGGCGAGGCGGCGGCGGTCGACTGGGCGGTGCGCCGCAAGGCGCTGTTCCTGCCCCGCGACTGCGGCGGCCTGGCCAACGACATGCTGTTCTCCTACATCGGCCGGGTCGCCCTGGAGGAGATGCCCTACGACGGCTACCTGGCGTGGCTGTCGCGGCTGATGCCGGAGTACATGGCCATGTACCGGGACACGGGTCTGCTGCCGGAGACCGGATTCCACGGCGCCGTGCACGTCAACGAGAAGATCGTGCCGCACGTGCACCGCGGCGAGGTGGGGGCCCGCGCGGCGTTCGACCGCTTCGCCGCCGACGGCCGCGTCGTCTTCGCGGACGGGACGTGGGGCCGGTACGACGCGGTGATCCTGTGCCTGGGGTACCAGATGCCCGACTACGGGTTCGTCGAGGGCTTCGACCGCCGGGAGCTGTACGAGCACTTCTTCTGGTACCGGGACCCGTCCCTGGTGGTGGTCAACACCCCGGTGGACACCGACGCGTTCGGCACGGCCTGCCCGTACTTCGAGGCCATCGCCGGATGGGCGCTCGCCGTGCTGTCGGGCAAGGCCGAGCTGCCGGGCCGGGAGGAGATGGCCGCCTGGTGCGAGCGCCACATGGGCGCGCTGCACGAGCGCCGCTACTACGACTGCTGGCTGGAGACCGTCCGCATCGGCCTGGACAGCGGCGCGCTGCCCGACCCCGCCACCCAGTTCGCCGACTACTGGCGGCTGGTGTCGGGGGTCGTCGACCCGGCGAACCTTCGGCCGGGCGCGCAGACCGACCGTCCGGCGCCCTGCGACGAGCTGTTCGACCTTCCCGGCCTCAAACTGCGGCTCCTCGCCTGGCTGCCCCGGCCGGCGCTGGACGCTCTGCTGGCGTCCGGCCAGATCGGCGCGGCCGAGCACGCCGGGGCGCTGGAGGTGCCGCCGGCGCGCCGTGTCGCCCCGTGGCTGCCCTACCGCCAGCGGCTGCAGGGCGATCCCCCACTGCCCGCCGCGGGGACGGCGTCCCTGCGGGCGCGTCCCGGGCCGGACGCCGGCTAGTCCCGCCCTCACCCCCCAAGGAGACGATGTGTATTCGACGAAGAGCAGCGGCCTGCGCATCTTCAGGGACGGCGCGGTCACCCGCCTCGCGGCCGCCACCGCCGCCATCGGGGTGGGGGGCGCGATGGTGGTCCCCACCGTCAGCCTCTTCCTGGCCGACGCCGTGCGCGCCACGCCGCTGATGATCGGGGCGTTCGTCGCCGGGCGGGCGATCGCCGAGATCGCCACCGACCTGTCGGTCGGGGTTCTGTCGGACCGCATCGGCAACCGCAGGATCGTGCTGGGCGTGTGCGCCATGTTCGCGGCCGGGGGCGCGCTGTGCTACCTGTTCATGCGCGAGTACTGGCTGCTGCTGGCCTCCTCCGCGGTGATGTTCGGGCTCGGCGGCGCCACCTTCCCGCAGATGTTCGCCTACACCCGCGAGCTGGCCGAGACCCGCGGCCACGGCGTGACGTTCTTCAACTCGGCGCTGCGGGCGGTGACCTCGCTGGCCTGGATCGCCGGCCCGCCGCTGGCGTTCGCGCTGATCGCCACCCGCGGGTTCGAGACGCTGTACGGGGTCGCCGCCGTGCTCTACGCCATCGGCGGGGTGATCTGCTTCGTGGGGCTGCCCAACACCGACCGGCGGCCCGCCCCGGACGCGGACAGCACCGCCTCCCTCATCGCCGACGCCGACGCCGGGACCGGCGGCTCCGGCGGGGCGGCCGTGACCGCGGAACCGGAGCGCAGGACGCGCAACCCGTTCGCGGGGCTGACCCCGAAGGTGAAGGCGCTGCTGGTCACGATCGTGCTGCTGCTGGCCGTCAACGCCATGTACCAGTTCGACATCGCGCTCTACATCACCAAGGACCTCGGCATGGACGAGGGGTTCACCGGGCTGGTCCTCGGGCTCGGCTCGGCGCTGGAGGTTCCCGCGATCATGTACATCGGCGCGAAGGCGGACCGCATCGGCCACTGGCGGGTGGTCATGGGAGCCGCCATCTGCGCCACCCTGTTCTTCGCCGCCATGCCGTTCGCGACCTCCAAGCCGGCGCTGCTGCTGCTGCAGGTGCCCAACGCCATCTGGACGGCCATCGCGCTCAGCATCCCGGTGACCATCCTGCAGGACTCGATGCCCGACCGTCCCGGCGTCGCCTCCTCCCTGTACTCCAGCGCGTTCAAGGCGGGCATCTTCCTCGGCGGGGTCGTCGCCGGGATCGTCGCCCAGTACGTGGGCTTCACCAACGTCTTCTGGGCCTGCGCCGTCCTGTCCGCCGGAGCGCTCCTCTCCGTCATCCTTAGGAGAAAAGCATGAAAAGCACGCCCACGTGCAGTGTGATCATCCCGACGTACAACCGGGCCGAGTTGCTCGCCCACACCCTCAACTCCCTCGTACGGCAGACCCTCTCCCCCGCGGACTTCGAGGTGCTGGTGGTCGACGACGGGTCGAGCGACGACACCGCGGCCGTGGTGGAGTCGTTCAAGGACCGTCTCGACGTGCGCTACTTCTACCAGGAGGACCGCGGCTACCGGGTGGCCAAGGCCCGCAACGTGGGCATCGCGAACGCCCGGGGCGAGGTCTGCGTCTTCGTCGATTCCGGCGTCCTGCTCGCCTCCGGCTGCCTTGTGGCCCACCTGGCCAGCCACGCGGCCTGGCCGGGCCCGGTGGCCGTGGTCGGCTACGTCTACTGCTTCAACGAGGGCAACGAGGACGGCGCGCAGATGCTGCGCGTCATCGACGTCGACGACCCCGACGCCACCATCGCCATGCTGCGCGACAAGGGGCAGTGGCTGGACATCCGCGAGGACTTCTACTCAATCTACGGCGACGACTTCGCCGACGAGCCGGTCCCCTGGGTCGTCTACTGGACCTGCGACGTCTCGGCGTCCACCGATCTGCTGCGCGAGATCGGCGGGTTCGACGAGTGGTTCAGCCGCTGGGGCGGGGAGGACGTCGAGATCGGCTACCGGCTGCACCGCGGCGGCGCCAGGTTCGTGCTCAACCGCGAGGCCGCGGCCATCCACCACCCGCACGAGAAGGACTACGACGCCAACGTCGGCGGCGCGCTCGGCAACTACGAGTACATCGCCCAGAAGCACGACACCCCGATCACGCGCCTGGTCGTCGGCAACCACTTCTTCCTGATCAACGACCTGGTCCGTGAACGCGGCCTGCCCTCCTGCGAGGAGTACCTGGCCGGCGCGGCGGCGCCGGAGCCGGCGGGGACCGTCCACCCGAAGCTGCCCCTGCTGGAGCAGGCGGAGATCGTCAGCGCGCGGGCGCGAGCCGCGCGCGAGCGGGCGCTGGCCAAGGTGGTGGAGCATGCGCGCTGAGCCGGCGGCGGGCGAGAAGGTCATCGTCTTCGCCCCGCACCCCGACGACGAGGTCATCGCCTGCGGCGGCGTCATCGCGGCCAAGGCCGCCGCGGGCGCCCGCGTCCTCATCGTGTTCTCCACCGACGGGTCGCGCTCGCACAGCGCCGTCCTCGGCATCGAGTCCGACCCCACGCCCGCCGAACTGGCGGTCATCCGGCGCAAGGAGGCCGAGTCGGCCGCCAAGGCGCTCGGCGTGCCGGCCGAGAACGTGGTCTGGCTGGGCCACACCGACACCCGGCTCGCCGCGTCGATGGACGCCTTCCGCGCCCAGGTGACGCGCCTGCTGGCCGGGCACAGGGACGTGGCCGAGGTGTACCTGCCGCACGACGTGCGCGAACTGAACGCCGACCACCGGCTGACCGGCGAGGGCGTGACCGGCTGCCTGGCCGGGCTCGGCCTGTCGCCGCGGCTGCGCAAGTACGTGGTGTGGGACGAGGACACCGAGGCCGCGTTCGCGTTCGCCAACCGCGCCGAGCCCGAGCGCGAGCCGTCCCCCACCGAGCGGCTGGTGAGCGTGGACATCGCGCCGTGGGTGGCCCGCAAGCTGGACGCACTGGAGGAGCACCGCACCCAGGTGACGCTGTTCTCCCCGGCGCAGACCCGCACCGTGGTGCCCGAGCCGTTCCTCGCGCGCCTGCGAGCCAAGCGCACCGAGGACTTCTGGATCGACGAGTCCGAGGAGGACGCGTGACCGGCCAGCCGGAGAACCGGACCACCGAGGACGCCGAGGACGCCGCCGCCGGCGGGACGGGGCGGGACGGCGCCGGGGCGCCCGCGGCCGGGCTGCCCTACTTCCCCGAGTGGCCGCGCGTGGCATCGGCGTTCGCGGCCGACCCGCGGGTCGAGGAGCGCGTCGAGGGCATCCTGGCGCAGATGACGCTGGAGGAGAAGCTCGGCCAGATGATCCAGCCCGAGCTGGCCGAGCTGACCCTGGAGGACGCCCGCGAGTACAAGATCGGCTCGGCGCTGAACGGCGCCGGCATCTGGCCGGGCGGGAACCGGCACGCCGACGTCAAGGAATGGGTCGAGACCGTCGACGCGTTCTGGGAGGCCGTCGAGGAGGGGTACGCCGACCGTCCCTTCCGCGTACCGTTCATGTGGGCCACCGACGCGGTGCACGGCCACAACAACGTGTACGGGGCGACGATCTTCCCGCACAACATCGGCCTGGGCGCCGCGCGCGACCCCGGCCTGGTGCGCAGGATCGGCGAGGCCACCGCCCGTGAGATCGCCGCGACCGGGATGGACTGGACCTTCGCCCCGACCGTCGCCACTCCCAGGGACCGCCGCTGGGGGCGCTACTACGAGGGCTACTCCGAGGACCCGGAGGTCGTGTACGCCTACGCGCGCGAGATGGTGAGCGGGTTGCAGGGCGGCACGGACGGGCTGGCCACCGACGCGCACGTCATCTCCACCATCAAGCACTGGGTCGCCGACGGCGCCACCTTCGAGGGCGTCGACCGGGGCACGGCCCGCTGCGAGGAGGACGTGCTGCGCAACATCCACGCGATGGGGTTCATCTCCGCCATCGAGGCCGGCGCGCAGGCGGTCATGGCGTCCTTCAGCGGCTGGTCGGGACCGGCCAACTACGACCACACCCCCGGGCGCCCGGTCGCCTACAACCACAAGATCTGCGGCAGCCGGTACCTGCTGACCGACGTCCTCAAGGGCGCGATGGGCTTCGACGGCATCGTGATCAGCGACTGGGACGCGCACGCCGAGGTGGCCGGCTGCACCGTCGGCGACGCCGGGTACGCGATCAACGCCGGGCTGGACGTGCTCATGGTGGCCGGGCGGGAGGCCTGGCGGTCGGTGTGGCGCAACGCCCGCGAGCAGGTCCTGTCCGGCGTCATCCCCATGGAGCGCGTCGACGACGCGGTGCGGCGGGTGCTGCGCGTCAAGATGCGGGCCGGACTGTGGGACAAGCCGCGCCCGCGCGAGCGGTCGCTGGCCGGCGAGGCGTCGGTGCTCGGCCACCACGACCACCGCGCGCTCGCCCGCGAGGCGGTGCGCAAGTCGCTGGTGCTGCTGAAGAACGCGGGCGGCACGCTGCCGCTGTCCCCGGCGTCGCGGGTGCTGGTCGCCGGCAGCGCAGCCGACGACATCAGGAAGCAGGCCGGCGGCTGGACCCTGAGCTGGCAGGGCAACGAGGTGACCCTGTCGGACCTGCCCGGCGCGACGACGCTCGCCGCGGCCGTGGCCTCGGTCACCGGCGAGGACCGCTGCCAGGTGGACCCCTACCTGGAGCACGCCGACCCGGCCGCGTTCGACGTGGCCGTGGTGGCGATCGGCGAGGACGCCTACGCCGAGATGCGCGGCACGATCAAGCCGTGGGGGACGCTGGAGTACGCCAGGCTCAAGCAGTCCTACGCCCGCGACCTCGCGACGCTGCGCCGGCTCCGCGAGGCCGGGGTGCGCGTGGTGACGGTCATGTTCACCGGGCGCCCGCTGTACGTCACCGAGGAGATCAACCTGTCCGACGCGTTCGTGGTGGCCTGGCTGCCCGGCACCGAGGGTGTGGGGATCACCGACGTGCTGTTCGCCGGGCCGGACGGCGCGCCGGCCCACGACTTCCAGGGGCGGCTCACCTTCAGCTGGCCGCGCAGGAAGCGGTCGATGAGCGTCAACCGCGTCCCGCCGCACATCCCGGGGTACCAGGTGCCGGCGGAGGAGCTGTCCCCCGAGGGCGAGCACGAGCCGCTGTTCCCCTACGGCTTCGGACTGTCCCTGCGCGACACGGGCACGGCCGCCGACCCCGGCGAGCTGCCGCTGGACCAGGAGCCCCCGCCGCCGCCCGCTCCCCCGGTCGCCGGGCCGCTGGAGGTGGCCGGAGCCCGCGCGGGCGGGGCGTACCGGCTGCGCATCGGCGGGCACAACACCTGGTCGCGGGAGGACATCTCCTTCGACCGGCCCACCGAGACGCTGGTGGTGCGGGCCGAGCCCGTCCCCGGGCCGGGCGGCACGTCCGCGGTGTCGCTGCGGTTCATGGGGTACGTGGCCTTCGTCTACGCGCAGGACCCCCAGCAGCGGCCGCGGGACCTGCGCGGCTACCGCGAGGCCGGCGGGCGCATCGCCTTCGACGTGCAGGTCGTCGAGGCCCCGGACCTGCCGGTGTACCTCGGCTGTCACGACGACTACCCGGCCCAGCCCGGGCTGGACCTCGCCCCCTCCCTGCGCGCGCTGCCGGCGGGGACCTGGACCACCCTGGAGGTGCCGCTGGCCGACCTCGAACGCGCCGGCGTGGACCTTCGCCACGTGGACGTGCCCTTCATGCTCTACACCGAGGGCCGGACGGTCCTTTCGATCGGCGAGGTGCGCTGGCTGACCGATTGACCGATTTCCAGTCGCTCGACCGCTTTGACCAGCCGCTTGACCTGAACGGCGGGAGTGCCCGAACTCTCGCCGTTCACCTTTGTGCGAAGGTGAAGTCAAACAGGACCGTCGCTTACGTTTCCGGGGCCGGGCACATAGGGTTGTCCTGGAGATCAACGAAGGGAAGCGGCGGGTGCCTACGGAAAGCGGGAGCTGTTAGTGCGCACCCTGAAGATCCTCCTGGCGGAGGACGTCCACATGGTGCGTGGAGCGCTCGTGGCCCTGCTCGAACTCGAGCCCGATCTGACCGTCGTGGCACAGCTCGACCGGGGTGACGCGATCGTGTCGGCCGCCATGGAGCATCGGCCCGATGTGGCGATCATCGACATCGACCTGCCGGTCGTCGACGGCCTGACCGCGGCCGAACTGCTGCGGCAGCAGCTGCCGTCGTGCCGCACGCTCATCCTCACCAGCCTCGGCCGGCCGGGCACCGTGCGCCGCGCGCTCGCCGCCCAGGTGTCGGGGTTCCTGCTCAAGGACGCCCCCGCCGACCAGCTCGCGGAGGCGGTGCGCAACGTGGCCGCCGGCAAGCGCGTCATCGACCCCCAGCTCGCCCTGAGCGCCTGGGACGTGGGCGACAACCCGCTGTCGGAACGCGAGCTGCAGGTGCTGCGCATGGCCGCCAAGGGCGCCGAGGCCCCCGAGATCGCCGCCGGCCTCCACCTGTCCGCCGGCACGGTGCGCAACTACCTGACGACCATCGTCATGAAGCTCAACGCCCGCAACCGCGTCGACGCCATCCGCATCGCCACCGAGGCCGGCTGGGTCCCCTAGACCCGCCCCGCCGGACACCGCCGGCCCCTTGTGGGACCGGCGGCGCGGGCGCGGCGGGAGCAGGGCGGCCGGGCGACCAGTGGAGGCCGGCCGCCACGACCGGCCCGTCAGGCTGAGGCGGCCGGCCGCCGGTCAGGCGAAGGGGTCGAAGGGGATGCCGGCCGGCTTGGAGCGCGACAGCAGGTCCTGGAACCGCCCGTCGTTGATCTTGATGGTCGCCGCCCCGAAGTCGGCGTTCATCAGCCGGTCGCGCAGCGCGGTGCTGGGCCAGCCGTTCCAGTCCACCAGCGGGGGGTAGCGCCAGTTGTGGTAGTGGTTCTCCGGCGGCTCGTCGTTGCCGTTGGCGAGCCGGAAGAAGTGGGTGGACAGCCCGTCCTTGTGGTAGACGATCTTGGGGTGGGAGCCGTCGAAGCGCACCTGTGAGCGCGCGTAGGTGACCACGCCGCTGTGCTGCGTGGTCGACACGTACTCCACCCGGTTGGACGCCTGGTCGATCCAGGAGATGACGTGCTCCCAGTCGTGGCGGTGCCCGCCGAGGCTGCTGCCGGGCAGCGCCTGGTCCTTTTCGAAGTACCCGGCGTAGACGACGGCGCACCAGCCGTTGTTGCAGGTGGAACGGGCGTAGGTCTGCGAGTTGTCCAGGTCCGACTGGTCGCGGCAGTTGCCGTTGACCGCGCCGGTCGGGTTCAGCCCCGGAGCGAGGGTGCCGTCCGGCCCGATGGCGGGGGTGGCGTAGCAGCCGTCGCCGTCGTAGTCGAAGGCCGGCGAGAACGACTGCTCGTATCCGCCGGCGTTCTGCGGCAGGTTGTGCGGCGGGTCGGCGAAGGCCGCCGACGCGGGAACCACGACCGCCATGGCGGTGAGGCCGAGCACGACCCCGAGCCGGGAACGCCCGCGCTTGGCGCGCCTGGCGGGGGACGTGCTCCTGTCCGACACGGTCGCTGACTTCGATGCCCTGGGGGACGACGTGAATGACGGCAGTTTTCGCATTCTTCCGCTCTCTCGACGCACGGGCCATGCCGCGACATCGCGCCGGCATGGTGGGGGGTGGCAGGGGCACCGGCGGCGTTGCGGCGCCGATGTGGAACATGCCTCGCAGTGTCACGACACCACGTGGCAGGCACATGATCAAGGTCCCCGCGCCGGATGACACCGGCATGGAGCGGCGACGGCCGAAAGATGGATCACGAGCGAACCCTCGGCTCACCCCCGGGTGGCCGTCACCGCCACTCCCCTGAGCCGACATCGCCCCTCCCATGGCCGTCATCGCCTCCCGCGGCCGTCATCGCCACTCCCGCGGCCGGCCGCGCCTGCGCCACAGGGACGATCCGGCCAGGCCGTCCGCGCGGGGTTGACCTCAACCTTGGTTCAACTCGCATGCTGGCCCCTGCGAGACGAAGCGGCCACCCGGCGACCGGCGTGCCGATCGTCCGGGGCGCGCCGGCGACGGCGCTTCGACGAAGGTTCGGGAAGGGACGGCGGGCGTGCGCGCTGTGGTGATGGAGCGGTTCGGCGGGCCGGAGGTCCTGCGCCTGCGGCAGGTCGAGGACCCGGTCCCCGGGCCAGGGCAGGTGCTGGTGGAGGTCGCGTACGCGGGCATCACGTTCGTGGAGACGCAGGTGCGGAGCGGAAACGCCCCGCCGGTCTTCGAGACGCCCACCCTGCCGCGCATCCCGGGCAACGGTGTCGGCGGCCGGGTGCGCGCCGTGGGAGCGGACGTCGATCCCGGGCTGGCCGGGCGGACCGTGGTCACGACGACCGGCGGCGAGGGAGGGTACGCGGAGCTGGCCCTCGGCCGGGCGCAGGACGCGATCCCGGTCCCGCCGGGCGTGAGCATGCCCGACGCGGTGGCCCTGCTGGCCGGCGGGCGCACGGCGGTCATGCTGCACCGGCAGGCGGAGATCGAGCCGGGCGAGTGGGTGCTGGTCGAGGCGGCCGGAGGCGGCGTCGGCACCCTGCTGGTGCAACTGGCGGCGGCGTCGGGCGCCAAGGTGGTGGGCGCGGCCGGTCCCGGCAAGGCGGAGCTGGTCAGGTCTCTGGGCGCGGTCGCCTGCCTGGACTACACCCGTCCGGGCTGGGAGCGCGAGGTGGTCGAGCTGACCGGCGGCGCCGGCGTCGACGTGGTCTTCGACGGGGTGGGCGGGCCGGTGGGCACTCAGGGCATGTCGGCCGTGCGGCCCGGCGGGCGCGCGCGCATCTACGGCATGGCCGGCGGGTCGTGGCCGCAGGCCGGCGAGCACGTGAAGGTGATCTCCGCGCCTCCGCCCGACGCCGCGCGGACGCGCGCCCTCACCGAGGAGGCCCTCGCGCTCGCCGCGTCCGGTCGCCTGCACCCCGTCATCGGCCAGACCTACCCCCTCGCCGACGCGGCCGGAGCCCACCAGGCCATCGAATCCAGGATGACGACCGGCAGAACCCTGCTGATCCCCTGAGCGCCCAGCGGGCCCGCGTGCACGGTGCGGTACGGCAGCCGCCTGCGGCCGCGGTCCGCCTCCGCGCGACAGCGCCGCCACGTCGGGCCTGCTCAGCGGAGCCGAACCGGCGTCGGAGGGTCACGTCACCGAGTCGGAACAGCCTCGGACGTAGGGGGCCTGGCCGGCCCTGGGCAGAGGTGAAGGCGCCGACGAGGACCAGCGGCCGGCGCCTACGCCGGAAGGCTCTCGTAGGCGGCGGTGACGAGCAGGAGACCGCGGTCGTCGCCCAGGGTGCCGCTCAGCATGCGGTTCATCGCGTAGGCGACGGTCATGCGGGCGTCGAGGTCGTTGACGACCAGCGAACCGCCCCATCCGCCCCAGTAACAGATGCGCCGGCCGGGGAACATACCGCCCCCCAGCCCGTACCCGATGCCGTAGCGCATCGGCACGCCGAGGACGCGGTCCGGGCCGTGGTACTGCTCCTCCAGGACGCGCTCACAGCCGGCCGGTGACAGCAGCCGCACCCCGCGCGCCGTCCCGCCGTTGGACAGCACGGACTGGACGGCGCCGACCGCCCGGGCGTTGCCGTGCCCGTTCCCGGCCGGGATCTCGGCGCGCCGCCAGGCGACGGTGTTGGCGTCCTCGGCCCGGAGCGGGGGGTTGCCGGGCTCGCCGGAGTCCCCCGGCGACGGCGGGGGCGCGATGACGGGGGCGACGCGGTGGTCGTGCTCGGCCGGCGTCCCGATGTGGAAGTCGGCGCCGAGCGGCCCGGCCACCTCCTCGGCGAAGAAAGCGCCCAGGGTGCGGCCGGTGACCCGGCGGACGACCTCGCCGACCAGGTGCCCCTGGGTGACGGCGTGGTAGCCGGCCTGGGTGCCCGGCTCCCAGCGCGGGAACTGCCCGGCGAGCCGCCGCGTGGACTCCTCCCGATCGCAGACCTGCTCGACGGTGATGGGCTCGTCGAAGGCGGGCAGGCCCGCGGTGTGGGAGAGCAGGTGCCGCACCTCCACGCGTTCCTTGCCCGCGGCGGCGAACTCGGGCCAGTACTTGGCCACCGGGGCCGTCAGGTCGAGTTCGCCGCGGTCGGCGAGGATCAGCGCGCACAGCGCGGTCATGGTCTTGGTGGTGGACCAGACGTTGACGATGGTGTCGCGCTCCCAGGGGACGGTGCGCTCCGCGTCCGCGTACCCGCCCCAGAGGTCCACCACCGGCTCGCCGTCGAGGTACACCGCCACCGAGGCGCCGACGTCCCGGTCGTCCAGGGACGCCGCCAGCGTCTCGCGCACCGCGCCGAACCGTTCGTCACACATGCCGTGGGTATCCGCCATGAACGGCAACCTAACCCGGCCGCGCCCGCACGGCCACCGCTTGCGCGGCGAACACCCGCCCGGTGGGCGACGCTGCCTGCTCCGGCCGCTTCCCCACCGGCGTCGACGTCCACGGCCAGGCTGAGCGTCGTCGCAGGGCCGCCGTGACGGCGGGCGGCCCCGCGACGGGAGCCGCGCCCGGCCTCAGTCGCCGGGAGGGCGGGCGCCGCGCAGGGTCTGCAGGCGGGCGTGGTACTCCTCCGCGTCGATCTCCCCCCGGGCGTACCGCTGCGCCAGCACGTCCTCCGCCGCGGGCACCGCGGTGCCCGCGGCGCCCTGGGGACCCGTCCTGCGGGTCAGGTAACGGAACAGGAGCACGACCACGGCGATCACCAGGCCCCAGAAGAGCACCATGTTCAGGATCATCAGGCCGTAGCCCCAGCTCATGCCGGGCCCGTTCCAGTACATCATCCTCATCTCCTCGCTCATCGGCTCATTCGCTGAGATCGGAGCCATGGTGCTCAGGATGCGGCCTCGCACCCCGCGCCGGAAGGGCCGAAGGACATTCCCGCCCGGCCGTCGTTCCCTCGGTGGCCGTGCCCGCCGGGCTCGGCCCCGCGGTGGTGACGGTCGCGGCGCCGGCGGTGGGGGCCGCTCCTGCGGCCCCCACTTCAGAGGGCTGCCGACAGGGCGGCGGCCACCTGGCGTTCGGGGGCGGGGATCGTCGGCGGGTCCTCCTCGGTCTCCACGTGGCCGTAGGCGGCGGCCAGGACCGCCCGTACGGCTCGCGCGAGCACCCGCGCCAGCAGCGGCTCGACCACGCGGTCGTACATCGGCACGCCGAGGTCGAACCGGGCCTCGAAGACCACCTCGCAGGAGGCGTCACCGGGGCCGGGGAGGAGGTTCCAGGCGCCGGACAGGGCGGCGAAGTCGCCGTCCACCTGCTCGAAGGCGATGCCTGGCGCCGCGGAGGAGACGTCCGCCGGTGCGGCGGGCGTCCACTCGCGCTGGCGCCAGCGCACCGTGCCGCCGCGGAAGGGCAGGGCCCATTCGCTGAGGCGGTCGTCGTCGCTTCCCACTCCGGCCGGTCCTGCCGGGCTCACCGGGCGGCCGGGGACCGCCTCGATGCCGGGGGGCGACTCGATGTCGAGGGGGGTCGCAGGCTCGGCCGACGCCCCGGAGGTGGGAGGTCGCTTCCCTGTGGTCACCCTCAGGGCGTCGCCGTCCAGGCGGCCGTGCCAGGCGCTCGTGGTCAGGCGGGCCAGCGCGGTGCGGGCGTCGAGGGCGACGCGGGCACGCACCCTTACCTCTCGCATGTCATGGTCCCCTTTCACATCCCGCCGGCCGCGGCCGGTCTCGCGGGGGTCAGGGCGACGCCCTGGAGGTGGGTGGTGCGGATCATCATGTAGCTGGCCTCGCCGAAGACGCCGCCGGTGAAGCCGGTGCCGCCGTGGGAGGGCATGTAGGGATAGAAGCCGCAGTGCGAGTCGTCGTTGACCTTGAGCACGCCGCCGTTGCGCACCTCGTCGGCGAACCGCCCGGCGATCCGCTCGTCGGCGGTCCACAGCGAGTTGCGCAGGCCGTAGGCGTTGCCGTCGACGAACGCCAGCACCTCGTCCAGCAGGCGCTCGTCGGAGCCGCCGGCCTCGGGGACGACCACGGGCAGCAACGGGAAGAAGGTCTCGCTGCGCACGGCCTCGACCTCCCGTGCCCCGGCCAGGCCGTTCACGCGGATCACCGTGGGCTCGATGAAGAACCCCGTGTCGGACGGCGTGCCGTCCACCTCCAGGCGCCGCCCGCCGCACACCAGCTCGGCCCCCTTGCCGAGCGCGTCTGCGAGGAAGGCGAAGAACCCGTCGGCGGCCAGCACCGGGGTGAGGACGACGCCCTCCTGCTCGGGGTAGCCGGGCCTGATCCGCGCGGCGGCGTCCGCCAGGCGGGCGATCAGCTCCTCGGCTATGGCCGGGTGGGCGATGACCTGGTTGGGGATGTTGCAGATCTGGCCGGAGGCGTGGAACGCCTCGACCAGCGCGCCGGCGGCGAGGTCGAGGTCGGCGTCGCGCCAGACGACCGCGCAGTCGTTGCCCGCCAGTTCGAGGATGGGCTTCTTGCCGGCGGCGACGCAGTCGTTCTGGAAGACCAGCCCCTTCTCGGTGCCGCCGAAGTAGATGATGTCGTCGACGTGCTCGCTGGCGAGCCACTCCTGCATCATGGGCGGGCCGCACACCACGTTGAGGGTGCCGGGCGGGGCGCCGGCCTCCTCCAGGGCGGGGGCGACGATCTCCCGCAGGGCGTACATGACGCCGAACGGGATGCTGCGCGGCGCGCGCACGACGACCGCGTTCCCCGACAGCACGGCGGCGGCGCCGTAGATGGCGTTGGAGTGGGGGGCGTTCTGCGGCGGGGCGACGCAGACCACCCCGTCGGGCTTGCGCCGCATCGAGATGCGCTTGCCGCCGTAGTGGAAGTCACGCCGCAGCAGCTCGGCGCACCAGCTCAGCGTCTCGGGGCTGACGATGTGCAGCAGCCCGTCGACCTCCCACTCCGCCAGCGTCCGCGTCCGCCCTTCGGCGACCATGATCTCGACGAAGGCGGACCGCGTCTCGGCCAGGCGTTTGCGGATCAGCTCACCGGCCCGCAGCCGTACGTCCAGGGGGCTCCTGGACCACTCGCGGGCCGCGGTGGCGGCCGCCTCCAGGGACGCCCGGGCGGTGGCGGCGTCGGCCAGCGCGCACCGGCCGATCACCTCCGGACCGGCCGAGGCGGGGTCGATCTCGCCGCGCTCCAGCATGCGCTTCAGGCGCAGGGCGCGCGGGGCGTCCTCCAGGATCGCGCGGGACGAGACGGCGTAGATGTGCTCGGCCGCGTCGATGTCGCGCCCTCCAACATAGGAGGCGTAGGTCGGCAAGGGTGCGTGGGGTTCGCGCATCAGGCGGTCTCCGCTCGTCGGGTGGACGGTCAGGGGGCGTGCTCGCGGCCGAGGAACTCGCGGGCGATGACCAGCTTGGTCGCGGCGGCGGTGCCGTCGGCGAGCTGCGTGCCGATCACGTCGCGCAGGCGCCGCGCCACCGGGCCGTCCTCCGACCAGCCGAAGTGCCCGAGGGTGAGCAGCGCCTGGTGGGCGGCCTCGGCCGAGGTCTTGGGCGCCCACCACTTGGCCATGTTCGCCTCGACCCGGTGGTTGAGGCCGGCGTCGTTGCGCCACAGCGCCTCGTAGGCCAGCAGCCGGGCGGCGTGCAGGTAGGTGGCGTGCTCGACCAGGGGGAACGTCAGCCCCTGGAAGCGGCTGAGCGGCTGGCCGAACGCCTCGCGCTCGCTGGCGTGCTCGAAGGCCGCCTCCAGCGTCACGCTGGCAGCGCTCACGGCCATGAGCGCGATGAGCGCGCGGGAGTAGTCGAAGCCGCGCATGCCCTGCACGAACCCGAGCCCGGTGCCGCCGACCACGTTCTCCTGGCCGACGTGCAGCCCGTCGAAGACCATGGTCGCCCGCCCGCCGGTCCGGCTGCCGAGGCTGGGCAGCGTCGTGCGGGTCACGTGGGCGTCGTCGAGCCGGGTGTAGAAGGCGGTCACGCCGCGCGAGCGCTCGCGCTTCTCGCCGGTGCGGGCGAACACCAGCCCATGAGTGGCGTACGCGCCGAGCATGATGGAGGTCTTCTCGCCCGACAGCCGCCAGCCGTCGCCGTCCGGCTCCGCGCGCAGCTCCAGCGCCGCGGCGTCGGTGCCGTGGGCCGGCTCGGTCATGCACACCGCGACGACGGCGTCGCCCTGGGCGATGGACGGCAGCCAGCGCGCCTTGAGCTCCTCGCCGCCGTGCAGGTTGAGCACCCCGCCGACCAGGGCGGCGTTGAGCACCGGGTAGCAGGCGGTGATGTCGCCGCGCGCCAGTTCCTCGATGGCGACGCCGGTGCTGACCGCGTCCAGGCCCATGCCGCCGTACTCGACGGGGATGCGCAGCCCGAACAGGCCTTCGGCGGCCAGCTCGGCGAACAGGCCCGGCGCGAACCGGCCCTCGCGGTCGCTCTCGGCGGCGGCCGGGGCGAGCCGGTCCGCGACGTAGGCGCGGACCTTCTCGGCCAGCGCGTTCTGCTCAGGGGTCAGGAGAAAGTCCATGGGAATGCCCTCACTCAGCCGTTCAGCCGGTCAGCCGGTCGCGTAGCACGAACTTCTGCACCTTGCCCGAGGGAGTCCTGGGCAGCGCGTCCACGATCTCGACGCGCTCGGGCCAGTACTGCTTGGCCATCTCCAGCTCCGCCAGGTGGGCGCGCAGGTCCGAAATGGTGGGCGGAGTCCCGTCCGGGACGATGACCGCGCAGGCGCGCTCCCCCATCCGCTCGTCGGGCAGGCCCACGACGGCGATGTCGCGGATGGCCGGGTGGCGCAGCAGCGCCGCCTCCACCTCCACCGCCGGGATCTTCACCCCGCCGCGGGAGATGACGTCCTTGACCCGGCCGGCGATGCGGATGCCGCCGTACCCGTCGTCCCTGGCGAGGTCGCCGGTATCGAACCACCCGTCGGGGGTGAGCGACTCGGCGTAGAGCTCCTCGCGGCGGTAGTAGCCGAGACACTGGCTCGCGCCGCGCACCTGGAGCAGGCCGGTCGCGCCGGGCGGCACGGGCCGGCCGGTCCGCTCATCGACGATGCGGACCTCCATGCCCGGCACCGGCGTCCCGTCGCTCTCGGCGGCCCGCATCGGCGGGTCCTCGGGACGGGTGACGGTGACCGCGCCGTTCTCGGTCATCCCCCACAGCGCGTACAGCCGGCAGCCCAGCACGTCGCGGGCCTGCTCGACGAGCACCGGCGGGATGGGGGCGCTGCCGGTGGCGAAGGAGCGCAGCGCCGACAGGTCGCGGGGACCCTCCTGCTGGGCTCGGATGAGGTCCATCAGGAACGGCGGCGGGCCGTAGAAGAAGGTGACCCCTTCCTGCTCCATGACGCGCAGCATCAGGCCGGGGTCCCAGGCGTCGATCTGGACGGCCGTGGCGCCGAGGATCAGCGGCATCAGGAAGTTCCAGGTGTAGCCAGCCTGCAGGGTGGTGGGCGAGCCCATGGCGGTGACCTCGTCGGGGGTCAGGCCTAGCACCTCGATCTGCGCGCGGTTCAGCGCGCCGAGGGTGTTGTGGCTGTGCATGACGCCCTTGGGCTCGCCGGTCGTGCCGGAGGTGAACATCACCTGCGCCAGGTCGTCCGGCCGTGCCTCGCGGGCGTCCAGCACGCCCGGCTCGACCTCCCGTTCCCACTCCCGTCCGAGCAGGTCGCGGTCGAGGTCCAGCGTGCCGCCGGCCCCGCCGCCGCCGAGCAGCACCCGGTGCCGCAGCGTGGGCACCGCGGCGGCGACCTCCGCGCTCATGTCGGCGAAGGAGAACCCGCGCACCTCGGCGGCGGCCACGTAGAGCGGGCTGCGGGTGAGCCGGGTCATGAACTCCACCTCGCGGCGGCGCATGATGGTCGCGACGGGGCCGGCGATCGCGCCGACGCGGGCGCAGGCCAGGCTCAGGGCGACGAGTTGCCAGGAGTTCGGCAACTGGAGGGTCACCACGTCGCCCCGGCGCACGCCGAGCCCGTGCAGGGCGGCGGCCAGCCGTTCGACGCGCGCTGCCAGTTCCGCGTAGGTGAGCCGGTCGGGCTCGCGGCCGTCCGCGTGCCAGACGACCACCGCCGTGCGGCCGGGGAAGCGCTCGACCGCGCCGCGCAGGTCGTCCATGGCGGTGCGGTCGCGCCACACCCCCTCGGCCCTGAAACGGTCGCCGGTGATTTCCAGCACCGGAGCCATGTTTCCGCTCCCTTCCTGGAGGCCGATTTTCGGCTGTCTGGTATTTCGCCGCCGGCATGTCCGGTCATCGAAAATGCGGCGGCCGATCGCTTGAGGAGAACTCGCTAGTAGGACATCGGGCGACCGGCGGGAGTTCGCAGGTCCAAATGGTCCGTGAGCCGTTTTCCCGCTGATTTCGGGGTGGCGGGTCTTGTGCACCGGATGCGACGCATGACCGGCTCCCTCCGATCGGTCCGACGTTCGACAAGTGTGCTCGGAAATGGGGCGAAAGGGCCACTGACCGGCTCATCGGTGCGATGTGAAGGATTCATGCCGCGAAGGTGAGCGGCGAACTGGCCCCGTGGCGGGGCGGCGGTGCAAGATGCGGTGCGCGGGGTCGCTCCACCGGGGCGGCGGTTGCGCCCCGCGCCCGCGGGTAATGCGCCGACCGAGGCGGCGAGGTCCGCCTGCATCCCCCTGTGCCCCCCGACGGCCCGGAAGAGGCTCTCATGGTGGAAACGGAAACCGGCACCGGCGTCACCGTCGCCCATCGCCGCCCCGGCACGACGACTCCCGGCGCCCGCGTCGCCGGCACGCCCCTCCCGGCGCCCGCGCCCGCGCCGGCGCCCGTGGCCGACCCGGCCACGACCGGCGCCTCCACGGCCCCGCGCATCGGTTTCAAGAGCCACCTGCGCCCCGAGATCATCCCCGGCGAGGCGGTGTACCTGGTCTCCGCGCGCGGCACGACCGCGCTGTCCGGCCGCCCCGCCGAGGTGCTCGCCCCGCTGCTGGACGGCACCCGCACCCTCGCCGAGATCCACGAGCACGCCTCCCGGGAGCTGCCCGCCGCACAGGTCGGCCAGGTGCTCGGCCGCATGGCCAAGGCCAACCTCGTCGGGCACCGCGCCTCCACCTGCCCGGCCGACCCGGCCGCCGAGGCGTACTGGGACCTGGCCGGGCTGGACGGCTCCCGCGCCCCGGCCGCGCTCGCCGGCGCGGTCGTCGGCGTCCTCGCGCTCGGCCACGTCGAGACCGGCGCCGTCCTGGCCGCCTGCCGGGCGGCGGGCCTGGCCGCCGTGCCCGACACCGGCGGGGGCGAGCCGTGTGGCGAGCTTTCGCTGGTGGTCTGCGACGACTACCTCGACCCGGCGCTGGCGGAGGTCAACGCCCGCCGGCTGGCCGACGGGCGGCCCTGGCTGCTGGCCAAGCCGAACGGCGCCGACGTGTGGGTCGGCCCGGTGTTCCGCCCCGGCTCGGGCCCGTGCTGGGCGTGCCTGGAGCGGCGGCTGCGCGGCCACCGCCGCGCCGAGAGCTGCCTGCTGACGGCCTCCGGGGCCCCCGCGCTCCCGCCCGAGGCCTCGACCGCGCTGACCCGCGGCATGGGGCTGCTGGCGGTGGCGCTGGAGGCCGCCAAGTGGCTGGCCGGGCACCGCCACGACGGCCAGGACGCGGTGTGGACGCTGGACACCCTCACCATGGCCGGGCGGCACCACCGGCTGACCCGCCGGCCGCAGTGCCCGTCATGCGGGGACCCCGGCCTGGTCGCCCGCCGTGTGCGCCGGCCGGTCGTCCCGGTCTCCCGGCCCAAGGAGGCGCTCGGCGGCACCGGCGAGCGGGCCGCGTCCGCCCGCCAGGTCTGGGAGCGGTTCGGCGGCCTGGTCGACCCGGTCACCGGGATCATCGGCGGGGTCCGGCGCGACCCGCGCAGCCCCTCGTTCCTGCACTGCCACCTCGCGGGCCCGAACCTGGCGCTGCCGGTGAGCAGCCTGACGACGGCGCGGGCGGGCCTGCGCGCGCAGGCCGGCGGCAAGGGCGTCACCGACCTCGATTCCAGGGTCAGCGCGCTGTGCGAGGCCGTGGAACGCTACTGCGGCTCCCGCTTCGGCGACGAGCCGGCGATCACCGACACCTACCGGGGGCTCGGCGGGGCCGCCGTCCACCCCGACGCCTGCCAGCTGTTCCACCCGCGCCAGTTCCGCGACCGCGACCGGTGGAACGCCGCGCAGCCCCCGTTCCAGCACGTCCCCGCCCCGTTCGACGAGCGGGCGCCGCTGGAGTGGACCCCGGTGTGGTCGCTCACCGGTGAGCGGCACCGCTACCTGCCGTCCGACCTGCTGTACTACCGGCCGTTCACCCCGCGCGGCGCCTCGCCGGTGCGCGCGGACTCCAACGGCGCCGCGGCCGGCGCCAGCGTGGAGGACGCGATCCTGCAGGGGTTCCTCGAACTGGTGGAACGGGACGCGGTGGCGCTGTGGTGGTACAACCGTACCCGCCAGCCCGGGGTCGCGCTGGACTCCTTCGACGACCCGTGGATCGCCACCGTGCGGCGCGGCCTGGCCTCGATGGGCCGCGAGGTCTGGGTGCTGGACCTCACCTCCGACCTGGGCATCCCGGTGATGGCGGCGATCTCGCGGCGCACCGGCGGGCGGGCCGAGGACATCATGTTCGGCTTCGGCGCGCACTTCGACCCCAAGGTGGCGCTGCGCCGTGCGCTGGCCGAGCTCGGCCAGTTGCTCCCCATCACGCCGGCCGGGGACGGCGCGGGGTACGCGACCACCGACCCTGGGCTGCTGGCCTGGTGGACGCGCGAGACGGTGGCCCGGAACCCGTACCTGCTGCCCGACCCCGGCCTGGCGCGGACGGCGGCGGCCTGCCGCCCGTACACCCCGTTCGCGGACCTGCGCGACGACGTCGCCCACATCACCGAGCTGGCCCGCGCCAAGGGCCTGGAGGTGCTCGTGCTCGACCAGACCCGGCCCGACATCGGGCTGCCCGTGGTCAAGGTCGTGGTCCCGGGTCTGCGCCACTTCTGGGCGAGGTTCGCGCCCGGCCGTCTGTACGACGTCCCGGTGGCGCTCGGCCGCCTTGACGCGCCGACGGCCTATCAGGACCTCAACCCGATCCCGTTCTTCTTGTGATCCGCGCCGCGCCGTAACACGAACCAGGAGAAGCCACGTGTCCCCACCTCTGGACGAGGAAGCCGCCTCAGGCGGCTTCCTGCTCTGGTCGCTGCGCGAGGACGTGCACGTGGAGCCCGACGCGCGCGAGGACGTGGTCACGCTGCACAGCCGCTGGGGCGACGAGAGCGTGCCGCATCCCGCGCCCCGGGTGGTGGAGGCGCTGCGCCGGATGAGCCTTGGCCCGGTCTCGCTGGAGAACGCGATCAGCGACCCCGCCGAGCGGGCCGAGCTGGACCGGTTGCTGGTCCGGCTGCAGCACCTGGTGGTCCGTTCGCTCGGCCTGGACCAGGAGCGGGCCCTACTGTCGGTCGTGCCGCTGAGCAGGCAGGCGCGCTTCCGGCCGGCGCGGCTGTCGCCGGTGCGGGCGGTGCGCATGTCCCGGTTCGCGGTGCTCCGGGCCGAGGAGGGCGCGTACTGGCTGGAGTCGCCGCTGTCGCTGCACCGCGTGGTGTTCCACCGGGCGGAGGCGATGTGGCTCGTCGGCGCGCTGAGCCGGGGCATGACCCCGGACGCCGCGCTGGCGGGGCTGCCCGCGTCCGTGCCGGGCGCGGCGGCCCTGGCCTACCTGGTGGCCGCCGGCATGGTGGTCCAGGCCGAGCCGGGTGAGTCGCCCGGCCCGCCCACCTTCGCCGAGGACACCGACCCCGCGCTGGTCACCTGGCTGCCGCAGGACCTGATGTTCCACACCCGCTCGACGCTCGGCCGGCACGACCGCGACTTCGGCGCCACCTATCCGATGGGCGAACGCTGGGCCGTCGAGCCGGTCACCAAACCCGCCACCGAGGGCGGGTACGTCCCGCTGCCCCGGCCGTGCTGGGACCGGCTCATCGAGGGCGACCCGCCGCTGACCGCCGCCATCGAGGGCCACCGCCCCGCGTTCCGCTTCGGCGATGAACCGCTGAGCGACCGGCAGCTCGGCGAGGTGCTGTACCGGACGGCCCGGGTGCGTTCGCTCACCTCGGCCGCCCACGGCGGGGCGGGCAGCGGCCTGGCCAGCGACCGCCCGTACGCGAGCGCGGGGTCGGCCTACGAGCTGGAGCTGTACACGGCCGTCAGCGGGTGCGCCGGCATCCGCGATGGGATGTACCACTACGACCCGCTGGGGCACCGGCTGGAGCCGATCGACGTGGACGCGGTGGACCTGCGGGAACTGCTCGACCGGGGGCGGCTGTCGGCGGGGCTGGCGTCCGTCCCGCCGGTGCTGATCCTGGTCACCGCCCGGTTCAGGCGCGTCTCCTGGAAGTACACCGGCCCCGGGTACGCGCTCATCCTGAAGAACGCCGGCGCGCTCACCCAGACGCTCTACCTGGTCAGCACGGCCATGGGGCTGGCCGGGTGCGCGCTCGGCGCCGCCGACATCGAGGCCACGGCCCGGGCCCTCGGCACCGACTGGCGCACCGAGTCGTGCGTGAGCGGGTTCGCGCTCGGCAACCGGGACGAGGAGCCGCAGGCCCTGCCGCCCGGCCGCCGCCCGGCCAACGACCCCGCCTGGGGAGACCTCGCCGCGGAGCTGCTGCACAAGAGCGCCGGCTGACCCCGCCGCCGCGCTCCCCGGCCGTCCCGCGGCGACTTCGGGCGGCTTCCTCCCGCCTCGCGCCGCGCCCTCCGGTCGCCTCCCGACGCCCGCCGCGCCATATCAAGCGCTGATTTCGGTCCGATATAAAATGCTCGGTCAAACCATGGGGAATACCGGCCATGAGGAATTCACGACCGGT
This sequence comes from Sphaerisporangium sp. NPDC005288, assembly GCF_040607475.1. Classification (NCBI taxonomy): domain Bacteria; kingdom Bacillati; phylum Actinomycetota; class Actinomycetes; order Streptosporangiales; family Streptosporangiaceae; genus Sphaerisporangium; species Sphaerisporangium sp. NPDC005288. The sequence continues at coordinate 4,575 of NZ_JBEXGT010000044.1, read as the reverse complement.
TCGTGAAGTGCGGCCTTCCTCTTACCCGGCTTCTCATCGCACAATTAGGACAGCTGGGAACGCCACCGCGAAAAGAAGGGGAAGGCCATGCCGACCTGCACCATCGACACCGACCGGCACTTCACCGAGTTCGTCGCCCAGGCCTGGCAGGACCCGAAGTCCACGGGATCGGGGGAAAACCACCTTCTCGGCGCATTCGGCATTCGCCCCGCCGACGCCGGATACGAGTTCGAGTCACATTTCGACCTGGGGCAGGACCTGATCATCGAGCAGCTGGACGGCTCCACCCCGGCGTTCGCGGTGCCCACCTACTGCGGATGAACCACCGGCGGCGCCGCCCGCCCTCCGCCTGCGCCCCCGCACCCGGTGCCCCCGCACCCCGTGCCGGCGCACGACCGAGACCCTTCGCACGCCAAGCCCGCGCTCGACCGCGATGAGCGTCAACCCTTGTTCTTCCGTAGAATCCCCTGAGACCCTGATCACGGCGCGCACCATCCATGGACATCCGTAGAGAGCGGCGGACACATGGGAGCGCTCCCAGTCCTCGCGCTTCGGAGCGGGAGTCAATGGACAGCGAAGTGACAAGCGGGCTTTCACCGTTGCATACCAGGGGCGCGCGAGCGGCGCCCCTGCAGCCCTCCGGCGAGGCGGAGGGCCCGCCGTGGACCCCCCGGGTGGTGCTGCCCATCACCGTGGTGATGCTGGCAGGGTTCGCGCTGACCACGATCATGAACGTGCTCATGACCGGCCCGGACGCGGCCCGTCTCGCCGGCTTCGCGGTCTGCCTGACGCTCGTGTTCACCCTGCAGCTCGCCCACTCCCTCGCCGGACCGCGGCACTGGCGGGCCGGCACCAGGGCCACCACCCTGACACTCCAGGCGCTGGCCACCTACCTGCCGTTCTGGTGGCTCGGCAGCGCGTGGGGCGGCATGATCGGCTTCCTCGCCGGATCGGCGCTGCTGTCGGTGACCGGGCCCGCGCGCTGGCCGCTGTACGTGGCCGGCGGCGCGGGCATCCTGCCGGTGCTCGCCTCCGAGGGCGTGCCCCCCGTGGGCCTGGCGTACGGCACCGGCTTCGCCCTGCTCACCGGCCTGGTGGTCTACGGGATGAGCTCGTTGTCGACGCTGGTGGCCGAACTGTACGCCGCACGCGGCAAACTCGCCCGCATGGCCGTCACCCGCGAACGCCTGCGCGTCGCCCGCGACCTGCACGACCTACTCGGCTACAGCCTCTCCGCCATCACCCTCAAAAGCGAACTCACCCACCGCCTGCTCCCCGCACACCCCCACCGCGCCCGCGACGAGATCACCGACATCCTCACCGTCGCCCGCCAAGCCCTCTCCGACGTCCGCACCGTCGCCAACGGCTACCGCACCATGTCCCTCACCACCGAAGCCGACTCCGCCACCAGCGTCCTCACCGCCGCCGACATCGACGTCACCACCACCATCACCACCCCCGACCTCCCCCCCCACATCGAAACCGTCCTGGCCACCGTCCTACGCGAAGCCGTCACCAACATCCTGCGCCACAGCAAAGCCCAGCACGCCACCATCCACGCCACCCTCCACACCAACGGCCACAACGACACCATCCGCCTGCACATCGCCAACGACGGCGTCGACCCCACAGAAACCACCCCCACCGTCAACGGCGGCAACGGCCTGGGAAACCTCACCACCCGCCTACGCACCATCAACGGCCACCTCACCGCCGGCATCGACACCGACGGCTGGTTCCACCTCACCGCCCAAGCCCCCACCACCACCACCGGGCACCGGCCCGTCCCGGAACGGGCGCTGCCGCCGGACGCGATCGTCCCCCGGCTGGTCCCCCGGCTCGCGCAGCGGGCGCTCTCCCGGGGCCCGGCCCCGCGCGCCGATCCCGCCGACGGCGCCGCGCCGCGCGTCTCACCGCTGTGGCGGCTCAGGTCGGCGCGGCACCGGCTGAAACAGATGCTGCCGTTCCCCCGCGCGGGCATGGTGCCCGACGACGTCGACACCGACCTGTGGGGGCCGCGCCAGCCGATCCCGGTGACCTTGGTGGTGCTGGCGGGATACGCGGCGATCATGCTGATCAACGTGATCGACGCCGCCCCCGGCACCGCCGGCCTGCTCGGGTTCGCGGCGTGCCTGGCCGCCGACCTCGGCCTGCAACTCGTCCACTCGTTCCGCGGTCCCCGAAGCTGGTCACGAGGGGCCCGCGTGTTCTCTCTGTGCGCCCAGGCGCTCGTCTGCTATCTGCCCCTGCTGTGGGTCGGCCGTCCGTGGGGCTCCATGGTGGGCTTCCTGGCCGGATCGGTGCTGCTGGTGGTGCCCGGCGGCGCCGGGTGGGCGCTGTACGCGGCCGTGGTGGGCAGCGTGGTGCCGCTGGCGATGGCCCTCGGCGCCGAGCCCCGCTACCTGGTGTACCTCCCGGTGTCCAGCCTGCTGACCGGCATGATCGTGTACGGGATGAGCTCGTTGTCGACGCTGGTGGCCGAACTGTACGCCGCACGCGGCAAACTCGCCCGCATGGCCGTCACCCGCGAACGCCTGCGCGTCGCCCGCGACCTGCACGACCTACTCGGCTACAGCCTCTCCGCCATCACCCTCAAAAGCGAACTCACCCACCGCCTGCTCCCCGCACACCCCCACCGCGCCCGCGACGAGATCACCGACATCCTCACCGTCGCCCGCCAAGCCCTCTCCGACGTCCGCACCGTCGCCAACGGCTACCGCACCATGTCCCTCACCACCGAAGCCGACTCCGCCACCAGCGTCCTCACCGCCGCCGACATCGACGTCACCACCACCATCACCACCCCCGACCTCCCCCCCCACATCGAAACCGTCCTGGCCACCGTCCTACGCGAAGCCGTCACCAACATCCTGCGCCACAGCAAAGCCCAGCACGCCACCATCCACGCCACCCTCCACACCAACGGCCACAACGACACCATCCGCCTGCACATCGCCAACGACGGCGTCGACCCCACAGAAACCACCCCCACCGTCAACGGCGGCAACGGCCTGGGAAACCTCACCACCCGCCTACGCACCATCAACGGCCACCTCACCGCCGGCATCGACACCGACGGCTGGTTCCACCTCACCGCCCAAGCCCCCACCACCACCACCGGGCTCGGCGAGGACTACCCCGGGGAGCACGCGGCGATGGGCGCGGCCGGGCCGCCGGTCCCCTGAGGCGCGGGTGCGGAAGGGTCAGCGCAGCGCGGGCAGGCCGACGGCGGCGGCCATCACGATGCGCTTGAGCGCCGGCAGGAACGCGGGGCAGGCGGCCGCCATGACCGGGTCCTCGGCGTAGATCTCGCGCAGCACCGCGGGAGGGTTGGAGACGGGGTAGAGCATTCCGGCGCCCGCGGTCGCCAGCCCGACCAGCTCGTAGGCCTCGCTCTCGGTCAGGCCGGAGGGCGCCGCGGCAACGCGGGCGGCCAGGTCGCCGATGACGTCCAGCACGGCGCGCTTGCACGCGCGCGCCGCCTCCACCGAGACGTTGTGCTCGAGGCTGGTGGCCGTGTTGCCGAGCAGGTCGCACATGAGCGGCCGCGCCTCGAGCGTCTCGGTGAGCGCGGCGACGACGGCCGCGAGGCCGGTGGCCCGGCCGAGCCGTTCGGCGACCTCGCTCCCCCACTCTCGCCACTCCTCGGCGGCCAGGACGAGGTAGATCTCCTCGCGGGTGCCGAAGTAGCGTCCGACGTTGGACTTGGCCAGGCCCGCGGCGGCGGCGACCCCGCCGAGGCTGACCGCGCGCACGCCGGATCGCAGGGCCAGTTCGCGGGCGGCCTCCAGAATGGCCTCGCGCCGCTGCAGCTTGTGCTCGGGCCGTCTGGCCCGGAGGAATCCCTGCGTCATGTCGCAGCAAGCATACGGTGACGATAAAAGAACGCCGTTCTCTTGTTAAGATGACATCGTTCTGTTAACGTCGGCGCACATCTGGACGCATCACGTCCACCGGCGGGAGGCAGCGCGTGGTCGAGGTACAACTAAGGATCAACGGGACCGTCCACACCTGCGAAATCCCGCCACAGGTCAGCCTGCTGGACGTCCTGCGCGAGCATCTCGGGCTCACCGGCACCAAGAAGGGCTGCGACCAGGGGGCGTGCGGCGCGTGCACGGTGCTCGTCGACGGCGAGCGCATCAACTCCTGCCTGACGCTCGCCGTGCAGTACGCCGGCCGCGAGGTCACCACCATCGAGGGCGTCGCGGGCGAGCAGGGCCCGCACCCGCTTCAGGCGGCGTTCATCCGCAACGACGGCTTCCAGTGCGGCTACTGCACCTCCGGGCAGATCTGCTCGGCGATCGGCATGCTCGCCGAGCACGCCTCCGGCGCGCCGAGCCTGGTCACCGAGCACCTGGCCGCGACCGGCGCCGAGCTGACGGACGCCGAGATCAGAGAGCGCATGAGCGGCAACCTGTGCCGCTGCGGCGCCTACAACGGCATCGTCGACGCCATCCGCGAGGTCGCCACCGCGAAGGCCCGGCGGGAACTCGCCGAAGACGGGGACGGGCGGGCGGACCGCGAGCACACCGCCGCGCGCGCCGGACGGCCGGCCGCCGCGGCGGAGGCCGCCCG
>NZ_JBEXGT010000043.1:0-86352 GCF_040607475.1 Sphaerisporangium sp. NPDC005288 | reverse complement strand
CCCGCCACCCGCCGCCTTCCCCGCCGCCTCCTCCTCCCCCGCCCCCCCCCCCGGGCCCCCCCGTCGGCGGCGCCCCGGGCGGGCGCCCCCGCCGAGGGGGAGGGGATCAGTCGAAGACGACGATCTGGCGGAGCACCTCGCCGGACCGCAGGGCGGCGACGGCGTCGTTGAGGTCGGCGAGCTTGATCCGCGAACTGATCATGCTCTCCAGGTCGAGCTTCCCGGCCTTCCACAACTCGGCGAAGAACGGGAAGTCGTGGCGCACGTCGCTGCCCCCGTACAGCGAGCTGAGCAGGTTCTTGCCCTCGAACAGCAGGCTGAACGCCGACAGCGGCACCGTGTCGTCCATGGCGCCGGCCCCGACCACGATGACGTCCCCGCCCCGGCGGGTGGCCTGCCAGGCCGACATGATCGACGCCGACTTGCCGACCACCTCGAAGCCGTAGTCGAACCCGCGTCCCCCTGTCAGCTCACCGATGGCGCCCATGAGCTGGTCGGGGGTGCAGGCGTGCGTCGCGCCGACCTTCTTGGCCAGGGCGTGCTTGGACTCGAGCGGGTCCACCGCCAGGATCGTCGTCGCGCCCGACACCCGGGCCCCCTGGATGACCGACAGGCCCACGCCGCCGCACCCGATCACGGCCACGCTGGAGCCGGGACGGACCTTCGCGGTGTTGATCGCCGCGCCGACGCCCGTGGTGATGCCGCAGCCGATCAGCGCCGCCACCTCGTACGGCACCTCCGGGTCGACCTTGATCGCGCCCTGCCAGGGGACGACGATCTCCTCGGCCCACGTGCCACAGCCGGCCATGCCGAACGCGGAGCTCTCGCCGCCGTAGCGGAACCGCGCCAGCGTGAAGCTCTCCATGACGTAGGTCATGCACAGGTACGGCTGGCCGACCAGGCAGTTGGGGCAGGTGCCGCAGGCCGGCGTCCAGTTGATGATCACGTGGTCGCCGGGCTGGACGGTGGTGACGTGGTCCCCGACCTCCACGACCTCGCCCGCGCCCTCGTGTCCCGGGATCACCGGCAGGGGCATCGGCAGCACGCCGGTCAGCACCGACAGGTCCGAGTGGCAGACGCCGGTGGCCTTGATCCTCACCCGGACGTCCGTCGGCCCCACCGGGGTGAGGGTGAAGTCGTCGCGGATGTCGAGTTTGTCGTCACCGACGGCGTGCAGCAGGGCGGCTCGCATGGGGGACCTCCTTGAGGTTCGGCCTACTCGTCCTCGAGGGAGAGCGCGGCCTTGGGACAGGATCGGACCGCGTGGCGCACGCGGTCGAGCATCTCCGGCGGGGGCTCGGGGAGCAGAACGTGCAGATTGTCGTCGTCGTCCACTTCGAAGACCTCGGGGGCCAGTCCCATGCAGACCGCGTTGGCCTCGCAGACGTCGTAGTCGACCTTGATTTTCATCGGAGCCTTCCTCGCAATACGGACCCTTCACAGCCGAGATTAGGCCGTGGCGGGCGCCGAAAGCTTGCGATGGTCCCAGGAAACCACCCGGGTCGGCTCGACGATGTAGGCGACGCGCTTGCGGCCGGTGTGCTCGACGTACCCGCGAAGCTCCGCAGTCACGTCGGCGTCGGTCAGTCCTGTCATGCGCTTGGTGATGTCCATGCCGATGTCCAGGACGGCCTCCGGCTCGGTGACCAGGCGCGTCGTGCCGTACAGCAGGACGCCCCGCAGCTCGGCGTAGTCGTCGCCGGCCTCGACCAGGCAGCTCACGCGGGGATCGCGGGCGAGGTTGCGCGTCTTCTGGGCCTTGCCGTAGGTCCAGAACGTCAGCCGGTCCTCGGTGAGCCCGTAGAACATCGTCACCATGTGCGGCGTCCCGTCCGCGTTGATCGTCCCGAGCTGGAACTTCCGCGACTCCCGCAGGAACGCCTCCACCTCGTCATCGGACATCACTATGCGAGCACGCTGGTTCACCCAGGAAGTAGAACACGTTCCACCGCACCCGACAAGAGCCCGACGGAACATTGTTCGGATCGCCCGCCGGCCATCCTCAGCGGTGCCTACCTCCATGCCGCGACGACGTCGTCCGGCCCCCACACCAGGTCCAGGCCCAGCCCGGAAACGACCCCCGACAGGGACACCGCGACGAGCCCGCCCGAGTCGTGGCCGGGGATCTGGGCGGCGGACTCACGAAGCCGGTGCAGGTCATGGGCGTCGAAGGCCGTGCCCAGCCACTTGATCGAACCGGCGAAGCGCACATGACGTGCGACCGGCGCCCGGTCGGCGCCCACGAGGTCCACCTCCGGGTCGAAGCGCCGGTTCCACCACCCCCCCACCGCCTCCACGTCGTCCCAGGGGAGGCGCTCGGCCGCGGCGGCCATCGTCAGCGCCTCCCGGATCACCGGCTCGACCGCGCGACCGCGCAGTGAGGACCAGCGGCGTTCGACGAGCTTGACCGCGGCGTCCAACTGGCCACGTCGCGACCTCTCCGCGGCGGCGCGCAGAACTCCGAGATACAGGCGCAGGTTGTGATCGGCCACCCGGTAGAGGGGGGGCTTGCCCGGCTGCGTCGACAAGGGCTCCTCAACGGCCAGAACCCGCTTCTCTTCGGTCAGGCGGCGCAGGAGGGGGGAAACGGAGCCGGAGGCCAGAGCGCCCTGGCGTCCCCCGGCCGTCGCCGCGATGTTCGCCTGTGTCCTTTCCCCGCTGCCCACCGCCTCCAGGACCCGGCGGGCCTGATCAGGCGTCGGGAACTCGGCGAGCAAGGACGCCTCGGGGACGTTGAAGAGCGGGGAGGCCGGATCGGCGCACTCCTGCCGGATGAACTCCAGGGCGGGGGTGCCGTGCGGCCAGGCACGGAGGATGCCTGGCAGGCCACCGGAGGTGAGATAGGCATCGATGGCGTCGCCGCCGCTCAGCCCGAGCGCGTCGGCGGTCTCGGCGGGGTTCAGCGGCCCGAGGACCATGGCGTCCGCCCGGCCGAAGAACGGACGGTCGTAGGCGGTGAAGCGCTCCATCATGTGCAGATCGCTGCCGAGCAGCAGCAACAGGACCGGCCGGTCGCTCAGCAGCCTGTCCCACGCCGTCTGTAGGGCGCCGTCGAACAACTCGTCCTGCTCGGCCAGCCACGGCACCTCGTCGATCACCACGACCGACGGGTGATCGGGAAGCGTCGTGGAAAGGATGCGGAACGCGTCGGGCCAGTTGCCGGCGCCCGCCTGGGGCACGGCCTCCGGCCGGGAGGGCAACGGGGACTCGCGCAGTTCGGCGCAGAAGGCGTCGACGGACTCGACCGGAGACATGCCCTTGGTGGCGGTGAAGAAGAAGTAGGGCACCTGCGCGCGATCGCAGAACTCCTGCACCAGCCGTGATTTGCCGACCTGGCGGCGCCCCCGGATCGCGACCGCGGCCCCGGCGCCCGTGGCCCGTACGCGCTCCAGTCGCTTCCCCAGAGCTCCCAGCTCCGCCCCGCGCCCGACGAACGCCGTCCTCGGCATGCTGCTCCTATGTAGACGCCATCTACGTAGATGCACCCTACCTTGAGGACGCCCTGGCTGGTGGGAGTGCGATGGGGGCTGCCTCCTCGGCCATACGCCCGAGCCTGAGAGCACACCGGCAAGCCGGCGGCGGTTGAGCCGGCGGCCGCCGACGGCGGTCTCACCGCCTGGGGACGCTTCCCTATGCCCTACCATTTGCACCGGAAATGCACCAAAAGAACGGTTTGTCCGGTGAACTCCCACTTCTTCGACCTGCTGGCGAGCTGTCACCTGCGCTTGGTCGGCACCCCGCTGGTAGGCCCCGAGACCACGGCGCGCTGGTTGTACGAGGACGCGCCCTTCGGGGTGCTGGCACACGACGCGGGGGACGACCCCCGCTTCACCTATGCGAACCTCGCCGCCCAGCGATGCTTCGAATACGACTGGGAGGAGTTCGTCGGCATGCCCTCCCGCCTCTCGGCGGAACCCGACCGGCGGGAGGACCGCCAGTGGCTCCTGGACGCCGTCCACCGTGACGGCTTCGCGACCGGTTACCGGGGGCGGCGCATCGCCAAGTCAGGACGCCGGTTCTGGATCGAGAACGTGACGATGTGGAACCTGGTGGAAGACGGAGTCCTCGTCGGCCAGGCGGCGTCCTTCCAGCACTGCCAAGACGCCTGACACCCGCCCCGGTGAACCTGCGCGGCGTCGCGTCCCGTCGAGTGGGCCGCCCGCCTGACGACCGCTACGGCGGGCCCGGCGGCGTCGCATTCCCGTCGAGCGGAGCGTGTGGGCCCCGCTCGTCGCGCCGCGACCCCCCCGCCTCCGGTGGTGATCATCGCGGTGCCGGCCTCGGCCATGACCGGCACAGGATGCGCCCCACCCCGCACCCGAGGGAGGTTCACTGGAACATTATTCGGTGGGGTTTGGGTGAGGAAGGGGGGCACCTTTCAGGCGGCTGCGGTGTTGATAGATAGGGTGCATCCGCATTGGCCGCACAAAGAGGAAAAATCATGACTCACGTGTCCATGCCGGCGGACCTGCGTCACGTGGCCGAGCGCGCGAAGGGCTTCATGCCCTCCAACGAGGGCCAGGCCCTCTTCGAGACCGCGTACACGTACGGATCCCTCGGTCCCATCTGCGAGATCGGCACCTACTGCGGCAAGTCGGCCATCTACCTCGGCGCCGCCGCCCGGCAGGTCGGGTCGGTCGTCTTCACCGTCGACCACCACCGCGGCTCGGAGGAGATCCAGCCCGGCTGGGCCCACCACGACCCCACCCTGATGGACCCGCGGTTCGGGAAGATGGACTCCCTGCCCTTCTTCCGGGCGGCCATCGCCAAGGCCGGGCTGGAGGAGGAGGTCATCGCCGTCGTGGGACGGTCGGAGACGGTGGCCCGTTACTGGAACACCCGCCTGGCGATGCTGTTCATCGACGGAGGGCACTCCGAGGGGCCGGTGACCAGCGACTACGAGGGCTGGGCGCCGCACGTCATGGTAGGTGGGGCCCTGGTGTTCCACGACATCTACCCCGACCCCGCCGACGGCGGCCAGGCTCCGCTCCGCGTCTTCGAGCGCGCGCTGGCCTCCGGCGACTTCAAGGAGGTCGCGGCCGAAGGCTCGCTGCGCGTGCTCCAGCGCGTCGGCTTCTCCGCCTGACGATCAGGACGAACAGGACGGAGAGGCGACGAGGTGGCGGCGTCAGCGCCCTCCCGCGCCACGGACGGACTCCCGTGCGCTGAGTTCAGGACGTCGGTGACCGACGCCTGAGGTCAGGACTCGGCGGGGGCGTCGGGAGCGGGGGCGCCGGTGTAGGCGGCCGTGGTGCGCGCGGCCGCGGCGCGGGCCTTGGCCTCGTCGGTGCCGGCGGCGATGTCCGCGTCGGCCCAGCGGTCGCTGCTGAGCGCCGTGAAGGTCTTGCCCTCCTCGGAGGCCGCCCAGGCCGCTCCGGCCGCGAGGTCCACGGGCTGCCCGGTGGACAGGTGCAGGGCCAGGCCCACCAGGCCCATGTCCCAGCCGATGCCGACCGCGCCGGGGCCGAACTGCTCCCAGTGGTCTTCGGGCAGGGCGATGTGCTCCAGCTCGAACCGGGCGCGGCCGTCGCCCTCGGGGGTCAGGCGGACCTCGATCCAGCTCACGTTGCCGCCGAACTCCCAGGTGGCCGAGAAGCCCTTCGGCGGGTCGCAGCGTTCGACGACGCCGCCCGCGTTGCCCTCGAACTGGTAGCGGCCGTGCAGGCGCAGGTCGCCGGAGACGGGCAGGAACCACCGGGCGATGCGCTCGGGATCGGTGCAGGCCTCCCAGAGGTCTTCGACGGTGGTGTCGTAGGTCTGGCCGATGGTGACGGTGACGGCCTCGCCGGCTTCGAGCACGCGGGTGCCGACCTGCCGCCGGACGGCGTTGATCTGCTGGTTGACGTCGATCATTGGGTATCCCCTTGCCTTGGTGCCTCGCTTGGGTCGCTGAGCCGGCGTTCGCGCTTGCCGCGGGCCAGCTCTGTCGCCAGCGCGTCCAGATGCGGAGTCCAGTAGCGCCGGAAGCGTTCGAGCCATGCGTCGATGTCGCGAAGCGGGTCGAGGTTGACCGCATAGAGGCGGCGGGCGCCCTCGGGGCGCACCGTCGCGAACCCGCCGTCGCGCAGCACCCGCAGGTGTTGTGAGACGGCCGGCTGCGAGATGCCGAACTCTTCCTGGATGACCGCGCTCACCGCGCCGGAGGTCTTCTCTCCGTCGGCGAGCAGCAGTTCCAGGATCCTGCGGCGCACCGGGTCGCCGAGCACATCGAACGCATGCACGAGTAATGTGTATCAGCCACGCCTTATATAAGGCAAGTCTTCTATGCTTCCCGTCGCTGACGGACGAGCCAGGGGAAACCATCTGGGTACGCTGCCCACGAAACGCTCACCGGGCGGGGCGCCGTGACCGGTGCCGGCATCGCCGTACCACGACCCGCCGACCCGGCGCCGATCACATCCGGCACACGGGCGGGGTGGAGAGCCGCGCCCTGCGCGCGTAGGTGGTCACCGCACCGGGGTCCTGTGCCGGGGATCCGTCGGCCACTTCTCATGTGATTCCACCGCGTCGAAGGCGGAAGGACCACCGTCCGACCTCGCCTGTCGAGGCCACCGACTTGGTGGGCGAACTCCGGCGGGTCAGGTGCGGCTGGAGGCGGGGGAGCAGCCGCAGGCGTCGGGGTCGATCACCGGGACGGCGAAGCGGCCCGCGTCGCGGAACAGGGAGGACGCCGGTGTGGCGCCCGAGAGGGCGTCGGCGGCCAGGACGACCGCGGCGGCGGTGTAGGCGGACTGCTCGTGCGGGAACCATGCCCCGTTCACGAACTGCCAGCCGGTCCAGTAGGAGCCGTTGTCGTGCCGCAGGTGCTGCATGTCCCGGTAGACGGCGAGGGCCCGCTCCCGTTCGCCGGCCGCGTCCAGCGCGAGCGCCAGCTCGCACGACTCGGCTCCGGTCACCCACGGCTGGTCGGACACGCACCGGATGCCGAGGCCGGGGACGACGAAGGTGTCCCACTCCTCCTCCAGCCGCACCAGCGCGTCGGTCCCGCGCACCGCGCCGCCCAGCACGGGGTAGTACCAGTCCATCGAGAAGCGGCTCTTGTCGGCGAACGCCTCGGGGTGGGCGGCCAGCACGTGCCCGAGCCGGTCGGCGGCCAGCTCCCAGTCGGGCTGGGGGTCGCCCAGGTGCTCGCCGAGCAGCACGCCGCAGCGCAGTCCCTGGTAGATCGACGAGCACCCGGTCAGCAGGGCGTACTGCGCGGGGACGCCGGCGGCCGAGCGCTCCCAGACGATCTCCCCGCGGGCCGTCTGCAGGCCGACGACGAAGTCCAGCGCCTTCCTGACGACCGGCCACATCGCGCGGGCGAAGTGCTCGTCCCCGGTGACCAGCAGCTCGTGGCGCACGCCCACGGCGAGGTACGCGGCGTGGTTGCTCTCGCCGTTCGCCTCGGCGGCCGCGCCGCGCACCATCTTCATCGGCCATGAGCCGTCGTCGCGCTGGCGCCGCGCCAGCCAGTCGTAGCCCTTCCTGGCCTCGGCGGTGAGCCCGGCGGCGCTCATGGCCATCAGGCACTCGACGTGGTTCCAGGCGTCGACGTGCCCTTCGGGCCACGGCACGCCGCCGTCGGGCTGCTGGACGGCGGCGATGCTGCGCGCGGTCGCGAGGACCTGTTCCGCGGTGATGATGCCCGGTACCGCCGGGACGGCGCCCGTCGAGACCGGTTCGGTCATGCCGGCTTCCGGACGTAGACCACCACGCTCTTGCCGATCAGGGGGTTGAGCAGGGACTCGGCGACCCGGGTCAGCGGCGGGCGCTTCATGATGTCCCACACGAGCAGCTCGTGGTAGGCCTTGGCCAGCGGGTGGTCGTCGTCGTTCACGCCGACCGCGCACTTGATCCACCAGTACGGCGAGTGCAGGCCGTGGGCGTGGTGGTGCGGGCCCACCACGAAGCCCGTCGACTTGAGCTTGGCGGTGAGCTCGGCCAGCGTGTAGATGCGGACGTGGCCGCCGGGCGCGGTGTGGTAGTCCTCCGACAGCGCCCAGCAGATGCGCTCGGGCAGGAAGCTCGGCACGGTGATCGCCGCCCGGCCGCCCGGCTTGAGCACCCGCAGGATCTCGCGCATCGCCGTCATGTCGTCGGGGATGTGCTCCAGCACCTCGGCCGCGATCACCCGGTCGAAGGAGGCGTCCGGGAAGGGCATGGCGAGCGCGTCGCCGGTCACCGTCTCGGCGGTGGCCTCGGCGGGCACCTCGCCGGCCTTGTCCATGGCGGCGAACATGTTCGCGACGCCTTCCAGCTCGGCCGCGTCCTGGTCGAAGGCCACCACGTCGGCGCCGCGGCGCAGCACCTCGAAGGCGTGGCGGCCGCCGCCGCAGCCGAGGTCCAGCACCCGTACCCCGGGTCCGACCGGAAGCTTGCCGAAGTCGACGGTCAGCACTTACCGCTCCCCTTTCCTGCGGGCCTCGATGGCCTCGTGATAGGCCTCGACGGTCCGCTTGGCGACCACGTGCCAGGTGTAGCGCTCCATCACCCGGTCGTATCCGGCCCGGCCGACCCGCTCGCGCTCCTGCGGCGAGTCGTGCAGGCGGCGCAGCACCGCGGCCAGCTCCTCGGGGTCGCCGGGGGCGACCTGGACGGCGGCGTCCCCGACCACCTCGGGCAGCGCGCCCGTGCGGCTGGCGACCAGCGGGGTCGCGCAGGCCATGTGCTCGACGGCGGGCAGCGAGAAGCCCTCGTAGAGGGACGGCACCACCGAGATCTCGGAGGTTGCGATCAGCTCGCCGAGCTCGTCGTCGCTGATGCCGTGCACGAACCGCACCCGGTCGCCGAGCGCGAGTTCCTGGACGAGCTTCTCGGTGGGCCCGCCGGGCGTCGGCCTGCTGACCACCGTCAGGTTGACGTCACGTTCGGTGGCGAGCTTGGCGACCGCGCGCAGCAGGGTGGCGACGCCCTTCATGGGCGAGTCGGCGCTGGCCACGGCGACGATCGATCCCTTGCGCCTGGGCAGGTGCGGGCGCGGGTGGAAGTACCGGGTGTCGACGCCGAGCGGGATGAGCCGCATGCTGCTCTGCGGGACGTTGAAGTCGCGGTGGATGTCGGCCAGGCTCGACTCGCTGACCGTGAGGATCGGCTTCAGGCGGGGCGCGACGATGCTCTGCATGCGCACGAAGCCGTACCAGCGGCGCATGGAGAGCTGCTTGCGCAGCGGCGCGGCCTCCAGTTCGATGCGCCGGTCGACGCTGATCGGGTGGTGGATGGTGCCGACGACCGGGAAGAGCTTCTGGATGCCGAGCACGCCGTAGCCGAGCGTCTGGTTGTCCTGGACGACGTCGAAGTCGCCGCGGCGCTTCTTCAGCTCGCGCAGCGCGCGCAGGCTGAAGGTCAGCGGCTCGGGGAAGCCGGCGGTCCACATCGTGGCGACCTCGAGCACGTCGATCCAGTCGCGGTACTCGTCGAGGGCGGGGGTGCGGAAGGGGTCCTCGTCGCGGTACAGGTCGAGGCTAGGCACCTTGGTGAGCACGACGCCCTCATCCAGCTCCGGGTAGGGCGGGCCGGAGAAGACCTCGACGTAGTGTCCGAGCGCGACCAGCTCGCGGCTGAGGTGGCGCAGGTAGACGCCCTGGCCGCCGCAGGTGGGCTTGCTCCGGTACGACAGGAGGGCGACCCGCAGCCTGCCCGGTTCCCGCTCCCGCTGGTCGTCTGGAACCTCCACGGACACCCCTTTCGAGAGCGGTGCTCGGCGGTCGCCGCCCGGGCACACCACAAAGCCGATCTTAGCCGCGAAGCCTACCATCTAGGTGTGAACCAGCACCTAATGTGGAATTAGGCCCCAATCGGCTCTCACACCTCACGAGCTGGGACGTTAGAGTTACCGAACGTCACTCGGTAGAACCTGTTCTACCGAGGTGGAGGGGCAGCGCCTCGGCGGCCCATGGCGCTCGACGCACCCCTTGGCGGTACATTCGCGTCTTACAGCTCACAGTTCGGGTGAGGCCGCGCAAGCCGCCGAGCCCGGAGAACAAGGAGGACCCGTTGGCCAGGCGTGCGCTGATCACTGGCATCACCGGGCAGGACGGCTCCTACCTCGCCGAGCATCTGCTCGACCAGGGCTACGACGTCTGGGGCCTGGTGCGCGGCCAGGCCAACCCGCGGGTCTCGCGCGTGCGCCGGCTGCTGCAGGACGTCCAGCTCGTCCGGGGGGACCTGCTCGACCAGGGTTCGCTGATCAGCGCGGTGGAGCGCGTCCAGCCCGACGAGGTCTACAACCTGGGCGCCATCTCGTTCGTGCCGATGTCCTGGGAGCAGGCCGAACTGACGGCCGAGGTGACCGGCATGGGCGTGCTGCGCATGCTGGAGGCGATCAGGGTCTGCTCGGGCATCACCTCCTCGCGCGCCTCCGGTTCAGGCCAGATCCGGTTCTACCAGGCGTCCTCGTCGGAGATGTTCGGCCAGGTGCGCGAGACCCCGCAGAACGAGCGCACGCCGTTCCACCCGCGCTCTCCCTACGGCGTGGCCAAGGCGTACGGGCACTTCCTCACCCAGAACTACCGCGAGTCCTACGGCATGTTCGCCGTCTCCGGCATCCTGTTCAACCACGAGTCCCCGCGGCGCGGCGCCGAGTTCGTCACGCGCAAGGTGACGCTGGGCGTCGCGCGGATCAAGCTCGGCCTGGCCTCGGAGCTGCGGCTGGGCAACCTCGAGGCCCGCCGCGACTGGGGGTTCGCCGGGGACTACGTCCAGGCCATGCGGCTGATGCTGCGGGCCGGCACCCCGGAGGACTACGTCATCGGCACCGGCCGCACGCACTCGGTGCGCGAACTGGTCGTCGCGGCGTTCGAGGCGGCGCAGCTCGACTGGGAGCGCTACGTGGTCGCCGACCGGACGCTGCACCGGCCCGCCGAGGTGGACCTGCTGTGCGCCGACCCCAAGAAGGCCCGCGTCCAGCTCGGCTGGGAGCCCGCGGTGACCTTCGAGGAGCTGGTCACGATGATGGTCGAGTCCGACGTCCGGCTGCTGTCGCAGGGCGCCGACCCCGAGCAGGACTCCTCCTGGCCCTGAGCCGACCCCGAGCAGGACTCCTCCTGGCCCTGAGCCGACCGGCGCGGCCGATCCCGGGCCGGCCCGTCCTGGGCCGATCGGCGCCACCGGCCGCGCCGATCGGCCGATCGGCCGATCAGCCGATCGGGGCGTTCAGCCGATCCACGCGCCCGTGGTGAAGTTGCCGACGTTGATCGCCATGACGGGCAGCATGACCGCCATGACCGTCCAGAAGAGCCATGGTCGCTTCACGCCCGCCCAGCCGAGCGCCAGCCACAGCGGGAACCAGGTGAGCGACGCCCGCCCGATGGACAGGTAGAACGACGACAGGGTCAGAAACGACAGCACCTGCGGCACCATGTACGCCAGATCCGGCCAGCGGCGGCGCACCGCCAGCCAGACCGCCAGGGCCAGCAGCACCGCCGCGGCGGCGATCTCCTCGTAGTAGGAGGTGGTCAGCGAGGGGACGTCGTCGGACATGTTCCAGGTGTTGAGGAACGCCTCCCACGGCCACACGGTGTGCCGGCCCCAGTACTGCGCCTGGACGCTGTTGTAGGCCAGCGGGTCGCCGGTGCGCGTCCAGTGGTACAGGGTGTAGAGGGCCACCGGGACGGCGGGCAGCGCCAGCCAGGGCCACGCGCGCCGGTTCTCGGGCGCCTTGCGGCCGTTGGCGGCCACCAGGTACATGACCACCAGGCCGACGGCCAGGAACAGCCCGGAGATGCGGACCGCCGCGGCCGCCGCCGCGCACAGGGCCGCGTCCTCCCAGCGGCCCTTGCGGGCCAGCAGCCACGCCGGGAAGGCCAGCGCCAGGAACAGGGACTCGGAGTAGCCGGTGAACAGGAAGGCGGCGAAGGGGCTGAGGAACAGGGCGCCCACGGCGAACGGGCCGCTGCCCTTGAGCATGTGCTCGGCCAGCCGCGACAGCGCCACGGCGGCGACCGCGCTGGCCACCAGCGAGATCAGCACCGTGGCCAGGCGGCCGTCGTGCACGATGGGCTTCAGCAGCCTGATCAGCAGCGCCATGCCGGGGAAGAACGCGGGCAGCTTGGCGCTGTCCTGCATGCCGGGCGGGCCGTCGTAGCCGTAGTCGGCGATGGCGATGAAGTTCTCGGCGTCCCAGCGGGTGAGCCGGTTGATGAAGGGGTCGGTGGTGCGCCCCGGGGCGGCCAGGTAGGCGTAGATCAGGAAGCCGACGTGCGAGCACAGCCAGATGAGCAGCGCCTTGCGTTCGGTCGCGTCGGTGACGAATCGCGGCGGCCACCACCGCCTCTGGACGGCCGTCCCGCCGTCTCCCGTGTCGTCCTCCTGCTGGTGCTCGTCCGCGCGTCCGCCGGCGGCCGTGCCGTTCGCGCGTCCGCCGGCCCCCGCCTCGTCCTCGGCGACGGTCTCGACCTCGTCTCGGGCGAGCGTCACGGACCCGTCGGCGCCGGCCGTCTCGGGCACGCGCTCGCGGGCGGCCTCGGGCGGAGGCGCGGGGGCCTTCTCGGGCACGGGCTCGGCGACCGTCTCGGGCGCGGTGCCGGTGTCCCGCGGGGTCACGGGGGCCGGTTCGGGCCCGGACGCGGCGGCGGGCAGGGACGCGGTCCGGACCGGCTCGCGTGGTGGGGTGCGTTCCATCACCAGGACACCCTGATATATCCGACAAATTCCTGACAAGCGATTACGCGTCATCCGTCATGCGCGGAGAGAGAACGAACCATCCGACCTGGGGTGACGCCCGGCCGTTCCGGCGGCCACCACGCCCCCCGGGAGCGCGGCGCGAAACTTTCACGGCCGTGCCGGGCGTCCGCGGGCGTCCCCGCGGCGGTGAGAGCGGTGCCGAGGGCAGGGGAGAGGGGCCGCGGACGTCACCTGTGCACGTACGTCCAGCCTGCATGGAAAGCGGTACGCCCGCCTCGCTCGGCGGGTGCCGAGGAGGCGGGCGTACCACTCGGAGGCGGAGAACCGGCCCGGCCGGTCAGATCTGGACGGGAAGGCTCTTGATGCCGTTGATGAAGTACGACCGCAGGCGCTTGGCCTCGCCGGCCGGGCGCAGGTCGGGCATGCGCTGCGCCAGCACCTCGAACAGCACCCGCAGCTCCAGCTTGGCCAGGTGGTTGCCCAGGCAGAAGTGGGCGCCGCCGCCGCCGAAGCCGATGTGCGGGTTCGGGTCGCGGCCGATGTCGAAGCCGCCCGGAGCGGCGAAGACGTCCTCGTCGCGGTTGGCCGAGGAGTAGAACACCACGACCTTGTCGCCCTCCTTGACCTGCTTGCCGTGCAGGGTGGTGTCGCGGGTGGCGGTGCGGCGGAACAGGTTGACCGGCGAGACCCAGCGGACGATCTCGTCGGCCGCGGTGCGGGCGAGGGACGGGTCGCGGACCAGCCGCTCCCACTGCTCGGGGTGCTCGAACAGGGCGAGCATGCCGCCCGACGCCGCGTTGCGGGTGGTCTCGTTGCCCGCGACGACCAGCAGCAGGACGAACAGGTCGAACTCGTCCTCGCTCAGCGACTCGCCGTCGTCGCCCGGCTGGAGCAGCTTGGTGACGATGTCGTCGCGCGGCTCCTCGCGGCGCCGGGCGGCGAGCTGGTTGGCGTAGGAGTAGACCTCCATCGCCGCCGCCTGGCCCTCCTCGGGGCTGGTGGCGTAGTCGGGGTCCTGGCTGCCGATCATGCGGTTGGACCACTGGAACAGCTTGTCGCGGTCCTCGACCGGCGCGCCGAGCAGCTCGCAGATCACGTACAGGGGGAGCGGGGCCGCCACGTCGGTGACGAAGTCCACCTCGCCCTTGGCGGTCGCCTCGTCCACCAGGCCGTGGCAGATGTCGCGGATGTGGTCCTCCAGGATGCCGATCTGGCGCGGGGTGAAGCCGCGGTTGACCAGCGAGCGCCGGCGGGTGTGCTCCGGCGGGTCCTGGTTGAGCATCATCATCCGCTGGAGCTGGCGCTGCTCCTCGGCCATCTCGTTGAACAGGGCCAGGCTCCTGCTGGAGGAGAACACATCGGAACGGCGGGAGATGTGCACGACGTCCTCGTGCTTGGTGACGGCCCAGAAGCCCGGCCAGCCCGGCTCCTGCTCGCCCTCGTGCCAGAAGACCGGATCGTTGGCGCGCAGCCACCTGAGCTGCTCGTGCGGGACGCCGGAGCGCGCGTAGTGGTCCTGGTCGACGAGGTTGATGTCCATATGACCGCCCGGGGGAGTTGATCAAGCGCTTGGTCGGCAGGTTTTCTGAAACGTGTTCTATTACGGCCGCCGGAGCCCGTCAAGGCACGCCAGGATGGGAATACCCTGCCGGGCCGCCGTACCACCACGTCCAGGGGTCAGGTTACGAGATGGTGAAAGCACTGTCGCGATGACGGCACAGCCATCGGATGAATAGGCGGACAGCCTCGCCAACCCTCTTGACGTGCGCGCATCTCCGCGTAGTCTTCTTTTCCAACACATCCGATGAATATGGGGGAGACGCGTGAAGCTGCTGCGAGTCGGACCGCCCGGAGAGGAACGGCCCGCCGTCCTGGACGACGCCGGCCGCCCGCGTGACCTGCGCGGCGTCCTCGGGCAGGGCGTCGACTTCGACGGGGACTTCTTCGCCTCGGGCCGGATCGAACGTGTGGCGATCGCCCTGCGGGCCGGCGAACTGCCGCCGCTCGACGAGGAGGCCGCGCCGGGGACCACGGAGGGCCGCGTCGGGGCGCCGATCGCCCGTCCGGGCAAGGTCGTCTGCGTCGGCCTCAACTACCGCGACCACGCCGAGGAGACCGGGGCGGCCATCCCCGGCGAGCCGATCATCTTCATGAAGGCCCCCAACACCGTCGTCGGGCCCGAGGACCAGGTCCTCATCCCGCGCGGCAGCGTGAAGACCGACTGGGAGGTCGAGCTGGGCGTCGTCATCGGCAGGACCGCCCGCTACCTCGGCACCCACGAGGAGGCGCTGGCCTGCGTCGCCGGCTACGCCGTCTCCAACGACGTCTCCGAGCGGGAGTTCCAGCTCGAGCGCGGCGGTCAGTGGGACAAGGGCAAGTCGTGCGAGACGTTCAACCCGCTCGGCCCCTGGCTGGTCACCGCCGACGAGGTGCCCGACCCGCAGAGCCTCGGCCTGCGGCTGTGGGTCAACGGCGAGGCCCGGCAGGACGGCAGCACCGCGAACATGATCTTCGGAGTGGCCGAGATCGTCCGCTACCTCAGCCAGTTCATGGTCCTGGAGCCCGGCGACCTGATCAACACCGGCACGCCCGCCGGCGTCGCCCTCGGCATGCCCGGCCAGCCGTACCTGGTCAAGGGCGACGTGGTCGAGCTGGAGATCGACGGCCTGGGCCGCCAGCGCCAGACGGTGGGTCAGGCATGAGCCGCGCACCGCTGATCATCGCCCTGGAGACCCACGACATCCGGTTCCCCACCTCCCAGGAGCTGGACGGGTCCGACGCGATGAACCCCGACCCCGACTACTCCGCCGCCTACGTGGTCCTGCGGACCGACGGCGGCGTCGACGGCCACGGCTTCGCCTTCACCATCGGCCGGGGCAACGACGTGCAGACCGCCGCCATCGCCGCCCTGGAGCCGTTCGTCGTGGGCCGCCGCCCCGACGACCTCGGCGCCCTGTACAAGGAGATGGTGCACGACTCCCAGCTTCGCTGGCTCGGCCCGGAGAAGGGCGTCATGCACATGGCGATCTCCGCGGTCGTCAACGCGCTGTGGGACCTCAAGGCCAAGCTGGAGGGCAAGCCGCTCTGGCAACTGCTGAGCGAGATGTCCCCCGAGGAGCTCGTCGACCTGGTCGACTTCCGCTACCTCAGCGACGCGCTCACCCCCGGCGAGGCACTGGAGATTTTGCGCCGCGCCGAGCCGGGCCGCGCCGAGCGCGCCGCCGACCTGCGGGCCAACGGCTACGCCGCCTACACCACCTCCCCGGGGTGGCTCGGCTACGACGACGACAAGCTGCGCCGCCTGTGCCGCGAGGCGATCGCCGCCGGCTTCACCCAGATCAAGCTCAAGGTCGGCGCCGACCTCGACGACGACCTGCGCCGCATGCGCATCGCCCGCGAGGTCTGCGGCCCCGGCTTCCGCATCGCGATCGACGCCAACCAGCGCTGGGACGTGGGCGCGGCCATCACCTGGGTGAACGCGCTCAGGGAGTACGACCCGTACTGGATCGAGGAGCCCACCAGCCCCGACGACGTGCTCGGCCACGCCACCGTCGCCCGGGCCCTGGCGCCGATCAAGGTGGCCACCGGCGAGCACGTGCAGAACCGCGTGGTCTTCAAGCAGATGCTCCAGGCCGGTTCGATGTCGATCGTGCAACTCGACTCCGCCCGCGTCGGCGGGGTGAACGAGAACATCGCGATCCTGCTGCTCGCCGCCAAGTTCGGCGTGCCCGTCTGCCCGCACGCCGGCGGCGTCGGCCTGTGCGAGCTGGTGCAGCACCTGGCCATGTTCGACTACGTGGCGGTCAGCGGCAGCCGGCAGGACCGGGTGATCGAGTACGTCGACCACCTGCACGAGCACTTCGTCGACCCCGTGGTGGTCAAGAACGGCCGCTACCAGGCGCCGGACGCGCCCGGGTTCAGCGCCGCCATGCGCCCGGAGTCGATCTCCGCCCACACTTTCCCCGGCGGGCGCGTCTGGGCCGGCGGCGACGTCGAGGAGGGGGCCGCATGAGCGAGCTGGAAGGGCTGTCCGCGCTGGTCACCGGCGGCGGCTCGGGCATCGGCCTGGCGACCGCCGAGCTGCTCGCCGAGCGCGGCGCCCGGGTGGCCTGCCTGGACCTCGACCCGCCGGGCGAGCCGTTCGTCGGCGTCAAGGCCGACGTCACCGACGACGCCGCGGTCCGCTCCGCCGTCGCGGCGGCGGCCGGACGGCTCGGCGGCATCGACATCCTGGTCAACAACGCCGGCATCGGCGCGGCCGGGACGGTCGAGTCCAACCCCGACGAGGAGTGGTTCCGCGTCCTCGACGTCAACCTCCTCGGCATCGTCCGGGTCACCAGGGCGGCGCTGCCGCACCTGCGCGCGTCCGCCCACGCGGCCATCGTCAACACCTGTTCGATCGCGGCCACGGCCGGACTGCCCGACCGCGCGCTCTACAGCGCGTCCAAGGGCGCGATCCTGTCGCTGACGCTGGCCATGGCCGCCGACCACATCGGCGAGGGCATTCGCGTCAACTGCGTCAACCCGGGCACCGCCGACACCCCCTGGGTGCAGCGGCTGCTCGCCGTGGCGCCGGACCCGCAGGCCGAACGCCGCGCGCTGGAGGCCCGTCAGCCGATGGGCCGGCTGGTCAGCGCCCAGGAGGTCGCCGCGGCCATCGCCTACCTCGCCGGCCCGCTGGCGTCGAGCACGACGGGCACCGTGCTCGACGTGGACGGCGGCATGCACGGCCTGCGGCTGCGTCCCAAGACCTAGCCTTCAGGTCCCCACCTCCCCAGGCCCGCCGCTCCTCACGCTCCTCACCTCCCCGGAGGCCCACCGCGCCGCCCCTACGTCCCCGGGGCGGCCCCGACGTCCCGCACCCGCCCTCCCGGGGCGCCGCGCCCTCATACCGAGGCGCCCCGCAACCCCCCGCATTTCCCGTTGAATCGAGGCGACAAGTGACAATACGATCCTCGGCCACCTACGGTGTGGCACTTCTCGCGGCGACCATGACCCTCGCCGCGTGCGGGTCGTCGACGCCGTCCAGCCCCTCGTCCTCGGCCGGGGGCGGTTCGACCGCCGCCGCCGGGGGCGGCAAGGTCGGCATCGACTTCCCGCGCGCCGACACCGACTTCTGGAACTCCTACAACAAGTACGTCCCGCAGATGGCGAGCCAGCTCGGCATCGACCTGATGCCGCCGACCAACTCGCAGAACGACATCGCCAAGCTGGTGGCCAACACCCAGGCGCTGGTGAGCCAGGGCGCGAAGGCCATCGTGATGGCCCCGCAGGACACCGGCGCGATCGCCACCACCCTCGACCAGCTCGCCGGGAAGAACATTCCGGTCGTCACCGTGGACACCCGGCCCGACAAGGGCAAGACTTTCATGGTGGTCCGCGCCGACAACCGCGCCTATGGCGAGAAGGCCTGCAAGTTCCTCGGCGACCAGCTCAAGGGCAAGGGCAAGGTCGTGGAGTTCCAGGGCTCGCTGTCGTCGGTCAACGGCCGCGACCGCTCCGAGGCGTTCGGCGCGTGCATGAAGTCCAACTACCCCGGCATCACGGTCTTCGCCGAGCCCACCGAGTGGGAGGGCCCCAAGGCCTCGGCCGCGCTGCAGACCCGGCTCACCCAGCACCCCGACATCAACGGCATCTACATGCAGGCGGGCGGCGCCTTCCTCGCGCCCACCCTCCAGCTGCTGAAGTCCAAGAACCTGGTGGTGCCGCCGACCGACCCCAAGCACATCTTCATCGTCTCCAACGACGGCATCCCGCAGGAGTTCCAGGCCATCCGGGACGGGCAGATCGACGCCACCGTCTCCCAGCCCGCCGACCTGTACGCCAAGTGGGCGCTCTTCTACGCCAAGGCGGCACTGGAGGGCAAGACCTTCGCGCCGGGCCAGACCGACCACGACAGCACGATCGTCGACGTCGGCGGCGGTCGTCTGGAGGACCAGCTCGCCGCGCCGCTGGTCACCAAGGACAACGTGGACGACCCCAATCTCTGGGGCAACCAGGTCAAATGATGTCGTCATCCGCCACCCCGGCCGTCGAGGCCCGTAACATCACCAAACGGTACGGGCCGACGACGGCGCTCGACGACGCGGGCATCGTCATCGCCGAGGGAGAGACGCACGCCCTGGTCGGCCGCAACGGCGCCGGCAAGTCGACGCTGGTGTCCATCCTGACCGGGCTCCAGCGCCCCGACGCGGGCGAGGTCCGCTTCGCCGGCCGGCAGGCCCCGCCGGTCGCCGACCGCGACGGCTGGCGCCGCAACGTCGCCTGCGTGTACCAGAAGTCCACGATCATCCCGACGCTCACCGTCGCGGAGAACCTGTTCCTCAACCGCCAGTCGGCCCGCGGCCCGATCAACTGGCGGACGCTGCGGGCACGGGCGCACGAGGTGCTGGAGCAGTACGGGGTGGCGGTCGACGCCGGGCGCCTGGCCGGCGATCTCAACGTCGAGCAGCGCCAGTTGCTGGAGATCGCCCGGGCGCTGTCGTTCGGCGCCCGGTTCATCATCCTGGACGAGCCGACCGCGCAGCTCGACGGCCCGGCGATCGAGCGGCTGTTCGACCGCATGCGGTCGCTGCGCGAGCAGGGCGTCACGATGATGTTCATCTCCCACCACCTGGAGGAGGTGTACCGGGTGTGCCAGTCGGTCACGGTCTTCCGCGACGCCCGGCACGTCCTCACCAGCGCGGTGGACGACCTCCCGCACGACGAGCTGGTCGCCGCGATGACCGGCGAGGCCGCGGCCGGCTACCAGGCCAGGGCGCGAGCGGCGGACGCCGGCGCGCCGGCCGTGCTGAGCGCCGAGAAGCTCACGCTGGCCGGCCGCTACCAGGACGTCGACCTCACCGTGCGCGCCGGGGAGATCGTCGGGGTGGCCGGGTCGGGCAGCAGCGGCAAGGTGAGCCTGGCCGAGACGCTCGTCGGCCTGCTCGCCGCCGACAGCGGCACGGTGACCGTCAACGGCGCCCGGCCCCGGCCGGGGGACGTCGCCTCGGCGCTGCGCGCCGGGCTCGGCTTCGTCCCGAAGGACCGGCACAAGGAGGGCTTCGTGCCGCTGCTGTCGATCGCCGAGAACGCCACTCTGCCGATCGCGCACAAGCTCGGCCGCCTCGGCGCGGTGTCCCCGGCTCGGCGCCGCGCCAAGGCCGAGAAGATGATCGAGGATCTCACCATCAAGACGACCGGGCCCTCCCAGCCGGTCGGCGACCTGTCGGGCGGCAACGCCCAGAAGGTCGTCATGGCGCGGGCGCTCGCCGACGACCCCAGGGCGCTGGTCGTGATCGACCCGACCGCCGGGGTGGACGTGCGGGCCAAGCAGGCGCTGCTCGGAGCCGTGGAGGACGCGGCCGAGCGCGGCGCGGCGGCCGTGCTCGTCTCCGACGAGCTGGACGACCTGCGCATCTGCGACCGGGTCGTCGTGATGTTCCATGGACGCATCGTCAAGGAAGTGCCACGGGGCTGGGCGGACGCCGAGCTCGTGGCGGTCATGGAAGGTGTCGACGCACGATGACGGAAACGACCGTGGCCTCCCCCGGCAGCCCCGGCGAGTCCCCGCGCACGGAGGCGGGCACGCCGCGGGGCCCGGCGAGGGTGCCGCTCGCGCGGTTCCGCGACCTCGCCCTAGTGCCGGCCATCCTGCTGCTGATGGTCGTCGGCGCACTGCTGGAGCCGGCCTTCCTCAGCGCCGACAACCTGACCAACGTGCTCCAGCAGCAGACCGAGCTGTCGCTGCTCGTGCTCGCCGAGGCGATCATCCTGATCGCCGGGAAGTTCGACCTGTCGCTGGAGTCCACCGTGGGCCTCGCGCCCGCGCTCGGCGTCGGGCTGGTCATCCCGGCCGCCTCCAACGGGCTCGGCACCGAATGGCCGACGTGGCTGGGCGTGCCGATCTGCCTGCTGATCGGCGTGCTCGTCGGGGCGTTCAACGGCATGCTGATCATGCGGTTCAAGCTGTCGGCGTTCATCGTGACGCTCGGCATGCTGATCGTGCTGCGCGGCCTGCAGATCGGCTTCACCGGCGGCCAGAACCTCTTCGCGCTGCCCGAGTCGTTCCTGTACCTCGGCAACGCCCGCTGGCTCGGCCTGCCGGCCTCCATCTGGATCTGCGTGGTCGCCTACGCCGTCGGCATCGTCGCGCTCGGGTACTTCCGGCACGGGCGCTCGATCTACGCGATCGGCGGCAACGTCGACGCGGCCCGCGCCGCGGGCGTGCGCACCGACCGGGTCCTGTGGACGGTGTTCATGATCGGCGGCCTGCTGGCCGCGCTGGCGGGCCTGCTCATGACCGGCCGGCTCGGGTCGGTGGCGGCCGCCCAGGGCGATGGCATGATCTTCACGGTGTTCGCGGCCGCGGTCATCGGCGGGGTCAGCCTCGACGGCGGCAAGGGCACGCTGTTCGGCGCGCTGTGCGGGGTGCTCGTCCTCGGACTGATCAACAACATCCTCACGCTGGCGGGCGTCTCCGCGCAGTGGATCCAGGCGATCTACGGAGGCATCATCCTCATCGCGTTGATGCTCGCCCGGGTGACCAGCGGAAAGGCACAAGATTGACCCAGCGCATCGCCCTGCGCACCCGGCCGCGCCCGGGGGCCGAGGAGGCCTACGACAGGGAGCACGCCACGATCCCGGCCGACCTGGAGGCCCAGATGCGCGCGGCGGGCGTGCACACCTGGAAGATCTGGCGCGACGGCCTCGACCTGTTCCACTACATCGAGGCGGACGACTACGCGGCCCTGCAGGACAGGCTGCGCCTCAGCGAGGCCGACCTGGCCTGGCAACGCCGGATGAACCGCCTGCTGGACGGGGACTTCGACCCCTCGGCCACGGGTATGCGCATGGTCTGGCAGATGGAGGCGCCGGCTCCTTGAGCCGGCGGCGACCGACGAAGGAGAAGCGATGCAGAGCCGGACCGTGGGACGCGGCGTCCAGGTCACCAGGTACGGATTCGGCGCCGCGCCGATCGGCAACCTGTTCGCGGCGGTGGGCGACGACGAGGCGCGCGAGGCGGTCGATGCGGCGTGGGCGGCCGGGGTGCGGTACTTCGACACCGCCCCGCACTACGGCCTCGGCCTGTCCGAGCGCCGCCTCGGCGCCGCCCTGCGCGACCGGCCGCGTGACTCCTACGCCCTGTCGACCAAGGTCGGGCGGCTCATCGTCCCGGCCGAGGACGCGGCGGCCGGCCACGAGCCGCCCGCGGAGGGCGGACGCGACGACCAGGGCTTCGACGTGCCCGCGACGCGGCGCCGGGTCTGGGACTTCTCCCGCGACGGCGTGCGCCGTTCCATCGAGGAGAGCCTTTCGCGTCTGGGGCTGGACGCGGTCGACATCGCGCTGATCCACGACCCGGACGACCACTGGGCGCAGGCCGTGGGCGAGGCCTACCCGGCGCTCGCCGAGCTGCGCGACCAGGGCGTGGTCAAGGCGATCGGCGCCGGCATGAACCAGTGGGAGATGCTGGAGGGTTTCGTCAAGGAGACCGACCTCGACGTGGTCATGCTCGCCGGGCGTTACACGCTGCTCGACCAGTCGGGCGGCGCGCGGCTGCTGCCGCTCTGCCAGGAGCGCGGCGTCGCGGTGTTCGCGGCCGGCGTCTTCAACAGCGGGCTGCTGGCCACCCACGAGCCGGCCGGCACCTACGAGTACGCGCCGGCCCCCGGCCCGCTGGTCGAGCGGGCGCGGCGCATCGCGGCGGTGTGCGAGCGGTACGACGTCACGCTGCCGCAGGCGGCGCTGGCCTTTCCGCTGCGGCACCCGGCGGTGTCCTGCGTGGTCTCCGGCGCCCGCTCGGCGGCGGAGGTCGAGCGCAACGCGGCCCTGGCCGCCGTCCCCGTCCCCGGCGAGCTGTGGACCGCGCTCGCCGAGGAGTCCCTGGTCACCCTCGGCTAGCCGGATGGAGAGCAGCTCATGATCGACGCCCATCACCACCTGTGGGACACGGCCGCGCGCGACTACCCGTGGTTGAGCGGCGCGGCGATGGCCCCGCTGCGCCGCCCGTACGGCCTGGCGGACCTGCGGCGCGGGTGCGCGGCCCGCGGCGTCGAGCACACGGTGCTGGTGCAGACCGTGGGCGAGACGGCGGAGACCGAGGAGTTCCTGGCCACCGCGGCGGCCTCGGACGGGCTGGTGGCGGGCGTCGTGGGATGGGCCGATCTCACCGCGCCGGACGTGGCCGGCGAGCTCATGCGCCTTCGCTCCCTGCCGGGCGGCGAGCTCCTGGTGGGGATACGCCACCCGGTGCAGGACGAGACCGACCCGAAGTGGCTGTACCGCGAGGACGTGCGGCACGGCGTCCGCGCGGTCGGCCAGGCGGGCCTGGCCTACGACCTGCTCGTGCTGGCGCACCAGCTCCCGGCGGCCCGCGACCTCGTGCGCGACCTGCCGGGCGTGCGGTTCGTCCTGGACCACGCGGCCAAGCCGCCGATCGCCTCCGGCGCCGTCGAGCCGTGGGCGAGCGAGATCAAGGCCCTGGCCGCCTCGCCCAACGTGATGTGCAAGCTGTCCGGCCTGGTCACCGAGGCCGACTGGCACGACTGGGACGCGCCGCGCCTCGCCCCGTACGCCGAGCACGTCCTCGGCTGTTTCGGGACCGACCGGGTGATGTTCGGCTCCGACTGGCCGGTGTGCGAGCTCGCGGCCTCGTACGAACAGGTCGTCGATCTGGCCGGGGAATTGACCGCCGGCCTTTCCGCCGCGGAGCGCGAGCTGGTTTTCGCGGGCAACGCCCGGGTGGCGTACGACCTGCCCTCCTGAGCCGGCGCGGTCCCGGGGGCCGGGGTCGCGTTTCCCTTTCCCGTACGTCCGCCTGAGGTCGGGCGGGCGTACGAGCATGTCCTGATCTCGGAAAACGCGGGCCTTTGCCCGGCGTTCATGGCAGCATTCGTGAATCACGGCGGGGAAAGGGTTTCGATTTACCCGCCCTGCGCGATAACCCTGGCGGTTAACGCTGATTGCTCATTCTTAGCCGCATATTGGCCCTTTTGGGTGCGACGTCGGGTATATCCGCAAATGCTGACGGAAAGGTCCGAACAGGGTAAGGGAGAGGCTCATGATGGCGGTGCGCGCGGGAGTCATGGCGATGGTCATGCCGGTGACGTTGCTGGGCGGAGGCGCCATGGCGTCGGCCAGGCCCCAGCCGGAGCCGCTGAGCCGCGGCCCCGAACCGGTCCTCGCGCTCGGCCGCTTCGCGGGCTACGGCCCCGGGCAGACGGCCGTCACCTACGACCCCAAGCTCGTCCCCTCCGGCGCGGCGGCGGCCGTCGCCTACGTCCCCACCGCCGACGGGCACGCCAGCGTGCAGCTGAGGGCGCAGGGGCTGCTGCCCAACCGCAGGTACGGCGCGCACGTGCACACCAACGCCTGCGGGTCCAAGGGCGAGGACGCCGGGCCGCACTTCCAGCACGTCCAGGACCCGAAGACCCCCTCCACCGATCCGAAGTTCGCCAATCCCCGCAACGAGATCTGGCTCGACTTCACCACCGACGGCCAGGGCAACGGGTTCTCCCGCGCCGCGCTGGAGCGCAGGTTCACCGACCGGCGCCCGCACTCGGTGATCGTCCACGCCGACCACACCCACACCGACCCCGGCCACGCCGGCCAGGCGGGCGCCAGGCTCGCCTGCATCAACGTCGATTTCTGAGGACGTCGGCCGCTCGTGAGCACGTCGGCCGCGGGCTGAGCGCGTCCGCCCTGCGGGGGAGCGTGGGGGGTCAGGGGAGGCGGGCCGCCGTGCCGGCGTAGCGAGGCGCGGCGCCGGCGGTCTCGCTCACCTCGAAGCTCACCTGTCCGTCGCCGAGCGGCGACAGCAGCAGGGTGCCCTGGTGACACTGGTCGCCCCGCACGCGGTCGAGCCGGAAGACCGCCGTGGCGTCCCGCGCGCCCGCCGGGGTGAGGCGGCCGGAGCAGTGCAGGTCGGCGCCCCACAGCATGGTGCCGATGGCGGCGCCGGTGGGCAGGCGGATCTCCACCGGGAACACCCGCCCGGCGGCCGGATGCTCCGCGCTGCCGGTCCAGGTGCCCGCGTAGGACACCCCGCCCGGCCCCCGCCCGCCCGTCGCCCACCACACCGCGCCGAACGCCACGACGGCCGCCACCACGGCGAGCCCGGCGAGCGCCGCCCATCGCCCGCGCCGCCGCCCGGGACGGGCCGAACTCCCGGGCGCGGCGCCCGCACCGGAGCCGGTGTGGCCCTCGGTGGTGGCGTCCGGGCCGCCGTGCCGGTCGCCGGTCGCCTCCTCGGCTTCCCCGGGGACCGTGGTCCCGGGAGCGTGCCGGCCCTGGGCGGGCCCTGCGGGGGCGCCGGCGGCGCGCGAGGGCGGTGAGGTGGCCAGGGTGGCGCCCGTTTCGAGTACGCCGTGACGCGGCATGAGGGCGGCGGCCGGTCCCGTGCCGATGAGCAGGCGCAGCGCCTCCTCGGCGCCCGGGCGGTCGGCCGGGTCGGCGGCGAGGCAGGCCACCACGATCTCCCGCAGCGGCCCGGCGAGCGGGCCGAGGTCGGGCTCCCCGAACAGGATGCGGCCCAGGGTCGCCTCGAACGACCGGGCGGCGTAGGCGTGACGTCCGCTCGCCGTGAAGGAGACCGTGAGCGCCCAGCCGAACATGTCGGCCGCGGGCCCGGCGCGCTCGCCCTTGAGCTGCTCGGGCGAGATGTACGCGGGCGTGCCGACGGGCGGCCGGCCCGTGGTGGTCACCGTGCCCATCATCCGCGAGATGCCGAAGTCGATCACCCTGGGCCCTTCGAGGCCCAGCAGGACGTTGCCGGGCTTGAGGTCTCGATGCACGACCCCGGCCCCGTGGATCGCGGCCAGCGCCGTGGCGGTGCCGACGGCGATTCGGTCCAGGGAGCCCCCGGCGAGCGGCCCCTCGGTGGCGACGTGCCGGTGCAGCGAGACCCCGTCGACGTACTCGCTGATGATGTACGGACGATCGCCGTCCAGGTCGGCGTCCAGCACCTGGGCGGTGCAGAACGGCGCCACCCGCCGGATCGCCCGCACCTCGTCGGCGAACCGGCGGCGTGCCCGGTCATCGTCCAGCCGCGCGTGCATCAGCTTCACCGCGACCGGCTCGCCGCCGGACCCCAGCGCACGGTACACCACACCCTGCCCGCCCTGGCCGAGGCGGCCGGTCAGGCGGTAGTCGCCGATTTGCTCGGGGTCGCCGGGCCGCAGAGGGTCGGGTGGGGCCATGATCCATGATTACCACGAACCCGCGTGGGGCACGGCCGGCGCGTCAGCCGGCCCCGGCGCCGCGCAGGGCTCCGCCGGGCGGCGGGCCTTCCGGGGTGCTGAGGGACGCGGCGGCCCTCCGCGCGGACGGCCGCACGGCCAGGACGGCGAGGCCGGTCAGCACGATGGCGCCGCCCAGCAACTCGCCGGCGCCGGGACGCTCGCCGAGCCAGACGCCGGCCGTCGCCATGCCGATGATCGGGACGAGCAGCGTGAACGGCGCCACGGCCGAGGCGGGGTACCGGCGCAGCAACGCGTTCCAGATGCCGAAGCCGACGAAGGTCGACAGGACCACCACGTACGCCAGCGCCGCGACCGACCCCGGGGCGAAGAAGGAGAACGCGCCGCGGATGCGGTCCGGGCCCTCGAACAGCGCCGACAGCCCGAGCAGGGGCAGCGGCGGCACCAGGCTGGACCACACCAGCAGACCGAGCCCCCCGGGCGCCTCGGCCCGCCGGACGCACACGTTGGCGACGCCCCACGAGGCCGCGGCCCCGAGCGCGAGCAGCAGGGGCCACAGCGGCACCTGGGCGCCCCTGCCCACCGCGATCACCGCGATGCCGGCGGAGGCGACCACGATGCCGGCGAGCCGGCGCCGTCCCGGGCGCTCGCCGAGGACCACGGCGGCGACGGCCACCGTGAAGATCACCTGCGCCTGGAGCACCAGGGAGCTGAGGCCGGCCGGCAGGCCCAGGTACATGGCGGTGAACAGCAGCCCGAACTGCCCGGCCCACTGGAACAGCCCTACGACGACGATCCAGCGGACCGGGATCGCCGGGCGCGGGATGAGGAACACCGCCGGGACGGCGACCAGGGTGAAGCGCAGCGCCGCGAACAGCAGCGGCGGGAAGTGCTCGAGCCCGATGTCGATGACGACGAAGTTGACGCCCCACAGGACGGCGACGGCGATGGCGAGGAAGGAGTGAAGGGGGCGCACCCCTGGAGTTTCGACGCGTGTCGCAGTTCAGTCCAGCTATTTCTTCTAAAGTGTTTCGTGTAGTGGTGCTACATCGTTCTGCGGGCCGTCCGGCGTGGTGGTCGTCTCGCATGGAGCGGCCGTCGTCCCGGCCGGTGTGGTCGTCCTCGCGGCGGGAGCGGCCGTCGTCGTGGGCGCGGCGTATCGGCGTAGCGCCGGCATGGCCAGGGCGATCAGCCCGGCGCCCACGATGGTGGCCAGGCCGCCGCCGACCGCGCTCACGGTGGGCGACAGCGCCGAGCCGAGCGCGCCGGCGCGGAAGTTGCCGAGCTGCGGGCAGCCGGCGCCGACCAGGTACTCGGCGGCGCCGACCCGGCCCCGGTAGCGGTCGGGCGTCGCCACCTGCACGACCGAGGTGCGGAACACCACGCTCACCACGTCGGCGGCGCCGGCGACGGTCAGCAGCGCCAGCGCCGGCCACAGAGTGGGAGTCAGGCCGAAGCCGGCGACGGCGGCTCCCCAGATCGCCCCGGCCACCAGCATGGCCCGGCCCTGGCGGGACACCCGCCCGACCCAGCCCGACAGCGCCGTGCCGGCCAGGCCGCCGGCCGCGACGGCGGAGGTGAGCAGGCCGAGCGTCTCGGCCGACCCGCCGAAGCGCTCGGCGTTGATCACCGGGAACAGCGCGTAGGGCATGCCGAGGAGCATGGCGCTCATGTCGGCGAGAAAGGCACCGCCGATCACGCGGTTCCTCCCGATGAACCGCAGCCCCTCGGCGACCGCCCGCGGGCCCGGCCTGGTGCCCCCGCCCTCCGGCGGCATCGCCGGCAGCCGCGCGACGCCGTACAGCGCGAAGGCGAAGCTCAGCGCGTCGATGAGGTAACACGTGCGCAGGCCCCAGCCGGCGGCGATCACCCCGGCCAGGGCGGGGCCCACCGTCCCGCTGAAGTGGAAGGTGAACATGGTGAGCGCCGCGCCCGCCGGGACCTGCTCGGGCGGCAGCAGCCGGGCGAGGAACGTGCCGCGCGCCGGGCTGTTGACCGCGGCGAGCGCCGACTGCAGCACGACCAGGCAGTACAGCGGCCACACCTGGCCGAACCCGGCGAACGCCTGGACGGCGAACAGCGCCGACACAACGGCCAGGCAGCCGCTGGTCACCAGCACCAGCTTGCGCCGGTCGACCGCGTCGATGACCACGCCCCCCGCGAGGCCGAGCACGATCGAGGGAACGGCGCTCGCCAGGCCGACCGCGCCGACGGCGACCGCCGAGCCGGTCATCGTGTAGACCTGCAGGACCACGGCGAAGGTCGTCATCTGCCCGCCGACGGCCGACAGCAGCGTCCCCGCCCACAGGCGGCGGAACGCGGGAGAGCTCCGCAGGGGACGCACGTCCATCAGCAGCCGGCCGCCCGCCATGTCCCCGTCCCCCTCCAGACGCCAGGTCCCCCCGGATGAGGGACGGTCGGCGATGAGCCGGGGAAGTCTAACCACGCCTCCGGCGGCGCGGCCAGCGGTTTTCCGCCCGGATCACCGGGAGGCGGTGGTCACCGGCGTCTCGTGGGCGACGCTCGAGCTGTTCCCGTGTCGGTGGCCTGGGCCGCCGACGCCGGCCGGAGGACACGGCGGCGCCTAAGGCCGGAGCCCTCGGAGGCGTTCGGCGAGGAAGCGGCGCTCGGCGGCGTTCTCGGTGAGCAGCAGTGCCTCCTCGTACGCGGTGCGGGCCTCCGCGGTGCGGCCGAGGCGGCGCAGGAAGTCGGCGCGCGAGGCGGCCAGGTAGCCGTACCCGGCCAGTTGCGGCTCGCCGGCGAGCGAGTCCAGCTCCCTCAGTCCGCGGGCGGGACCATGGACGAACCCCAGGGCCACCGCGCGGTTGAGCGCCACGACCGGCGACGGCCAGACGCAGACGAGCAGGTCGTAGAGCGCGAGCACCTCGCGCCAGTCGGTGTCGTCCCAGGTGGGCGCCTCGGAGTGGACGGCGGCGATGGCGGCCATCAGGGCGAAGCGGCCCGGAGGGCGGCGCCGCAGCGCCTCGCGGACCAGCGCCACCCCCTCGGCGATGGCCGGACGGTCCCAGCGGGTGCGGTCCTGCTCGTCCAGCGTGAGCAGCCGCCCGTCGCCGGCCACCCGGGTGGCGGCGCGGGCGTCGGTGAGCAGGATCAGCGCGAGCAGGCCGGCGGCGTCGGCGTCGTCCGGCAGCAGCGCCCGGAGCATGCGGGCCAGGTCCAGCGAGCGTTCCACCAGGTCGCGGCGGACGACCGACTCGCCTGCCGGGGCGGTGTGCCCGGTGGTGAACAGCAGGTGCACGACGGTGAGCACCGCGTCGATGCGCCCGGGGAGCGCCTCCGGCGGCGGCACGCGGTAGGGGATGCGCGCGGCGGCGATCTTCTTCTTGGCCCTGGTGAGGCGGGCCGCCATGGTCGGCTCGCTCACCAGGAAGGCGCGGGCGACCTCCGCCGTGGTCAGCCCGCACAGCAGGCGCAGGGTCAGGGCGACCTGCGCCTGCAGGGCCATGGCGGGGTGGCAGCAGGTGAAGATCAGCCGGAGCCGGTCGTCGCCCGCCCGCGCGGCGGGCGCCTCGTCCGGCCCCGGCTCGACCTGGTCCTCCAGCAGCAACGGCAGCGACCGGCGCATGGTCGCGTCCCGGCGCAGCAGGTCCAGAGCGCGGTTCCTGGCCACCGTCGTCAGCCAGGCCCCCGGGCTGGCCGGGACGCCCTGGGCGCTCCAGGCGGTCAGCGCCCTGGCGTAGGCGTCCTGCACGCACTCCTCGGCCAGGTCGATGTCGCGGGTGACGCGCACCGCCGCGGAGAGCACGAAGGCCCACTCGCGGCGGTGCGCGTCCGCGACGGCGGCCGCCGCCTCCGGGCTCACCTCAGTCGAAGATCTGCACCGGGCGGACCTCGACGCCGCCGTAGGGCGCCGGAACCTGCTTGGCCACGGCGATCGCCTCGTCCAGATCGGCCGCGTCGATCAGGTAGTAGCCGCAGATGGCCTCCTTGGTCTCGACGAAGGCCCCGTCGGTGACCAGGAACTCGCCGGAGGAGTCCTTGCGGATGGAGGTGGCGGTGCCGGTCGGGTGCAGCGCGTCGCCGCCCAGCAGCTTGGGCCCGTTGTGCTCGGCGAACACGACGTGCTCCTTGTAGACGCGGTCGTGGTCCTCCTGCGTGGCGGCGGCGTAGGAGGCTTCGTCCTCGTAGATGAGAACCAGGTACTTGGCCATGATGCGGTCCTTCCGTGTTCGTCCATGCCCATCGGAGCTCGTCGGGCCCTGCTTCGCGGGCCGGACATCCATCCCGACGCGTGGGTCTGCCTCGGATCGACAGGACGGCGGAACTCCGCCGGAGATTTTTCCCGGCCTCGGCGGCGCGGGGGCTCAGAGAGCGCGGCGCAGCCATTCCTCGACGCCGGCGACGTGGACGGTGGCCCAGGCGCGGGCGACGTCGGGCTGACGGCCCGCGATGGCCTCGTAGATCGCGGCGTGCTGCTCCCTGGTCTTGACGGTGGCCCCCTCCTGGGTGAGACCGCGCCAGACGCGGGCCCGGGTGGTCGGCCCGGACAGGCTCTCGATGAGCGAGCACAGCACGGTGTTGCCCGACCCCTTGGCGATGAGCTGGTGGAACTCCAGGTCATTGGCGACGAGCTGCTCGATGCTCGGGTCGTCGGGCAGGGCGTCCAGGATCGACCGGAGGTCCTCGACCTGGCCGTCGGTCATGGCGAGCGCCGCCATGCCGGTGGCGGCCGGTTCGAGGATGCGGCGCACCTGGAAGAACTCCAGCACGGTGTCGTCGCGGTGGAAGTCGACCACGAAGGACAGGGCGTCGAGCAGGAGGTGGGGCTCCAGGCTGGTGACGTACGTGCCGTCGCCCTGCCGCACGTCCAGCACGTTGATCAGCGCGAGCGCGCGGACGGCCTCGCGGAGGGAGTTGCGGGACAGGCCGAGGCGTTCGGCCAGGTCGGCCTCCTTGGGGAGCCGCGCGCCCGGGCCGAGCTCGCCCGAGACGATCATTCCCTTGATCTTGTCGATCGCCGCGTCCGTGACCGCCACGGAGACACCACCTCTGCTTTTCGCGCTTCATCCGCAGACATCGGATGTCTATGAGTGTATGGGGTCATTGTGACGTGGCGGTGAACCGGACGGGATCGCCGGGAGCCCCAGGTGCGCGGCGGACGGCGCCGCGGGACTCCAGCGTCCGCAGATGCGCCGCCGCCTCGCCCGCGGCGAGGCCGCGCTGCATGGGCGCCAGGTCACTCCACGGCCTGTTCCAGGTCATTCGCTCGGCGACCTGCCAGATCGTCAGGGGCTCGGCCGCGACCCCTGTCATCATGTCGCGCAGACGTAGGAGCTTGTCCTCATGGTGGGCCCGGATCTCGGCCGCGCGGGCGGCGACGTCCGCGAAGGGCTCCTCGTGCGCAGGCAGCGCGTGCGCCTCTCCCAGCCCGGCCACCCGGGTGAGGGACCCGAGGAAGTTTTCCAGCGGATCGACGTCCTGCCGGTCGTACGGATAAATGCCGATGTGAGGGGTGATGTCGGGCAGGACGTGGTCGCCGGTGAACAGCCGGTCGGCGTCCTCCAGGTGCAGGCACACATGCCCGGGAGTGTGGCCCGGCGTCCACACCACACGCAGCACGCGCCCCGGCAGGTCGATCAGGTCCCCGTCGCGCAACTCCCTGTCGGGCTGCGCGGGCGGGTCGGGCCGCTCGGAGGCCCGGACGGCCTCCGCCTCCGCCCCCGCGCCCGCCCGGCGCATCATCTCGGCCTGGAACTCGCGATGGGAGTCCACCGGCATGCCGCGCATCAGGCGCACGATGGCGGCGTCCGCCTCGTGCATCGCGATCCAGCCGCCCGACTCCTCGCGCACCCGCCCGGCCAGCCCGGCGTGGTCGGGGTGGTAGTGGGTGACGACCACCCCGCGCACCTCCCGGACGTCCACGCCGCACGCGGCGAGCCCGTCGCGCAGCGCCGTCCAGGCGTCCTCGTGGTTCCAGCCCGCGTCGACCAGCACCGGCCCCGCGGGAGACTCCACCGCGTACACCAGCGTGTACCCGAGCGGGCTGCCGGGGATCGGCACCGGCACGCTCCACACCCCGCCGCCCAGGTCGGCGGGACGCTGGGTGCTGTAGGCCCTGCGGCGCGTCCTCACACGCGCTCGAGGATGGTCGCGGTGGCCAGGGCGCCGCCGGCGCACATCGACACCAGCGCGGTCGCGCGGTCGGCCCGCTCCAGCTCGTGCAGCGCCGTGGTGACCAGCCGGGCGCCCGTCGCGCCCACCGGGTGCCCGAGCGCGATGGCCCCGCCGTTCACGTTGACCCGCTCCATGTCCGGGGCGTGCACCTCCGCCCAGGACAGCACGACGGCCGCGAACGCCTCGTTCACCTCGAACCTGTCGATGTCGCGCACGGACATCCCCGACATGGTCAGCACCTTGGCGGTCGCGTCCACCGGCCCGTCCAGGTGGTAGTAGGGCTCGGAGCCGACCAGGGCCTGAGCCAGGATGCGGGCCCGCGGGCGCAGGCCGTGCCGGGCCGCGGCCTCCTCGCTCATCAGCAGCACGGCGGCGGCGCCGTCGGAGATCTGCGAGGAGGTGCCCGCGGTGTGCAGGGCGTCCTCCCCGAGCACCGGCCTCAACCTGGCCAGCCCCTCGGCCGTGGTCTCGCGCAGGCCCTGGTCCCTGGACACGGCGAGGGTCTCTCCCGTGGGAACCCCGTTCTCGCCGAGAACAGGCGCGGTCACGGGGATCACCTCGCGCTCGAACCGGCCGTCGGCCCACGCCTTGGCCGCCTGCCGCTGCGAGCGGGCGCCGAACCGGTCGAGCCGCTCCCGGGTCAACCCGCGCCGCTGGGCGATGCGCTCGGCGGCGGTGAACTGGTCGGGCAGGTCGATCGACCAGTCACCGGGGCGCGGGTTGGCCGGCAGCACGTTGCTGCCGAGCGGCTGGCGGGACATGGACTCGACGCCGCAGGCGATGCCCACGTCGATCACCCCGGCCTGGATGAGCGCGGCGACCAGGTGCACGGCCTGCTGGGAGGAGCCGCACTGGGCGTCCACCGTCGTCACCCCGGTCTGGTACGGCAGGCCGGCGTAGAGCCAGGCGTGCCTGCCGACGTGGCCGCCCTGCTCGCCGGCCTGGGTGACGCAGCCCGCGAAGACCTGCCCAACGGCCGAGGGGTCGATGCCGGACCTCTCGACGACGCCGTTCATGGCCGCCCCGAGCAGGGCCTGCGGTTTGACCCCCGCCAGCCAGCCGTTGCGCTTGCCGATCGGGGTGCGTACGGCTTCGACGATCACGGGCCTGCCCATGCGGCCTCCTTCCCATCAGAACAAGGTTCCGCCGCGACTGTAACCGGTTCTAATTTGCCGCGAAAGCCTTGCCGGGCGCCGGAAGCCTCCCGGAACCCTCCTGGAAGCGGGAAGCCCTCCTGGAACCCTCCTGGAAGCGGGAAGCCCTCCCGAAAGCCGGAAGCCTTCGTGGATGCCCGAGGCCCTCTCAGGCGTCGGAGCCGTCGCGGTCGTCGCGGTCGTCGAAGTCGGCGAGCAGGCGCTCGGCCGCGATCTCGATGCGGCGCTGGATCTGCTCGTAGGTGCGCCGGCCGCGCAGCATCTCCAGCAGCTCGTTCACCCACACCCCGGCCAGCGAGCCGGCGAGGGCGAACTGCTCCTCGGAGGCGGTCTCGAGGGTGAGGCCGTTGCCCGAGACGCGCAGCAGCAGCCCGGCCATGCGGTCGCCGAACGGGACCTCGACCTGGGCCATGATCAGTGAGCGGATGAGCGCGTCGGCGAGCTCGGGCTCGCGCATGAGGCCGCGGGTGGCGCGCATGAGCACGTCCACCCCCCGCCCCGCCGCCGTCTCGGCGCTCGGCGGACGCCGCTCGATGCTGTTCTCGAGCAGGTCGATCTCTTCGCCGACGACCGCGACGACGAGATCCATCTTCGAGGGGAAGTAGCGGTAGAGGGTGCCGAGCGCGACCCCGGCGCGTTCGGCGACGGTCCGCATCTGCATCGCCTCGACGCCGCCCCGCGAGGCGAGGGCCGCGGCGGCCTGGACGATGCGCTTGCGCCGTTGGTGCTGGCTGCGGGTGCGGACGCCGGAGGAGACCCGGGGCGCCGGGGACGGCGGCGCCGCCTGGTCGTCGCCGCCGGGACCGGCGGCCGGGACGGCGGCGGTGCCGGCATGCGAGGTGCGCATGAGAACACGTTACCGGATGACCCGCAGGTAGGGCTTGTTACTCACCGGTCACAAGGAAGGCCGGTCTTGCATGACCTTTGTGTTGCGCGCATGTGTCGGATCGGGGTCACGCGCAATCGCTATGGACACAGATTAGAATCTGTTCTAATTTGCGGCTGACCGGACTCCCACTGGACTCCCACCGGGCTCGACCGGGCGCACGGAAGGCGTCGTGATGGATTTCGACCTCGACGAGACGCAGGCGGAGCTGAAAGAGCTGGCCGCGGGCCTGTTCGGCCGGGAGGCCGGGCACGACCGCCTCGCCGCCCACGAGAAGAGCGGGCAGCCCTACGACGCCGAACTGTGGCGGGCGGTGGCGCGGGCGGGGCTCATCGGGGCCTGCCTGCCGGAGGAGGCCGGCGGCGCCGGGCTCGGCGCCGTGGCGATGGCCGTGGTCGCGCGCGAGGCCGGGGCGCGGGTGGTCCCCGTCCCCCTGCAGGACGGCCTGGTCGCGGCCATGGTGATCGGCCGGTACGGCTCGGCCGCGCAGCGCGCGCTCGCCGCGCGCCTGGCCGAGGGCGAGGTCGTGCTGACCGCCGCGCTCATGGAACCCGGCCGCGACCTCGGCACGCCCCCGCTCACCGAGGCCCGTCCCGGCGGAGCCGGCGGCGCGTGGGCGCTCTCCGGGCGCAAGACCATGGTCTCCTACGCCGCCGAGGCCGCCGCGATCGTCGTCCCGGCCGTGACGCCGCGGGGCGTCGGGCTCTTCCTCGTCGAGCCGGGGGCGGCGTCCCTGGCGCCGGCGCCCACCTCCACCGGCGAGCCGGCCGCGACGCTGATCCTCTCCGACACCCCGGCCGAGCCGCTCGGCGAGCCGGACGGCGCCGCGTTCGCCGCCCTGCGGCGCCTGGCGCTGGTCGCCCTGACGGCGAGCGCCTCCGGCGTCCTCGCGGGCGCGCTGGCCCTGACCACCGAGCACATCAAGACCCGCAGGCAGTTCGACCGCGCCCTGGCCGAGTTCCAGGCGGTGACCATGCAGATCGCCGACGTCTACATCGCCGGGCGGGCGCTGGACGTGGCCGTCTGGTCGGGCGCGTGGCGGGCGGACCAGGGGCTCGCCGAGGAGGCCGACGTGGACCTCGAGGTCGCCGCGCACACGGCCGCCGACGCCGCCCTCGCCGCCCTCTACACCTGCCAGCACCTGCACGGGGGCCTCGGCCTGGACGTCACCTACCCGCTGCACCGCCACTTCGCCTGGGGCAAGCACCGGGCGCACCTGCTCGGCGGCGCGGAGGCCCGGCTCGACATGATGGGAGCCCTCGTCTGATGCTGATCGACCTGACCCCCGAGCAGAAGCGGCTCCGCGAGGAACTGCGGGAGTACTTCGCCGCCTGCCTGACCGACGAAGACCGCGCCAAGATCTCCGAGGACCCGTTCGGTGAGGCGTACATGGAGCACTGCCGCAGGCTGGGCCGCGACGGCAAGCTCGGGCTCGGCTGGCCCGAGGAGTACGGCGGTGGCGGCTACGGGCCGCTGGAGCAGCAGATCTTCGCCAACGAGATCGCCCGCGCCGACGTGCCGTACCCGATCATCACCGTGCAGACGGTGGGCCCGACCCTGATGCAGTACGGCACGACGGAGCAGAAGGAGTTCTTCCTGCCCCGCATCCTGGCCGGCGACTGCCACTTCGCCATCGGGTACAGCGAGCCGGGCGCCGGCACCGACCTGGCCTCGCTGCGCACGACGGCGGTCAGGGACGGCGACCACTACGTCGTCAACGGCCAGAAGATCTTCACCTCCGGCGCGCACTACGCCGGGTACATCTGGCTGGCCGCCCGCACCGACCCTGGTGCCAAGAAGCACCGCGGCATCTCGATGCTGATCGCCGACACCCGCGACCCGGGGTACTCCTGGACGCCGATCGTGACCATGGACGGCCGCCACCACACCAACTCGACGTACTACTCCGACGTCAGGGTGCCGGCGGACATGCTGGTCGGCGAGGAGAACAAGGGCTGGGACCTCATCGTCAACCAGCTCAACCACGAGCGGGTCACCCTCGGCCCGGCCGGCAACCTCGCCCGCGTGTACGACCGGTTCTCCGCCTGGGCCCGGCGCACCGGCGCCATCGACGAGCCCGCCGTGCGCCGGGCCATCGCCCGCGTCTACGCCTGCTTCCGCACCAACGAACTGCTCAACTGGCAGGTCGCCGCGAACATGGGCCTCGGCTGGCTCGGCGCGCCGGACGCCTCCGCCACCAAGATCTACGGCTCCGAGCGCATGCAGGAGGTCGGGCGGATCGTCGGGGAGACGCTCGCGCGGTTCGGCGACCTGTCCGACCCGGAGACCGCCGCGTTCGCCGAGCAGCTCGACCGGTCGGTCAAGGGGGCGATCGTGCTGACCTTCGGCGGCGGGGTGAACGAGGTCCAGCGCGAGCTCATCGCGATGCTCGGCCTCGGGCTGCCCCGCCCGCCCCGGTGAGCGCGAGGACCACAGGGACGCGGGAGGACGGCGGGGACGCGGGAGGGCCGGGACGGTGACGGGCACGACGAGCACGGGCGGAGGACGGAGATGACCACGACGGCCGGGCAGGACCTGCACGAGCGGCTCGTCGCCCTGGCGGAGGCGCGCATCGCGGTGGGCGAGGTCCGCGGCGCCCCGGCGGCCGATCCGGTCAACCTGCCGATGATCCGCCACTGGACCACCGCGATGGGGGACGCCAACCCCGTCTACACCGACGAGGCGTTCGCCGCCGCGAGCGTGCACGGGGAGATCGTCGCGCCGCCCGCGATGGCGCAGGTGTGGACGATGGCCGGGCTCGGCCCGCCCGGCGGCGCGGGCACCCCGGTGGACGACGTGCTGCGCACGCTCGACGAGGGCGGCTTCACCGGCGTGGTGGCCACCAACTGCGAGCAGACCTACCACCGGTACGTGCGGCTGGGGGAGCGGCTGGTGCCGGCCCCGCGGCTGACCGGGCTGAGCGGGCCGAAGACCACGGCGCTCGGAACCGGATATTTCGTGACCTGGCTGGTCACCTGGTACTCCGAACACGAACCCGTCGCGGAGATGATGTTCCGGGTATTGAAGTTTCGTCCGCGGGAGGAGAAAGCCGCGCCCGAGAAGCGCGCGGCCTACCCTCTGACGCCGGCCGTCAACCGGGACACGGCGTTCTTCTGGGAGGGTGTCCGGGAAGGCGAGTTGCGCATCCAGAAATGTGGTGACTGCGGCGAACTGCGGCACCCGCCCGGACCGATCTGCCCGTCCTGCCGGTCGGCGAACCGGGTGTACGCCGTGGCGAGCGGGGTCGGCGAGGTCTACAGCTTCGTGGTGCACCACGCTCCTCCGATGCCGGGGCTGGACCCGCCTTTCGTGGTGGCGGTGATCGCGCTGCCGGAGGGAATACGAATTGTCGGAAATGTCGTGGAATGCCCACCGGAGAGCGTGAGCATCGGTATGCCGGTACGAGTGGCATACCGCGAAATGGACGACAAGTTGACCTTGCCGATGTGGGTACCCCAGGAGTCCTGATGCGCACACTGACCGAAGACGAGATCGAGCGCGGGACCGCGCTGCCGCCGTTGCGCATCGAGCTCACACCGACCACCGTCATCGCGACGGCCCTGTCGACCATGGACTTCACGCCGGTCCACCACGACGTCGCGGGCGCCAGGGCCCAGGGGTCGGCGGACATCTTCCTCAACATCCTCACCACCATGGGGCTGGTCGAGCGGTACGTCACCGACTGGGCCGGGCCCGAGGCCCTGATCCGCGGCATCAACGTCCGCCTCGGCGTGCCCGCGTACGCCGGGGACACCCTGACCTTCAGCGGCGTCGTCACCGAGCGGCGGGACGGCGAGGTGACCGTGGAGGTCCGCGGCGCCGTCAGCCTGGGCGACCACGCCATCGGCACCGTGCGCTTCAACCTCCCCCGCTGACCGGCGCCCGCCCGCCCTCCACAGGCCGGGTGTGCTCCCCGCCAGGGCCGACGTCACCAGAAAGGGCTCACCACGTGCACTCGCTCTCCGGCCGCGCGGCCCTCGCGGGCATCGGCGCCACCGAGTTCTCCAAGGAGTCCGGCCGCACGGAGCTCCAGCTCGCCGCCGAGGCCGTCTTCGCCGCGCTGGACGACGCCGGCCTCTCGCCGGCCGACGTGGACGGCCTGGTCACCTTCACCCAGGACGCCAACCAGGAGATCGCCGTCGCCCGCGAGACCGGCATCGGCGACCTGTCGTTCTTCTCCCGCGTCGAGTACGGGGGAGGCGCGGCGTGCGGCACGGTGCTCCAGGCCGCCATGGCCGTCGCCACCGGCGTCGCCTCCACCGTGGTGTGCTACCGGGCCTTCAACGAGCGGTCCGGGCGCAGGTTCGGCCAGCCGAACGCCGGGCTCGGCGGCGAGCCGTCCTCGCTCGGCGTCGAGATGGGGTGGCACGCCCCGTTCGGGCTGCTGACGCCCGCCGCGTGGGTCGCGATGTTCGCCCGGCGGTACATGCACACCTACGGAGCCACCTCCGAGGACTACGGCCGCGTCGCCGTGGCCATGCGCCGTCACGCGGCCGCCAACCCGGCGGCCTGGTTCTACCAGCGGCCCATCACGCTGGAGGAGCACCAGGCGTCCAGGTGGATCGTCGAGCCGCTGCACCTGCTCGACTGCTGCCAGGAGAGCGACGGGGCCGTGGCCCTGGTCGTCACCTCGGCGGAGCGGGCCAGGGACCTGCGGCGCTCACCGGCGGTCATCACGGCGGCCGCGCAAGGGTCGGGCGCCGGGCAGATGATGATGACCAGCTTCTACCGCGACGACATGGCGGGACTTCCGGAGATGGGCGTCGTGGCGCGCGGCCTCTGGGAGATGTCGGGCATGTCGCCGCAGGACATCCAGACGGCCATTCTGTACGACCACTTCACCCCGTTCGTGCTCACCCAGCTCGAGGAGCTGGGCTTCTGCGCCAGGGGAGAGGCGCGCGACTTCATCGCCGGCGGGGGCATCGAGATCGACGGCCATCTGCCGGTCAACCCGCACGGCGGTCAGCTCGGCGAGGCGTACATCCACGGCATGAACGGCATCGCCGAAGCCGTGCGGCAGGTGCGCGGCACCTCCGTCAACCAGGTCCCCGGCGTCCAGAACGTCCTGGTCACCGCCGGCACCGGCGTC
Organism: Sphaerisporangium sp. NPDC005288; assembly: GCF_040607475.1. NCBI lineage: Bacteria > Bacillati > Actinomycetota > Actinomycetes > Streptosporangiales > Streptosporangiaceae > Sphaerisporangium > Sphaerisporangium sp. NPDC005288. The sequence continues at coordinate 47,307 of NZ_JBEXGT010000043.1, read as the reverse complement.
CCCACCAGCGGCCTCATCCTCTCCCGCGACTGACTCTCGCGACCGATCCCCGCGCCCGACCACGCGACGCGCCCGCCCACGCGACGCGCGCGACCGGCCTCACGCGACCGGCGTGCGCGGGCCCGATGAAGGGCGCGCACAGGATGCCGCTTGTTCTCCGGACCCTCTCCGATGAGTTTTCGCGCCATGGCGCCTCTGTACATGTGGACGGCTCGCCGACCGCGCGATCCGGTGTCCGATGCCGGTCGGTCGGGCTCGCCGAGGCCACGGCCGCCGGTTCCGCCGTCCGCGCACATCATGATCGACTTCAGTAGAGAGGGAAGACGATGGCTCTTCCGCAGACGGCGTCCCGTGACGAGTGGCTGGCAGCCCGGCTGAGACTGCTCGACAGGGAGAAGGAGGTCATGCGGGCGCAGGACGCGGTCACCGCACAGCGCCGCGCACTGCCCATGGTGAAGATCGACAAGGAGTACGAGTTCGAGAGCGCGGCCGGCAAGGCGCGCCTCGGCGAGCTGTTCGAGGGCCGCCGCCAGCTCATCGTCTATCACTTCATGTGGAACGACGGCTGGGAAGAGGGCTGCCCGAGCTGCTCGTTCGCGGTCGACAACGTGGGCCGCCTCGAGCACCTGCACGGCAGCGACACCACGTTCGCGCTCGTCTCCCGCGCGCCGCTGTCGAAGATCGACAGGTGGAGGGCGCGGATGGGATGGACCATCCCGTGGTACTCCTCGGCCGGGAGCGACTTCAACTACGACTTCCACGTCACCAACGACGAGTCCGTCGCGCCGGTCCAGTACAACTACAAGAACAGGGCCGCCATGGAACGTGAGGGCCTGGAGTACGCGGTCAACGGCGACGCGCAGGGCCTGAGCGTCTTCGTCCGCGACCAGGACGCCGTCTTCCACACCTACTCGACCTACGGGCGCGGCGCCGAGGTGCTGTTGAGCACCTACCACTACCTCGACCTGACGCCCCTCGGGCGGGACCGCTACGTCAACCAGTTCCCCTACCACGACACCTACGGCGACGGCGACGGCGCGGGCGACAACCACCACCACGCCCACCACCACTGAGCACGCGGGCGGCAAGGTGGGTGAGGCCCCCACCGACGGGGCGTCACCCCTCCGTCCCGGACACGGAGTCCTGCGATGATCGAGTCGATACCACTCAGATGGACGCTCATACTGGCGTTCGCGGCCACAGGACTGTGGTTCCTGTTCCGCGGCGCGCGACCCGCTTCCGGCGACGGGGCACGGGGCGCCGCCGAAAGGATCTCCCACCTCGCTCACGCCCTCATGGCCGCGGCGATGGCGTTCATGTTCTGGACGATGGGATGAGCGGAGGTGCCGTGACGCGTACGTCGCGACCGCCGGCGGACCCGGCGCCCGGAGCGTCCGACGACGGCTTCGCCCGGCTGAGCGAACCCCTCCGGCGGGAACTGCTGGCGTACTGCTACCGGATGCTCGGCTCGGTCCACGACGCCGAGGACGCGCTCCAGGACACCTACCTGCAGGCGTGGCGCGGGTACGCCGGCTTCGAAGGCCGCTCCTCGATGCGCACCTGGCTGTACCGCATCGCGACGCGGACCTGCCTCAAGGCGCTGGAGGGCAACGGCCGCCGGCCGCTGCCCTCCGGGCTGGGCGGCCCGAGCCACGACCCGGACGCATCGCCGCGCTCCCGGCTGCCCGAGGTGCCATGGCTGCAACCGGCTCCCGGCGCACTGTTCGGCACCGCCTCCGACGATCCGGCCGTCATCGTCGAGGCCAGGCAGACCATGCGGCTGGGGTTCATCGCCGCATTGCAGTACCTTCCCGGCCGGCAACGCGCGGTGCTGATCCTGCGCGACGTGCTCGCCTGGCGGGCAGGCGAGGTCGCCGACCTGCTCGGCACCACGACGGCCGGGGTCAACAGCGCGTTGCAGCGCGCCCGGGCGCAGCTCAGCCAGATCGCGCCCACCCCGGAAGGGCTCACCGAGCCGGACGACCCGGCCCAGCGCGAGCTGCTCGACCGGTACGCGACCGCGTTCGAGAACGCCGACGTCGACGCCCTGATGGCGGTGCTGGCCGACGACGTCGTCTGGGAGATGCCGCCGATCCCCACCTGGTTCAGCGGACGCGAGACGGTCGGACGGTTCCTCGGCGCCAGGATCCTGGCCGGAGGCGGCTACCGGATGGTCCCGGCGCGCGTGAACGAACAACCCGCCTTCGGCTCCTACGCGCGAGGCGACGACGGCGTCCACCGGCCGCACGCCCTGCAGGTGCTGACCCTCACCGCCGCGGGCGTAGGGCACGTCGTGGCCTTCCTCGACGCCGACCTGTTCCCGGCATGCGGCCTGCCACCGGAGCTTTAGCCTGTCGCGCCGGAAGTCCACCCCCTGAGTCGACGGCCCGACAAGCGAGGCGCCGTTGTGCGGTGGGTGACCGGCGCGCGTGCGCCGGTCTCAGCACTATGGGGTGACGATCGTCGGGACCGTGAAGAAGACGAGCATCGCGATGGCGACGCACAGCAGGAAACCGGCCAGTTCCCAGAGCCAGTCGTAGTGGTGCTCACCGATCTTGATCGGCTTCAGCCGGTCGTGGCGGCGCGGCCGGGTCACTCCGCCGGACGTCGTGGCCGTGGCCGTGACGCCCGCCGGGGCGGCCTCGGACGCGGGGTCGCCCCCCTCCACGGCCCCGGAGTCCAGGGGCCCGGCCCCGGCCGCCGTGGACGCGGCCCCGGTCTTCGTGGGCGTGGATTCGAGGTCCGCGGCGGGGGGTTCGGGGTTCGTGGACGCGGGTTCCGGGGTCGTGGAGGCCGGTGCGGGTCCGGTGGCCGCCAGTCCGGCGTCCGGCGCCGGGATCTCCACGGAAGGGGAGAAGGCGGACGCGATCGCCGGTTCGGTGGACGCGGGGGCCTCGGCGTGGGCGGCGGGGATGGACGCGGAGATCGCGGGCATCTCGACCGTCGAAGGGCCGTCCCCGAAGCTCGCGTCGGCGGCGGGGAAGTCGTCCTGTGCGGGCGGCGCCTCCAACGCGGAGAAGGCCGCGCCGAACGCGGGCGGCGGCGCCGCGAAGACCGGCGGTGCGCCTGAAGCCGAGCCGCCCGGGGGGAACGGCGGTGCGCCGAAGGCCGACCCCAGATCGAGGAGCGGGGGTGCAGCGGAGGCCGGGCCGCTTTCGGGGAACAGGGGAGCCTCAGGGAACGGGGGCGCGCTAGAGGCCGCTGCCACGTGGGACGTCGTGGGCACGGCGGGGAACGGGCGCTGGGATGACGCGGGTACCCCGTCGTGGGCCGCCGTAGGGGCGACGAAGGTGGCGCCGGAAGCGGGCAGCGGAGGCGCCGAGGCGGCTCCCCGAGGCGCGGGTGGCTCCGCGGGCCAGGCCGCAGACGCGGGCGCCAGCGCGGGCCAGGCTCCAGGCGCGGGCGCTTCCCCGGGCCAGGCCGCAGACGCGGGCGCTTCTGCGGGCGAGGTCGCGGACGATCCCATGGGCCAGTTCTGGGGCACGGGGGGCGTCGTGGGGGAGGCTGTAGGAGCGGGGGATGCCGGGGTCTTCGTGCGCCTGAGTAGGTTCCGCGCTCCGGCGAGGAACGCCGCCAGGGGAGACTTCGGCCTGTCCCGCGACCCCGGGTCGGTACCGGCCGTGTGCGTAGGCGACTGACCTCCGGAGAGGTCGTCCGCGCCGTGAGAGGCGCGGGAGGGAGCGATCACGCCGTATGGGGCGGACGGCGGCTCAGGTGTGACCGAACCGGGTCCGGCGGCTCTGAACAGGGCGAGGTCGTGCGAATCCGGCCTGAACGGGGCGAGATGCTGCGAATCAGGCCCATACGAGGTCAGGTCGTGCGGATCGGTCCTGAAGGGGACGACGTCCTGCGGGGCGGGCCGGGAGGGGAACAGGTCCGGCCGGGCGGGCGCGGACGGGACGAGGCCGTGCTCGGCCGACTCCTGGGTGGCGGCGGGGGAGGTGGGGCCCACACTGAAGGTGCGCTGCAGGGTGGGCCACTGGCCGTTCGCCAGGGCGTTCTTGAACAGCGAGCCCTCGCCGCCAGGGGCGCCCCGCTTCCTGTCCGGGCGAGATGCGCCGCGCCGTTCCTGGGCCGGACGCGAGGACGTGCGGGGCTCGTCCGCCGGCTGCGAGGGGGGCCGGGCTTCGCCGGCCACGTGGGATGCGGTGCCCGGAACGCCGGTGGAGCGGGACGTGGTGTCCGGGGGAGCGGTCGTGCGGGACGTGGGGCCCAGGGCGTCCGTGGAGTGCGAAGCGGCGCCGAAGACGTCGGTGGAGCGGGGAGCGGCGCCGAAAACGTTGGGCGAGTGAGGAACGGCGCCGAAGACGTCGGGCGATTGGGGAACGGCGCCGAAGACGTCGGTGGAGTGGGAAGCGGCGCCGAAGACGTCGGTGGGGTGAGAGGGGGCGCCCGGGGCATCGGTCGTGCGGGACGTGACGCCGGGGGCGTCGGCCATGCCGGAGGGGGCGTGCGTGGAGGAGGGCGTGGGCGCGTCGGTGGCGCGGAAACGGGAGCGAGACGCGCGACCCGGTTTTCCGGCGGGGCGGGAGGCGCCGCGGAGTCTGGGCATCGGCTCGGTGGTGGCCTCGTGCTTGGATCTGCGGCCGGGGGCCGGAGGCGTGAGCTCCGGCGCGGGGAAGACGCCGGCGTTGGTGACCGGGTTGGGCTCGGCGAGCGGCAGAGGCCAGCGCGGCGTGGTGGGCCACCGCTTCTGCTGCGGGGCTCGCGCGGACGCCTTGGCCGGGTCGGGTGCGGGTTCCTCGGGCACCGCGGCGAGGACGCGGGTGCGCAGGGACGGCGAGGGGGTGCGCCAGGGCAGCCGGCCGAGGGACTCCTCGGCGGGCGCGACCCCGAGCACGTCGTACTCGGCGGCGAGCCGCGCGGAGGGCGTGGTGGCCCGCGCGGAGGAGACGGCCGAGGCCAGGGAACGGGCGAAGCGGTGACGCGCGCTGATCATGAGCTGCTCGGCCGTGTCGGCCGCGACGTCCAGGACCCACGCGAGCTCCACGGTGTCGAGCCCGCAGACCGCCGACAGCAGCAGCACCTCGCGCTGGTGCGGGCGCACCTCGCGCACCACCCGTTCGACCAGCGCGGTCACCGGGTCGGCGGCGGGGTCCACCGAGGGGAAGGAGTAGGCGACATCGCGCCGGTAGATCTCACGGCGTGCGAGCGCGTACAGGGCGGCGCGCGGGGGCTCGATGGCCGGGACGCCGGTGAGAACGGCCACCAGGGTGTTGGCGGCGGAGGCGGTGTCACCGAGCTGGTCGTGGCAGTACGCGAACAGCCCGGCGGCGTGACGGTCGTAGAGCTCGGCGACCAGCTCGCCACGAGGGCGGCGATCGATGAGCGATGGAGTCACAGCCGGTACCTCTGGAATTCTCGAGCGGGGTCGGGGGGTTGGGTGTGACGGCAGAGGTCAGAGGGAGCGTCAGTGGAAGCGTGGGGGCCAATCATGTCAAGGGGCGGCCGAGGACCGCACTAATCGATGCCACTTTGATAGATATCGCGAAAGTACCAGGAAGAAGGGCACGCACACGGCGGGATGCCCCTTTTCGGAAATGCTGACAAGTAGGCATGAGCGAGGTCTTGGGACAGATTGTCGAAGATCCCCATAGGCTGTGTCGGGAAAGATCAAGTGGACCCGCGGTCGGGCCGTCACCTACCGTGGGGGCTGCCGAGCGGGTGGTAGCCGTGCGCAGCCGACTCGACGTTTCCGGGCCACGGGGCCCGGCCGAGAAGCACGAGGTCGTGCGTGATCACATTTGAAGGCGTCACCAAGCGTTATGCCGACGGGACGGTGGCCGTCGACAATCTCAGTCTCCAGGTGCCGACCGGGGCGATCACCGTCTTCGTCGGGCCTTCGGGCTGCGGCAAGACGACGTCACTGCGGATGATCAACCGGATGATCGACGCGTCGTCCGGGCGCATCCTGCTGGACGACCAGGACGTCCGCCAGATCGATCCTCCCACGCTGCGCCGCGGCATCGGCTACGTCATCCAGCAGGCAGGCCTGTTCCCGCATCGCAAGATCGTGGACAACGTCGCGACCGTGCCGTACCTGCTCGGCTGGGACAAGAAAAAGGCGCGCGCCCGCGCGATGGAGCTGCTGGAGCGCGTCGGGCTCGACACCAAGCTCGCCGGGCGCTACCCGTTCCAGCTCTCGGGCGGGCAGCAGCAGCGCGTCGGCGTGGCCAGGGCCCTCGCGGCCGACCCGCCGGTGCTGCTGATGGACGAGCCGTTCAGCGCGGTCGACCCGGTCGTGCGCACCAGCCTGCAGGACGAGCTGTTGCGGCTCCAGGCCGAGCTGCACAAGACCATCGTGTTCGTCACGCACGACATCGACGAGGCGATCAAGCTGGGCGACACCGTCGCGGTGCTTCGGGTGGGCGGCCATCTCGCCCAGATCGCCGATCCCTCGACCCTGCTGGCCGAGCCCGCGGACGACTTCGTCGAGGGGTTCCTCGGCAGGGACCGCGGCATCCGGCGGCTGTCGTTCGTCCCGGCCGAGGGGGTGGCGGTGCGGCGCGAGCCGGACGTCCCCGGCTGGGCGGTGGTGCTCGACGCGGACGGCCGCCCCTTGGGCTGGCGCGCGGACGGCTCGGCCGCCGGCGCCTCTCGCTCCGGGACGGGCGGCGCCGAGGAATCTCCGGGCGCGGACGACCCGGGACGGTCGCCCGCCTCCGACGGGTTGCTGCCGTTCGGCACCTTCGACCCGCGCACCGACTCCCTGCGCGCCGCGCTGGACGCCGCGCTTCTCGCGCCGTCCGGGTGCGCGATCGCGGTGGACGGCGACGGGCGCTTCGAGGGCGTCGTCACCCGGCAGGCCATGGACGAGGCGCTCGCCGGCGCCGGCGAGCGCCGGTCGCCCGGTGAGGGGACGGCGTCCCATGGGTGAGGGCGAGCCGCTGATCCGCTGGGCGTGGATCGGGCGCAACTGGCCGAGCATCCAGCAGTTGCTGGTGGACCACGTCGTCATGGCGCTGGTCCCGGTGCTGCTCGGGCTGCTCATCGCGCTGCCGCTGGGCCTGGCGAGCGCGCGCTGGCGGGTGCTCTACCAGCCCACGGTGAGCCTGATGAACGTGGTCTACTCCCTGCCGTCGCTGGCGGTGTTCATCGTGCTGATCCCGCTGACCGGCCTGGCCGAGCGCACCACGGTGATCATCCCGCTCACCTTCTACTCGCTGGCGGTGCTGATCCCGGCGGTGGTGGACGGGCTGGCGGCGGTGCCCGACCACGTGCGGCAGTCGGCCGTGGCCATGGGGTTCGGGCCGATGCGGCGACTGCTCCAGGTGGACCTGCCGATCGCCGTGCCGGTCGTGCTGGCCGGACTGCGGGTCGCGACGGTGTCCAGCATCAGCCTGGTCAGCGTGGGCGCGCTGATCGGCCGAGGCGGGCTCGGTTACCTGTTCATCGACGGCTGGCAGCGCCAGTTCTCCACGCCGATCATCGTTGGCATCGTGCTGGTCGTGGTGCTGGCCGTGCTCGCCGACGGCCTGCTCGTGCTCGCCCAGCGCCTGCTCACCCCGTGGGCCCGTGCCAGGAGGACCGCGTGAACTGGCTGATCGACTTCTTCGGCGACCCGGCGAACTGGTCGGGGCCGGGTGGCATCCCGGCCCGGCTGCTGGAGCACGTCGAGTTCTCGGTGGTGGCGTTGCTGCTGTCGATGCTCATCGCCATCCCGCTCGGGCTGCTGATCGGCCACACCGGCCGGGGCGCCGTGCTCGTGGTGATCGCCGCCAACGCCGCCCGCGCACTGCCCACCCTGGGTCTGGTGGTGCTGATCGTGCTGCTCGTCGGGGTCGGCACCACCTGGCCGGTGCTGGTGCCGCTGGTGGCGCTCGCGATCCCGCCCATCCTGGTGAACACCTACGAGGGCATCCGGGGCGTGGAGGACGACCTGCGCGACGCCGCGTACGGCATGGGCCTGCGCGGCGGCCAGGTGCTGATGAAGGTGCTGGTCCCGGTGGCGATGCCGCTGATCCTGCTCGGCCTGCGCGTCGCGGCGATCCAGGTGGTGGCCACGGCCACCGTGGCCGCGTACGTCGGCCTGGGCGGTCTCGGCCGCTACATCATCGACGGGCTGGCGACCAAGGACTTCCCCAGCACGATCGGGGGAGCGGTCCTCGTGGCCGCCCTCGCCCTGGTCGTGCAGCTCTGTTTCGCGTTACTGCAGCGTGTGGTGGTCTCACCTGGGGTGAGCCGCCGTTCGGGGCTCCGGTAACCTGTAATACCCCCCGATTTGGAAGGGATTTAAGTCACTTATGAGGCGAATTATTACCACCGCTGCGGTCGCGCTGACCGCGGTGCTCTCCTTGGGCGCGTGCGGCGGGGGCGACCCGCTCAGCGACACCGGCGCCAGCGCGGCCCCCAGCTCGACCGGCTCCGGCTCCGCCGCGGCCGCCAAGGTCGTCGTCGGCTCGGCCAACTTCCCGGAGAACGTCCTGCTCGCCTCCATCTACTCCCAGGCCCTGCAGGCCAAGGGCGTCCAGGTGGAGGAGAAGTTCAACATCGGCAGCCGCGAGGTCATCTACGACCAGGTCAAGAACGGCGCGCTGACCGTCCTGCCCGAGTACAACGGCGGTCTGCTCAGCTTCCTGGACCCCAAGAGCACCGCCGCCAGCAAGGACGACGTCAACACCGAGCTGAAGTCCAAGCTCGCCTCCGAGCTGGAGATCCTCGACTCCTCCCCGGCCGAGGACAACGACTCGCTGTCGGTCACCAAGGACACCGCCACGAAGTACAGCCTGACGACGATCGAGGACCTGGCCAAGGTCGCCAAGGACTTCGCGGTCGGCGGCCCGCCGGAGTTCAAGAAGCGCCGTGAGGCCCAGTTCAAGGACGTCTACGGCCTGACCTTCAAGGAGTGGAAGCCGACCGGCGACACCACCGCGGACGCCATCAAGAGCGACGCCGTCCAGGTCGGCAACGTCTTCACCACCGACCCGAAGATCCTGATCAACGGCCTGGTGCCGCTGCAGGACCCCAAGAGCGTCTTCAGCGCCCAGAACGTCACCCCGCTGGTCAACAAGGCCGGCGCGAACGACACCGTGCGCACGACGCTGAACGCCATCTCCGCCAAGCTCGACACCGCGGGGCTCGTCGACATGATGAAGCGCGTGGCCGTCGACAAGGACGACCCGCCGGCCGTCGCCAAGGACTGGCTGACCAAAAACGGCCTCGCCTGACCCACCGGCCCGCCCCTGACGGCGGCCCGTGACCCGGCAGAGCCGTCGACACAGAACCACCCCCGAGAGCCGCCCTCCACCAGGAGGGCGGCTCTCGGCCTGTCAGAGGCTCTCAAAGTGATCTGACCTGCCCGGAAGGTCAGACTTCGACTTCCCACCACACGACCTTGCGCCCCACTGGGGGTGCATGTGATCGGAGTGACACAGAGCGTGTCAGTTTCGGGGTGGACTAGGCCGTGTCTGACAGATGGCCTTCGAGGGCCCGGCTCGTCCCAGCTAGCGGGCGAGATGCTGGAGCCAGTCGTGCAGGAGTGCGGTCTCGACGGGGCGGAGCGGGACGGTAGCTGGATCCGCCCCGCTGAGGGTGGCATCGAGCGCGAGGGCGCGAGCGGCGAGGGTCGGGTCTGGGGCTGGGCTCGTGTCGGTGGTCAGGGCGTCGATGAGTGCTTCCCGCATGCGTGGTGAGACCTCCGGGTCGCGGTCGCTCTCGGGGATGCCGATCAGGGAGAGCGTGACGCCGGTCACCGCTGCCAGGGTGAGGTGGGCGGCAAGGACAGGCGGTACCCGTAGGCGGCCGTCGGAGGCGGCGCGGGTGAGGAATGTCATGAGGAGTTCCTGAGCCTCCCGCGCGGCGGGTGGGCGGCGGCCGGGGCGGTCGGTGCCGTACATCAGCAGGTAGAAGGCGGGGTGCTTCAGGCCGAAGTCGACGTGCATGTCCCATCCGCGGCGCATGTCATCGACCGGGTCGCCGCTCGGCGTCAGAGTGTGCTTCTGGGCCAAGTACAGGTCGAAGGCGTGGATGGCCAGCGCCGAAAGGAGCCCGTCCTTGTCACCGAAGAGCTGGTACAAGGAGGCGGCCCGGATGCCGGCCGCCGCTGCGACGGCGCGGGTGGAGAGCGCCTGGGCGCCCTCCCGTTCCAGGAGTTCGGCTGCCACTTCCAGGATCTGTCGGCGACTGCGGGTCTTCGCATCATCCACGTTGCAATGCTACGACATAAGGCGTATCACTGATTCAGACAGTGGTACGAAAAATAGCGTTACAGCGATACGGCGGGAGAGGTTGATGAATCGTGTGGGCTACGGCGCCATGCAGCTCGCGGGCCCTGAGGTCTGGGGATTCCCGGACGACCCGGAGGCGGCGCGGCGGGTGCTGCGCCTGGCCGTGGAGTTGGGCGTGACCTTCTTCGACACCGCCAACGCCTACGGGCCGCGCACGGTGAACCAGCTGATCGGGCAGGCGCTGGGACCGATCCCCGAGGGCGTGATCGTGGGCAACAAGGTCGGCGCAGAGCGCGGCCCGGACAAGTCCTGGATCGTCGACGGCCGCCCCGAGACGGTCCGGCGGCAGGTCCACGAGGCCCTTACCGATATGGGAACGGACGCGAGCGAGCTGACCTACCTCCGACTCGTCGGCGACACCCCCGGCGCGCACCAAGACGTACCGCTGGAGGAGTCGCTCGGCGCACTCGTCGAGCTGCGAGACCAGGGACTGATCCGCCGCATCGGCCTGTCCGGCGCGTCCCCGCAGATGCTGGCCCGCGCCCAGCAGATGACCCCCATCGTGGCGGTGCAGAACCGTTTCAACCTGCTCGACCGCAGCGGCGTCCAGGTCCTCGCCGACTGTGAGACCCAGGGCATTCTCTTCATCCCCTACTTCCCGCTTGCCGCTGGGCGGCTGAGCGACCACCAGGAGCTGACCGGCCCGGCAGAGCGCCTGGGCGCCACATCGGCCCAGATCGCACTGGCCTGGCTGCTGCGCCGTTCGCCCTCCACGGTCGTCATCCCCGGCACGAGCAGTACCGACCACCTCCGGTCCAACATCGCAGCTTCCGAGGTTGCCGAACAGTTGACCGACACCGAGGTCGCGCGCCTGACCGGACTCGTCGACGAGTCGCAAGCGGCCCTCGGCCAGCCCACGCCTCCCGCTCAGAGCCACCGCTGAACAAGGGTCCCAGGGATGTCGCTATCGGCCCTTGGCCGCATCTGACGAATGATCTCCGGGGCCTCTGCGGCGGCGCCCGTGTCGCCGTTCGGGATGATGCATGTCGTGGCGGGTCGTGGAGAGTTGACGGATGTGTCGTGGGATCGGATAGAGCCGCTGCTTCCTCGGGCTGATGGGTGTGGACGGCCGTGGAGGGACCATCGGCAGGTGGTCAACGGGGTGCTGTGGCGGCTGCGCACGGGTGCGCTGTGGCGGGATCTGCCCGAACGGTACGGCCCCTGGCAGACGGTCTACGAGCGCTCCGCCCGCTGGGAGGCGGACGGCACCTGGGCGAAACTGTTGGAGCACGTCCGGGTCCGCAGCGACGCGGTGGGTGAGGTGGAATGGGCTATTTCGGTGGACTCCACGATCAACCGCGCACATCAGCACGCCGCCGGCGCCCGTAAAAAGGGGAAGCCGACGGGGACGAACTGGCGGATTCGGAACGCTCGGCGACGCGGCAGGCCCTCGGCCGGTCCCGGGGCGGTCTGACGACCAAAGTCCACCTGGCCGTCGACGGCCGCGGCCTCCCACTCGCCCTGGTCCTCACGCCGGGCAACGTCCACGACGCCACCATGTTCGAAGCGGTGATGGACGCGGTCCGCATCCCACGCGTGGGCAAGGGCCGGTCCCGTACCCGCCCGGACAGAGTCCTGGGCGACAAGGCGTACTCGTCCCGGGCCATTCGGGCGTGGTGCAGACGTCACGGCATCGCCGCCACCATCCCGGAACGTCGAGACCAGCAGGCCAATCGGCTCCGCGGGGCTCCAAGGGAGGCCGTCCGCCCGTCTTCGACGCACAGGCGTACAGGCACCGCAACGTCGTGGAGAGATGCTTCAACCGGCTCAAACAGTTCCGCGCCGTCGCAACCCGCTTCGACAAACTCGCCACCCGCTATCGGGCCGGACTCGAACTCGCCTCACTCATCCTGTGGCTCCGCCAACCAGCATCGTGATCATTGTCAGACACGGCCTAGCGGGGCTTGACCCCCAGCCGCTGGGCAAAGGAGCGTAGAGGGTCGGGCGCCCGTGAGCATATCGCCGACCTTCACTTCTCCGATGGGTCATGGATGCCGCCGGCCATAAGGGCCGGCGGCAGGGGCGGTCAGAAGCCGGTGATGACCACCTTGCCGATCGTGCGGCCGCTTTCCAGCATCTCGTGGGCCTTGCGGAGGGTGGCGGCCTCGATCGGGGCCAGTTCGGTGGTGAGGGTCGTGCGCAGGGTGCCCGCGTCGATCAGTTCGGCGACCTTCTCCAGCAGCTCGTGCTGGGCGATCATGTCGTCGGCCTCGTACAGAGACCGGGTGAACATCAGCTCCCAGTGGAAGGCGATGCTCTTGGACTTCAGGGGCAGCAGCTCCAGCCCCTCCGGTTCGTCGATGGCGGTGATGTGCCCGCCGGGCCGCAGCAGCTCGGCGTACGCCTCGATCTGGCCGTCGGTCTTGGGGGAGAACACGTAGTCCACTCCCCGGGGCGCCACGGCTCGGACGCTGGCTACCAGGTCGTGGTGGTCGGCGATCTCGTGGGCGCCCAGGCCGAGCACCCACTCGCGCGACTCGGGCCGCGAGGCGGTGCCGATGACGGTCAGGCCGGTCAGCGCGCGGGCGAGCTGGACGACCATCGAGCCGACGCCGCCGGCCGCGCCGAGCACGAGCAGGGTTCCGGTGCTGCCGGCGTCCAGCCGGAAGCGGTCGAACAGCGTCTCCCAGGCGGTGATCGTGGTCAGCGGCAGCGCGGCGGCCTCGGCGAAGCCCAGCGTCCGCGGCTTGTGGCCGACGATGCGCTCGTCGACGGCGTGGTAGCGCGAGTTGGAGCCGGGACGGGTGATCGAGCCGGCGTAGTACACCTCGTCGCCCACCTCGAACAGCGTGACCTCGGAGCCCACGGCGGTGACGACCCCCGCGGCGTCCCAGCCGAGCACCTTCGGCGTGCCCCCGGGATCGTCGCCCTTGCGGACCTTGGTGTCCACCGGGTTCACCGACACCGCCTCGACGCGGACGAGCAGGTCACGCGGTCCGGGCGTGGGAACGGGCAGCTCGACGTCCTCCAGGCTGCCGGGGTCGGACACGGGAAGGGATCTGCGGTAGGCCACCGCGCGCATCGTCTCGGTCATACGACGACCGTACGCAACGACGCCGGCAGCCCGCGACGCGCCCGAGCGGGTCCTGGTCGACCGTGAAACGCATGCAGGGGTGCCGGCCGACCGAGACACGCCTGGGCGGGTGCGGGTCGGCGCTGTGACACGCCGGGCGGATGCCGGCCGGCCAGGAGGAGGCGGCAGAGGGTGCCGGTCGACCGTGAAGGCGTGCCCGAGCGAGCGCCGCTCGTGCGGTGACCACCTACACTCACCGGGTGCCCAGGTCGTGTTTCCTGGATCATGAACGTGGCTCGTCCGGCGGCCGTCCGCCCGGATTCGACGCCGAACTCGCCGTCGTTGCGGTTCATTCAGGGTGCAGGGCGGTCCTCGCTTCACCGGTGGCGGGGTCGAACGGCACGGACAGGTGCTGATGGATCATCACCCATGTGCCCTTCGTTCGCCGGAACACCCGCGTTCCGCGTGACCAACTGTCGAACGCCCGGGCGTCGGCGTGCTCGACCCGAACGTGGTTGAGCCCCCATGCGACAGCGAGGCCGTCCCGTGCGATGACCTTCAGGTCCGGAACGTCCCAGGTCACCATGGCATCGGCGGAGGCGTCCAAGCTACGTTCACAGACCTCCCGTACGGCCTGGACGCCGAGGTGCTGAAGGGGTTCTTCGTGCTCGTAGGAGATGACGTCATCGGCGATGGCGGCCATCATGCCGTCCAGGTCCTTGGCGGCGGTGTCGTCGGACCAGCGCTGGTGCAGCCGGCGTATCTCCTGCTCGGCGGCGTCATCGCGCGCGAGGTCGGCGACAGGGAACGAGTGGTGTTCGTGAGCGACGACCCACTGGCCGTGTTCCTTGCGCAGGCCCAGGGTCAACCGTAGGCGCAGGTCGGGATTGTCGGCGAACTGCTCAGGCATGCCGCACCGCAGCAGGGCGTGCGCGAACGCGACGTCGTCACCGACGGTGAGGTCCAGCGACTCGATCTCGAACGAGGCACCTTGTGCCTGCCATTCGAAGAAGGGCGGCCAGGTCTCGCGGTAGGTGTCCAAGCCGCGTACGCCCTCGTACGGCGGCGGCACATCGAACATGACGATGTCGCCGGCGTGGTCGGCCACGACCTTGTCGATGTCACCGGCATGGACCGCCTCGGCCCAACGCTCGATCAGGGTGCGGATCTGTTCTTCGTCGGTGGCCATGGCTCGACCGCGTCCTTCCGGGTCAACGGGTTCGTCACGACTACAACCCGCCCGGATCGCCGAAATCATCGCACCCCGCGGAATCAGTTCCCCTCAGCTCCGTCGGCAGGTCGAACATCGAAAAATCGGCGCCCAAGAAGGAGACCACCTCGGCGATCCGCTCCCCGCGCAGAACGAGCAGATCCAGACCTGCGGCGACGTACACGCCCCGGTCCTCGTCCCACAGGTACGTGCCGAACGCCGGCTGCGCGTTCGCCCGCGCGGGCAAGAAGCGCCAGCGTCGCGTCGCCGCGGTTCGAGCCAGGAAGCCGCGGATGCCGTCATGACCCTCATACCAGGCCGTCAGCGGCGGCATCGAGTACTTCGCGTCCTCGGTCAGCATCGCCACAATGGCGTTGACGTCCCCGGCTTCCCAGGCGGCCACATACCGCCGGGCCACATCCCGCCGCGCCGCCTCACTCAGCGAGCTCAACACCTGCTGTTGGGTCGTCTCAGGCAGCAGACCGGCGACGGCCTTCCGGGCCCGTTGAAGCGCACTGTTGACCGCCGCCACTGTGGTTTCCAACAGCTCGGCGACCTCCCCAGAGCCGTACCCGAGAACCTCACGCAGCAGCAGAACGGCCCGCTGCGACGCCGACAGATGCTGCAGCGCCGCGACGAAGGCCAGCTCCACACTTTCTCGCGCCACCACACGAGCCTCCGGGCCCAGATCCGCCGTCCAGCTCATCAGCCGGTCCGGGTACGGTTCCAGCCATCCGGCCTCGGCCGGCGATGTGCCGTGGGGGCTCAGATCGGTGGGCAGCTCTCGCCGCCCCCGCCGCTCGATGAGCGTCAACGACCTGTTCGTTGCGATCTTGTACAGCCACGGTCGGATCGATCCGCGGTCCTCGAACCGCCCCAGGCTGCGCCAGGCCCGATCGAACGTGTCCTGCACCACGTCATCCGCATCATGCACCGACCCCAGCATCCGGTAGCAGTACGCCCGCAACTCCTCCCGCAACGGCCCCACCAGACGTCCGAACGCCTCCCCATCACCCTCCCGCGCCGCAGCCAACAGATCGCCCGCGGTGGCCTCATCCACCCAGCCCGACTCAGAACGCATCTATCCCCCCGACTGACCTGCACGAGCCAAGCTATGCGAAAACGATCAAACGCACGCCAGGTCACAGTCTCGAAAGCAAGATCCGGGAAACAGGCCCTAGCTAGTGGGCCGTCCACGAGCGTTCACCGGGGTCGGGCGCCGTAGCCGGCGCCGACATCGCCGTACGACGACCCGCCGACCCGGCGCCGATCACATCCGGCACACAGCCGGGGCGGAGGGCCGCCGTCCGGTGGGTGCTCGTCAGTGGCGAGCCCCCGTCCGGTGGGCGCTCCTCAGTGGCGAGCCGCTCGGGCGCGCAGGAGGGCGGCCGTGGGCTCGTCGGCCGGCAGGAACGCCTCCAGGTGCAGCTCGGCCAGGGTGACGTCGACGGCCGTGGCGAAGGAGGTGATCGTGGTGAGCAGGCGCAGCTCGCCCTCCGGCGACCACAGGCGCAGCGGCACGGCGAAGCCCAGGTGGTCGGGCCCCGGGTCGGCCGCGGGGACGTAGCCGGACAGCTCGGCGATGAACCCCTCCAGCCGCGCGTCGGGGCTCCTGGCGGCCATGGCCCGCAGGTTCTCGATGATGTGCCGGCCCCAGGCCGCGAGGTTGCGCACGCGCGGGGCCATGCCGTCGGGGTGCAGGGCCAGCCGCAGCACGTTGACCGGCGGACGGAGCAGCTCCGGCGAGGCCCCCTCGGTGAGCACGGCTATGGCGCTGTTGGCCGCCACCACCTCCCCGTACGGGCGCAGGACCACCGCCGGGTAGGGCAGGTGGCCGTCCAGGACGCCGGTCAGGGCGTCGAGCACCGGGCGCAGCAGCGGCTCGTCCAGGCGCGACTCGGGGAAGACGGGCGCGTATCCGGCGGTGAGCAGCAGGCCGTTGCGCTCGCGCGGCGACAGGCCGAGCGACTCGGCCAGCCGCACGACCATGGTGCGGCCGGGCATCGAACGGCCCCGCTCCATGTAGCTGAGGTGGCGCTGTGTGGTGCCCGCGCTGATGGCGAGCTCGAGCTGGCTCACCCTGCGGCGCTCGCGCCAGCGCCGTAGCTCCTCGCCGAACCGCGTGTCCTCCATCGTCGTGCTCACCGCCCCGTTGTATCCGAGCCGCCGTGCCCGCGGCGATACCCCGCAGGGTATGACCCGCTGTCACCCCCGCGAGCCGGGCGCGACCAGGTCAGCATGGGTCGTACGCGACCGGGTCGGCGTGGGCTGGGCGTGATCAGGTCGGCGTGGGCTGGTTGTGACCAGGCCCGCGTGGGCGGGCTGGGCGCGATCGGGTTCGCGCGGGATGGATGTGACCAGGTCGGCGCGGGCTGGTTGCGATCGGGTCCGCGCGGGCCGGTTGCGATCGGGTCTGCGTGGGCTGGACGTGGCCGGGTGGGCGTCCGAGGCGGCGTGGGCTGGGCGTCCGGGGCGGCGTGGGGCTGGGGTGTCGGGCGTGGACCGACGCGCCAGGATCGGCGTGGACCGACGCGCCTGGGTCGGCGTGGTCTGGCGCGCCCGGGGCGCCGGGGGGTCGGTGATCGGTGGTAGGAGTGGGGGCCATGAACGAGTTCGTGGAGGCGATGCGGCAGCTGGCCGCCGGGGTCGTGGTGGTCACCGTGCGGGACGAGCGGGACGACATCGGCACGACGGTGACGACGTTCACCTCGCTGTCGGCCGACCCGCCCATGGTGCTGCTCAGCCTGGCCTCCACCGGGTACCTGTGCGAGGTGCTGCTGCGCCAGGACCGCTGGGCGGTGACCCTGCTCTCCGGCGACCAGGCGGTGATGGCCAGCCGGTTCGCCACGCCCGGGCGTCCGAGCGCGCGCCTGCTGCTCGCCGGGACTCCGCACCACCGCGGCCGCCACACCGGGGCCTTCGTCATCGACGGCGGCGTGGCCGCCCTCGAGGCCGAGACCGCCCGGGTGATCCCCGGCGGCGACCACACGCTCTTCCTCGCCCAGGTGCTGGGGGTCGACTACGTGGCCCCGGCGCTGCCGCCGCTGGTGCGGCTGCGCGGGCGCTACCGCACGCTGACCTGATGCTCGCCGTGCGCCGACCTGATGCCCACCGCAAGCTGACCTGATGCTCGCCGTGCGCCGACCTGATGGTCACCCGCGCGCTAGCCTTGTGGTCACCGCGCGCTGACCTGATCATCGCCGCGTGCGCCGGCCGGGGCGTCGCCGGTCTCGTGGGCGGGAGTCTCGCGGGCGGGAGTGCGGGGCCGGCGGGGCAGCACCACCAGGGCGACGAGGAAGGCCGCGGTCAGCAGGCCGGCGCCGATGGCGAAGGCCAGCCGGTAGCCGCCGGTCAGCGCCGCGGCCGGGCTAGCCCCGTGCGCGGAGAGGCCCTCGGTGCGGGAGGCGGCCAGTGTGGACAGCACGGCGACGCCGAGCGCCATGCCGATCTGCTGGGTGGTGTTGAACAGCCCGGAGGCCAGCCCGGCGTCCCGCTCACCGGAGCCGGACATGCCGAGCGTGGTCAGCGCCGGGATCGCCAGCCCGAAGCCGGAGGCCAGCAGCATCGGCGGGAGCAGGTCGGTCACGTAGTTCGCGTGCACGGGGACCCGGGCCAGCAGCACGAGCTGCGCGATCAGGAGCGCGATGCCCGCCAGCAGCACGTCCCGCTCCCCGAACCGGGCGTACAGCCGGGCCGAGATGCCGAGGGACACCGCGCCGATGGCGGTCGCCGCGGGGAGCATCGCCAGGCCGGTGGCGGTCGCGCCGTACCCGAGCACCTTCTGCGTGTAGAGCGCGGTCAGGACCTGGAAGGCGAACAGCGCGGCGACCATCAGCATCTGGACGAGGTTCGCCCCCGAGACGTTCCGCGACCGCAGCACCCGCAGCGGCATGAGCGGGGTCCGCGCGGTCGCCTGGCGCAGGAGGAACCCGGCGAGCAGCGCGACCGACAGGGCGCCGAACCCGAGGGTGGCCGGCGAGGTCCACCCCCGCGTCTCGACCTGGACGACGGTGTGGATGCCGAGCATGAGCCCCGAGGTCACCAGGAGCGCGCCGGCGACGTCGGCCCCGGCCGGCAGGCCGAGCCCGCGGTCGCGGGGCAGGACGGACACGGCGACCGCCAGGGCGGCCACGCCGATGGGCAGGTTGACGAAGAAGATCCAGTGCCAGGTGAGGGCGTCGGTGAGCAGGCCGCCGAGCACCGCGCCGATGGACGCGCCGGCGGCGCCGGTGAAGCTGAACACGGCGATGGCCTTCGCCCGCTCGGCCGGCTCGGTGAACAGCGTCACCAGGATGCCGAGCCCGACCGCGGCGGCCATGGCGCTGCCCGCGCCCTGCAGGAACCGGGCGACGATCAGCGTGGTGGGGTCGGCGGCGACGCCCGCGAGCACCGAGGCGGCGGTGAACACCGCGGTCCCCGCCAGGAACACGCGCCTGCGGCCGGCCAGGTCGCCGAGCCGGCCGGCGAGCAGCAGCAGGCTGCCGAAGGCGATCAGGTAGGCGTTGACGACCCAGCTCAGCCCGGCGGGGGAGAAGCCCAGGTCGGTCTGGATGGCGGGCATGGCCACGGTCACGATGCTGCCGTCGAGGATGGTCATCAGCGTCGCCGTGGCGATCACCCCGAGGGCGATCCACCGGGAACGGGGCCGGGCCGGGGGCGGCGGCTCCGCGGCGGGCGGGCCGGCGTGCGAGGGGGACGGGCCGGAGTGCGAGGAGGGCCGGCCGGAGTGCGAGGAGGGTGGGCTGGAGTGCGAGGGGGGCGGGCCGGCGTGCGAGGAGGGTGGGCCGGAGTGCGAGGGGGATGGGCCGGAGTGCGAGGGGGAGGTGGCGGACATGGGTTCTCTCCTGTCGGATGAGACGACAAGAGAGACCGTAGCAGATGGTTTTGTTATAGACGATCTCTGACGGATCTAACTTGCCCGCTGGCGCGCCCGCCGCACCGGCTGCGGATTGTCCGCCGGAGTGGCCAGTTCGTCGGTGACCAGGCGGTTCATCACCCGCAGGAACAGCTCCCGCTCGTCCTTCGACAGGCCCGCGAGTGCCGTCTGGTGGACGCGGTCGACGATGCGCTGACTGAGTGCCGCGACCTTCGCCCCCTCCTCGGTGACCGCGATGATGCGGGCCCGGCGGTCCTTGCTGGAGGGGCGTCGCTCGGCCAGGCCGGCCTTCTCCAGGGCGTCCACGGTGACGACCATCGTGGTCTTGTCCATGTCGCCGATCTCGGCCAGCTCGGCCTGCGTCCGCTCCTCCTCGACGGCGTGCACCAGCACGCAGTGCATACGCGCCGTGAGCCCGATCTCGGACAGAGCCGCCGCCATCCGCGTGCGCAGCACGTGGCTGGTGTGGTCCAGCAGGAATGACAGGTCCGGTGTGGTGGGTGCGGGAGCCATGGCGGTCACTCCTCCAGCATAACGATGTCGTTCCGTACCGGATTATCCGCTAGCAGAGCCGTTTGCCGGAGTTCGATGGATCCGGCCCCCGGAGGTCGCGGGCGGGCCGGTGACGGCCGGTCAGTCGAAGCCGCCGAACCAGCCCGGGACGTCCAGGCGGAAGACGTCGGCCGGGGTGACCTCCCGCAGGTCGGCCTCCAGGGCGCGCAGGCGGTCCTCGCCGAGGACCTGCGCCCACCGCGCCCGGATGTCGTCGAAGATGCGGGCCGACCGCACGAGGCTGTCCACCCCCCGCTCGGTGAGCCGCACGACCTTGCGCCGGGCGTCGTGCGGGTCCGAGCCGCGCTCGACGTACCCGACGCGCTCCAGCGTGTCGACCGTCTTGCCCGCCGCCTGCTTGGAGACCCCGAGCCTTCGGCCGAGCTCGGCGGCCGTCGTGCCGTGCGTGCCGATGGCCTGCATGACGAACCCGTGCAGCGGGCGCACGTCAGGATGCCCCTGCCGGGCCAGCTCGGCGTGCACCTCGTCGATGATGGTGCGAAACCCCAGGAACAACCGGAGGGGAAGCTCGTAGCCCGGCGGGTTCGTGGACACGATGGACGACCTCGCTCAATGGCAGACAACCAGGTTGACCAGCCTAGCGGCGCCCGCCGCCGGGCCACCAGAGCGGCCGGGCGGACGGTGGCGCGGGGCGCCGCGCTAGCGGATCGTCCACGTGCCGGGCAGCATGAGCGGCCCGTACGCGGGCAGGCCGAGCTCGGCGGCCACCCGGGCGAGCGGGCCCCAGGCCTCCAGGCGCACCTGGCCGAGCGCCGCGGCCCTGTCCTCGCTGGACTCCGCCGGCCGCAGCCGTTCGAGCGGGTGCATGCGCGGATAGGGGCGCACCGTGGCGTCCTTCGGCAGGCCGGCCCGGCTGCGGGCGATCGCCAGCGCGTCCTCCAGGCCGCCGAGCTCGTCCACCAGGCCCCTGCCGAAGGCGTCGGCGCCGGTCCACACCCGGCCGCGGGCCAGATCGTGGGCCCGGTCGCGGTCGAAGCCCCTGCCCTCGGCGACCTTGCCCACGAAGTCCTCGTAGATGCGGTCGAGCCAGGCGTTGACCCGCTCCCACTGCGGCTCGGAGAAGGCGCGGCTGGGCGAGAACATGCCGGAGTTCGCGCCGACGTCCACCGACTCGGAGGTGACGCCGAGGCGGCCGAGCAGTTCGCCGACGGCGGGCTTGCCGCCGAACACGCCGATGGAGCCGGTCAGCGTGCCCGGCTGGGCGACGATCACGTCGGCGGCCATCGAGACGAAGTAGCCGCCCGACGCGGCCAGGTCGCCCATCGAGATGATGACCGGCTTGCCGGCCTTGCGGGTGAGGACGACCTCGCGCCAGACCACGTCCGAGGCGACGTACGACCCGCCGGGGCTGTCGACGCGGAAGACGACCGCCTTGACGGCGTCGTCGCGGCGGGCGGCGCGGAAGGCGGCGGCGATCGTGTCGCAGCCCATGGCGCCCGCGCCGCCGAGCGGGCTGCGCCCGCTGCGGCCCAGCCGGATCTGCCCGCTGCCGTGGATCAGCGCGACGACGCGCTCGCCCGGGTGCGGGAGCTTCTTGGCGATGGCGCCCTTGGCGTACCGCGAGACGTACAGCAGCAGGTCGCCTTCGGAGCGGACCTCGTCGTAGACCTCGTCGCGGTAGGCGAGCCGGTCGACCAGGCCCGCCTGGACCGCCTCGGCGCCGATGAACGGGCCCTGGTCGATGAGCTCGCGGACCCGCTCGGGGGCCAGGCCACGCCCCTCGGCGACGCCGGACACGATCTGCTCGATGACCGACTCGGCGATGCGCCCGGTGGACTCGCGGTGCGCGTCGGTCATGTGGTCCTGGGTGAACATGTTCGCCGCGGTCTTGTACTCGTGCCGCTGGCCGATCTGGTAGTCGACGCCGATCTTCGACAGCGCGTTCCTCACGAAGCGCTGCTCCAGCGAGATGCCGGTCAGGCCGACGTCGCCGGACGGCTGGAGGTAGACCTTCTCGAAGGCGCTGGCCAGGTAGTAGGGCACGGTGCCCGCGCCGAACTCGCCGAAGGTCTCGGCGAAGGCCACGGTCAGCTTGCCCGCCGCCCGCAGCCGCACGACGGCCGTGCGCAGCTCCTGGACCATGGCGAGCCCGATGGGCCGTCCGCCGATCTTGACGACCAGGGCCTTGACGCGCGGGTCCCTGCGCGCGCGGCGCAGACCGGACAGGACGTCGGCCAGGCGCGTCTTGCGCATCGACAGCACGGCGCTGAGCGGGTCGGCGGGAGGCCCTTCGGTGAGCCCCTCGGTCAGGTCGAGCTCGAGAACCAGGGGAGCCGTGCGCCGCTGCCGGAACCTGTCGACGGTGTCCATGATCGACTTTGTCGCGTCCATAGCGACACCCTAGGCGACGTTTCCGGGGAAGAGGCGCACGCTTTCCCATCGGTTCACGCCGGCGGCCGCTCCTCGCCGTCCGCGGCCGTGCCGCTCTGAGGCGCCGCGCCGGTCAGGGCGTCCCCGGCGGCGGGAAGGCCGTCGGCGGGCGCAGTGTGAGCGGGCGCGCTGTCAGCGGGCGCGCTGTCAGCGGACGGGCCGTCAGCGGGCGGGCCGTCAGCCGGGCCCGCGTCCTCGGCGGCGGGGAGGGCCGCCGCGGGGTCGTCGTGCTCGACGGCCGGAAGGGCCGCGGCGGAGCCGGCCTCGCGGGTGCCGGGGTGGCGCAGGTACAGGGCGCCGAGCGGCGGCAGCCGCAGGCGCGTGGAGTACGGCAGCCCGTGCCAGGGCCGCTCGACGGCCTCGACCGACCCGAGGTTGCCGACTCCGCTGCCGTTGTACTGGTAGGCGTCGGTGTTGATCACTTCTTCCCACAGGCCGGCGGCGGGCAGGCCAAGGGTGTACTCGTGGTGCGGCTGACCGGAGAAGTTGACCACGCAGGCCACCATCGAGCCGTCGGCGCCGTGGCGCACGAAGGAGAACACGTTGCCGGAGGCGTCGTCGGCGTCGATCCACTGGAACCCCGACGGCGAGTGGTCCTGGGAGTACAGCGCCGGAGAGTCGGCGTACAGGCGGTTGAGGTCGCGGACCAGCCGCTGGACGCCCTGGTGCGGCTCGAAGTCCAGCACCCACCAGTCCAGGCCGCGCTCCTCCGACCACTCCGAGCCCTGGCCGAACTCGCCGCCCATGAACAGCAGCTTCTTGCCGGGATGGGCCCACATGAACGCGAACAGGGCCCGCAGGTTGGCGAAGCGCTGCCACTCGTCGCCGGGCATCTTGCCGATGAGCGACCCCTTGCCGTGCACCACCTCGTCGTGCGACAGCGGCAGCACGAAGTTCTCCGAGTAGGCGTACATCAGCGAGAAGGTCATCTGGTGGTGGTGGTACTGGCGGAACACCGGCTCGTGGTGCAGGTAGGCCAGGGTGTCGTGCATCCAGCCCATGTTCCACTTGAACCCGAACCCCAGCCCGCCCAGGTGCACGGGACGGGAGACCCCCGGCCAGGCCGTGGACTCCTCGGCGATGGTGACGATGCCGGGCGCCTCGCGGTAGGCCACCGCGTTCATCTCCTTGAGGAACTCCACGGCGTCGAGGTTCTCCCGGCCGCCGTAGATGTTCGGCGTCCACTCGCCCTCGCGGCGGGAGTAGTCCAGATAGAGCATCGAGGCGACCGCGTCCACGCGGAGCCCGTCGATGTGGAACTCCTTGAGCCAGTAGACCGCGTTGGCGACCAGGAAGTTGCGCACCTCGCGCCGTCCGAAGTCGAAGATGAACGTCCCCCACTCGGGGTGGGTGCCCCGCCGCGGGTCGGAGTGCTCGTACAGGGGGGTGCCGTCGAAACGGGCCAGCGCCCATTCGTCCATGGGGAAGTGCGCGGGCACCCAGTCGAGCAGCACGCCGATGCCGGCCTGGTGCAGCCGGTCGACCAGGTGACGGAACTCGTCGGGGCCGCCGAACCGCGAGGTGGGCGCGTAGTAGGAGGTGACCTGGTACCCCCACGAGCCGCCGAAGGGGTGCTCGGCGACCGGCAGCAGCTCCACGTGGGTGAAGCCCATGTCCCGCACGTACTCCACGAGCTGGGTCGCCAGCTCCTCGTAGCTCAAACCGGGGCGCCAGGAGCCCAGGTGGACCTCGTAGGTGCTCATCGGGGAGGCCAGCGCGTCCCGCTCGGCGCGCCGGCGCATCCACTGGTCGTCCTGCCAGGCGTAGGCGGAGGAGTCGACGATGGAGGCGGTGGCGGGCGGCTGTTCCGTGCGGCGGGCCATCGGGTCGGCCTTGGACCGCCACACCGAGTCGGCGCCGAGGATGGAGAACTTGTAGTGCTCTCCTTCGCCGACCCCGGGGATGAACAGCTCCCACACGCCCGACCGGCCGAGCGACCGCATCGGGTGCGCCGCGCCGTTCCAGTGGTTGAACCCGCCCTCGACCCGCACGCCGCGCGCGTTGGGCGCCCAGACGGCGAAGGCGGTGCCGTCCTCGTCATCGTGCCGCATGACGCGGGCGCCGAGGACCTCCCACAGGCGCTCGTGCCGGCCCTCGCCGATCAGGTGCAGATCGACCTCGCCCAGCGTGGGCCAGTGGCGGTACGGGTCGCCCGCCTCGTGCGGCTCCGCGCCGGCGTAGGTGACCCGCAACCGGTAGGGCGGGATCTTGTCCACCCCCGGCAGCGTCGCCGCGAACACCCCGTGCTCGACGTGGCTCATCTCGTGCGCGGCGTCATCCAGCAGCAGCTCGACCTTCTCCGCCAGCGGCTTGAGCGCCCGGACGGTGAGGCCCTCGGGGGTGAGGTGCGCGCCAAGGATCACGTGCGGATCATGGTGCGCGCCGCCGGCCAGCCGGTTCAAGTCAAGATCCGCGTTCATCAGCTCGCTCACTGCTCCTCGGCACCGTGATTGGTGTTATTGAGCTAACCCTGCCCCAGATCGTCCCGCCAACCCATGATGTCGGGCGGATCACACCGCGGGAACGGCGAACGCACGGTTCGGCAAGCCAGGAACGGCCTCACCGCCCCCGGGTGAGGGGACGCCTTGGCCGCGCGGCGTCACCATCCGAGCACGCGGACCCCTCGCGTGCTCACCACTTCAGCACGCGGACGCCTTCGCGTGCTCACCGCTCCAGCATGTGGACCCGCGCGTGCTCACCACTTCAGCACGCGGACGCCTCCGGAGGCCATGTCCACGACGACGCGACCGATGTCGAGCTCCTCGCCGTTCGGGAACCACACGAACAGTTGCAGGCAACGGCGGGTCTCGCACCCGAACCGGCGGAAGACCAGCGACCGCACCCGCAGGTCGGCGGCCGACGAGAGCGGACGGTGCGCCGCCTCGGCGTAGGCCCTGCCGACGATGGCGGCCAGCGGGGGGTCGGCGAGCAGGAACCGTGTCGCCCGGGCCTGCTCGGAGGGGGTGGGGGCCGCCGGATGGCCGCCGTCGCGCGGGTCGCCGGTGAAGGGGAGGCCGGGGGCGGCCGCCGCGCCGCCGCGCCGGGCGCGGGCGGCCGCGCGGCTGCGCGCGCTCACCTCGTCATCGGCTCCGGGGGCGGCGCGCTCGGGCCGCCCCGCCTCGGTCGGCCCGCCGGCCGCCGGGGGCGTGCGCCGCGTCCCTCCGCGCTCCTCACCCGTCCGGACGGTCAGCGCGAACACGCACATGCCGGACACCAGAACGCCGAACACGACGGGGATCGCGAGCCGCCGTCGCCTCATCAGCCCACTCTCTCACCGTCCGTCAATGTCCGGTCGCCCATGGTATCCAACGTGGGGACGCGCACGCCGCCTCGCGAGCACCGTCAACCCAGGTTGTGGCCGGGTCGGCACAGGTCGTGGCCGAGTCGGCCCAGGTCGTGGCTGACTCAGCCCAGGTCGTGGCTGAAGGCGGCCAGGGGGATCGGCAGCCAGGACGGCCGGTTGCGCGCCTCGTAGACCACCTCGTAGGCGGCCTTGCTCAGCTCCAGCGCGCGCAGCAGCACCGCGTCGTCGCCGTGGATGCGCCCGCCGCCCGCCGAGTATCCGGCGATGAACGCCGCGCGGTTGCGCTGTGCCCACTCCGCGGCCAGCGGCTCCAGCTCCTTGGCCTCGGGGTGGTCGGCCAGCAGGTGGCGCGCGGCGTAGTCGAACGAGCGGAGCATGCCGGCGACGTCCCTGAGCGGGGAGTCCAGGGCCCGGCGCTCCTGGAGCGGCTGCCCGGGCTCGCCCTCGAAGTCCAGCACGACCCACTCGCCGGGCGTGCGCATGACCTGGCCCAGGTGGTAGTCGCCGTGCACCCGCTGCACGGTGATGGGCCGTCCGGTGTCGGCCAGCCGGTCGAACGCCTCGTGGGCGACACCGGCGTGCTCGGCCAGGCCCGGCACCTCGGAGATGGCGGCCTCCAGGCGCCGCCTGAACCCCTCGACCATGCGTTTGACCTCGGGCGCCTCCACCGTGCTGGTGGGGAAGGCGGCGGCCAGCTCCTTGTGCAGGTGGGCGGTGGCCATGCCGAGCCGGGTGGACTCGGCGGCGAAGTCGCCCCCGGCCTCGGCCGCGGTGGTGCCGGGCAGCGACCCGTAGAGGTCGCGCACGCTGGTGAGGGCCAGGGCCCACCCGTCGCTGGCGGTGGGCAGGAACTCCTGGGTGAAGGCCAGCGTGGTGTTCTCCCCGCCGATGTCGGTCTCGATCCACCCGTAAGGCTTGGCGATGTTCGGCGACCCGCGCTCGGCGAGGGCGGAGACCACTTCCAGCTCCGGGTTCACCCCAGGGACGATCTTGCGGAACAGCTTGCAGATGTAGGCGTCGCCGAACACCAGGGAGGTGTTGGACTGCTCGGCGCCGAGCACCAGGCTGCGGAGGGCGGTGTCGATCTCGATGCCGGGCATGTGGCGGAACCGCAGGCCGCCGATGTCGGCGCCGGAGGCGATGCCGGACAGCAGCAGGCCGGTGACCTCGGCGTCGTGCACGGCGTCGTAGGCGTGGCCGTCGGGCGTCTCGCCGATGGCGACGTGCTTGAGCCGCTGCGGCAGTTCGGGACGGAAGCCGATCAGGAGTTGGTAGCGGTCGGTGCGCGCGTCCTGGCGGACGGTGATGACGAGGTGGCGCACGGTGACGCGGTCGTCGGTCGGCGGTCTGCGGCGGTCCGTGGTCCCGCAGGACCCCGCCACATCACTGTGGAAGGATTCTGCAGGACCACGAAGGGGCAACGTGGTGGCGGCCTCGACGGCCAGTTCGGTGATCGCGCGGCCCTTGCCGGCGAACCACCGCTGATGGGTGATCCAGCCGGCAAGCAGCTCTTCGAGAGTATGTCTCACGTCTCCTCGGTTGCTGCGCTCGTGGGCGGAAGGGTGAACCAATAGAACCCATGCCCGGGGAGCGTCAAAAGATACGGAAGTTCGCCAATTGGGGGAAATGGCACCCCTCCGGTGCACTCCACGGGGGTGACGCCCTCGAACCGGCGCAGATCCAGCTCGACGGGCTGGGGGAAGCGGGACAGGTTGTTGACGCACAGCACCCGGTCGTCGCCCAGCTCGCGGACGAAGGCGAGGACGCTGGGGTTGGAGGAGTTGAGCTCGGTGAACTCGCCGAGACCGAAGACGTGGTGGCGCTTGCGGATCTCGATCATCTTCTTGGTGAAGTGCAGCAGCGAGCCGGGGTTCTTCTGCTGCGCCTCGACGTTGAGCGCCTGGTACCCGTAGATCGGGTCCATGATCACCGGCAGGTAGAGCCGGCCGGGGTCGCAGTCGGAGAAGCCCGCGTTGCGGTCGGGGGTCCACTGCATGGGGGTGCGGACGCCGTCGCGGTCGCCGAGCCAGATGTTGTCGCCCATGCCGATCTCGTCGCCGTAGTACAGCACGGGGCTGCCGGGCAGGCTCATGAGCAGGGCGGTGAACAGCTCGATCTGGTTGCGGTCGTTCTCCAGCAGCGGCGCCAGGCGGCGGCGGATGCCGACGTTGGCGCGCATCCGCGGGTCCTTGGCGTACTCGGTGTACATGTAGTCGCGCTCTTCGTCGGTCACCATCTCCAGGGTGAGCTCGTCGTGGTTGCGCAGGAAGATGCCCCACTGGCAGTGGTCGGGGATCTTCGGGGTCTGGGCCATGATCTCGGAGATGGGGTAGCGCGTCTCGCGGCGGACGGCCATGAAGATGCGCGGCATCAGCGGGAAGTGGAAGGCCATGTGGCACTCGTCGCCGCCGGTCACCGGGTCGCCGAAGTACTCCACGACGTCGGCGGGCCACTGGTTGGCCTCGGCGAGCAGCACGCGGTCGGGGTAGAGCGCGTCCACCTCCTTCCTGATGCGCTTCAGGTAGGCGTGGGTCTGCGGGAGGTTCTCGCAGTTGGTGCCCTCCTGCTCGAACAGGTAGGGCACGGCGTCCAGGCGGAAGCCGTCGATGCCGAGGTCCAGCCAGAAGTTCAGGACCTCGACCATGGCGTCCTGAACCGCCGGGTTCTCGTAGTTGAGGTCCGGCTGGTGGTGGAAGAACCGGTGCCAGTAGTACTGCCCGCGCACCGGGTCGTAGGTCCAGTTGGAGGTCTCGGTGTCGATGAAGATGATGCGGGCGTCGCTGTACTCCTCGTTGTTGTCCGACCACACGTAGAAGTCGCCGAACGGGCCGGTGGGGTCGTGCCGGGACGCCTGGAACCAGGGGTGCTGGTCGCTGGTGTGGTTCATGACGAGGTCGGCGATGACCCGCATGCCGCGTTTGTGCGCCTCGTCCACGAGCTTGATGAAGTCTCCCAGGTCACCGAAGTCCGGGAGGATCTTCATGAAGTCGGAAATGTCGTATCCGCCGTCTTTGAGGGGGGATTCGTAGAGTGGCAGGAGCCACAGGCAGTCGACGCCGAGCCACTGGAGATAATCCAGCTTGCTGATGAGCCCGCGGATGTCACCGGTGCCGTCGCCGTTGCTGTCCGCGAATCCCCGGATGAGGACCTCGTAGAAGACGGCGCGCTTGTACCAGTGCGGGTCGCGCGGCTTTTCGTGTGTGAAGGTATTCGGAACGGGCTGAGGCGTCAAGCTCACCTGTGGACTCCCCGCTGTGCTTATGCGCGCTTTCCGCCGCCTTCGCCAGTGCCTACGGCTGACTGGCCGGCGTCGCTCGCAGTGTGAGGACGTGGGCTGGGTTGATGTGCGGATCGAGGCGCACGTAATTGGCATGCCGCCAGTGGTACGACTCGCCCGAGAGCTCATCGTCCACGACGAATTCGGCGCCCCAATCGAGGCCGATGGCAGGCATGTCCAGCCAGACCGTCGCCTCGTGGGTGTTGTGTGGGTCGAGGTTGACCACCACCACGACCACATCGCCTATGCCGTGCCTTCGTGTGGACGCGTCATAAGCTCCGGGCAGCCGCTTGGAAAAGCAGACCATGTCCGGGTGGTCGACGTTGTGGAACCGTAGGTTACGCAGTTCCTGAACCGCCGGGTGTGCTCTTCTGAACAAATTGAGGGTTGTGATGAAGGGAGCCAGGCTCCGGCCCTCGCGTTCCGCGGCGGCCCAGTCGCGCGGCCTCAGCTCGAATTTCTCGCTGTTGAGATACTCCTCGCTGCCCGGTCGTACCGGGACGTTCTCCGCGAGCTCGTAGCCCGCGTAGACCCCCCACGTGGGCGACGCCAGCGCCGCCAGGACGGCCCTGATCTTGAACGCCGGGACCCCCCCGTTCTGCAGGTACTCGTGCAGGATATCCGGAGTGTTGACGAACAGGTTCGGGCGCAGGAAGTGCGACGTCTCGTGCGAGAGCTCGGTCAGGTAGCTCTCGAGGTCGGCCTTGGAGTTCTTCCACGTGTAGTAGGTGTACGACTGGTGGAAGCCGATCTTGGCCAGCGTCTGGAGCATGGCGGGACGGGTGAACGCCTCGGCCAGGAACAGCACGTCCGGGTCGGTGGCGTGGACGTCGGCCAGCAGCCGCTCCCAGAACCCCACCGGCTTGGTGTGCGGGTTGTCCACGCGGAAGATGCGCACCCCGTGCGCCGTCCAGTGGCGCACCACCCGCAGCACCTCGGCGTAGATGCCCTCGGGGTCCTTGTCGAAGTTCAGCGGATAGATGTCCTGGTACTTCTTCGGCGGGTTCTCGGCGTAGGCGATCGACCCGTCCGCCCTGACGGTGAACCACTCGGGGTGCTCCTTGACCCACGGGTGGTCGGGGGAGCACTGCAGGGCCAGGTCGAGCGCCACCTCCAGGCCGAGCTCGCGGGCCCGCGACACGAACGCGTCGAAGTCCTCCAGCGTGCCGAGGTCGGGGTGGAGCGCGTCGTGGCCGCCGTCCTCCGACCCGATGGCCCAGGGGGAGCCGACGTCGTGCGGGTCGGGATGCAGGGTGTTGTTGCGCCCTTTGCGGAACGTCTCGCCGATCGGGTGGACCGGCGGCAGGTAGACCACGTCGAAGCCCATGCCCGCGACCGACGGCAGCCGCTCGGCCGCGGTGCGGAAGTTGCCCGACTTGGGGACGGCGCCCTCGTCGAGGACCGCGCCCTCGGAGCGGGGGAACAGCTCGTACCACGAGCCGTACAGCGCCCGCCTGCGGTCGACCCGCAGCCGGTGCCTCGGCCCCCGGGTGACCAGGTCGCGCAGCGGGTGCTGGGCCAGCACGGCCGCCGTCTCGGGGAGCTGCGCCACCGCCAGCCTCGCCCGCGGGTCGAGGTCGTCGTCGCGCAGTTGGTCGGCCACGTTCTGCAGGATGGCCCGGTGGGCGCACCTGTCGCAGCCCGCCTGGCGCACGGCCTTGGCGGCGCGCTCGAACAGGCGCGCCCCCTCCTCGCACATGAGATCGGTGTCGATGCCGCGGGGGATCTTGATGCCGGCGTCGTGCAGCCAGGTGGCGATCGGGTCGCTCCATGCCTCGACGCGGTACTGCCACTCGCCCTCGGTCGGCGGCGTCACCTCGACGGCCCAGCGGTCGGTGCCCGGGGCGACCTCGCGCATGGCGAGCAGGCGCCCGCGCGTGCCCTGCGGGTCGGTCAGCACGACCCCGGCGGCCACGGCGTCGTGCCCCTCGCGGAACACGGTGGCGCTGATCTCGAAGGTCTCGCCGGCCGCCGCCTTCGCGGGCCACTGCCCGCAGTCGACGACAGGTTGGATGTCCTGGATTGGGATTCGTCCGATCATCGCGTCTCAAGGTAGCGGCGACGCGCCGGGCGCCGCCGGGAATTGTGAGGGCAGGAGGATCTTGCTTTTTCGGTCGTCGCCGGCGGACGCCGGCTATGGGCGGGCATGATGGATCACACCCCGAGACGACGACCGTCGTCCCGGGGCTGGCAGGCGGTGGTGTGGCTCTTACATGGGACTGCCCCCATAGTCGCGCTTCAAGCCTGCTTGAGGGAAGTCAGGGGATACTTGGGGGGCTTGTGTCTCCCGCTGTCGGGCCTGGTCTCGGCCTTCGGTCATCGGTCGTACATGATCAAGACATGATCAAGTTGAGATCACTGTGACGAGTCGGCTTTAGTGAGGTTTGAGCCGCTTGGGTAGCGGTGAGAGCAGAAACGCATGAGATCTGGTAGGCGCACAAGAGTGTTCCGGTCGCGCGTCGTGGCGCTGAGTAACTAGGGTCTGGCCAGTGAGAGCAATCCGCAGATTCACCGTCCGTACCGTTCTTCCCGCGGAGCTCGCCGCACTCGGCGAGCTCGTCCACAACCTGCGCTGGTCATGGCATCCCGAGACCATGGACCTGTTCGCCGAGGTGGACCCCGACACCTGGCAACGCGTCGGGCACGACCCGGTCGCGCTGCTCGGAGCGGTGGAGGCTGACCGGCTGGCCGAGCTGGCCCGTGATCGCAGGTTCCTCCGCAAGCTGGCCGACGCCGCCGACGACCTGCGCGAGTACATGACCGCGCCCCGGTGGTACCAGACTCTGCCGGACGCCCCGGCGGCCATCGGGTACTTCTCGCCCGAGTACGGCATCGCCGCCGCGCTCCCGCAGTACTCAGGGGGTCTCGGCATCCTGGCCGGCGACCACCTGAAGGCCGCCAGCGACCTGGGCGTGCCCATCCTGGGCGTCGGGCTCCTCTACCGGCACGGCTACTTCACCCAGTCCCTGTCCGCCGAGGGCTGGCAGCAGGAGCACTACCCGAGCCTGGACCCCGGCGGCCTGCCCCTCAGCCTGCTGAAGGAGGAGGACGGCACGCCCGCCCGCGTCGTCATCCCGCTGCCCGAGGGCCGCGCGCTGCACGCGCAGATCTGGGTCGCCCAGGTCGGGCGCGTCCCGCTGCTGCTGCTCGACTCCGACGTGGCCGAGAACGACAACGCCGCCCGCGACGTCACCGACCGGCTGTACGGCGGCGGCACCGACCACCGACTGATGCAGGAGCTGCTGCTCGGCATCGGCGGCGTGCGGGCGCTGCGCGCGTACTGCCGCGTCACCGGCCACCCCGCGCCGGAGGTCTTCCACACCAACGAGGGCCACGCCGGGTTCCTCGGCCTCGAGCGCATCCGCGAGCTCACCGAGCACCGGCTGTCGTTCGACGAGGCGCTGGAGGCCGTCCGCGCCGGCACCGTGTTCACCACGCACACGCCGGTGCCCGCCGGCATCGACCGGTTCCCCGCCGACATGATCGGCAAGCAGTTCGGCGGCGACAACGCCTGGCCGACCGTGCCGGTCGAGCGCATCCTCGCGCTCGGCGCCGAGCCCGACGGCCCCGAGGGCGGCGAGCAGGTCTTCAACATGGCCGTCATGGGCATGCGGCTCGCGCAGCGGGTCAACGGCGTCTCCGAGCTGCACGGCGACGTCAGCCGCGGCATGTTCCAGGGTCTGTGGCCGGGGTTCGACCTCGACGACGTCCCCATCGGCTCGATCACCAACGGCGTGCACGCCCCCACGTGGGTCGCGCGCGAGGTGATGGAGCTGGCCGGCAAGGAACTGCCCTCGCTGGTCGAGATCGCCCAGGGATGGGAGGGCGTCCAGAAGCTCTCCGACGAGGACATCTGGGCCATCCGCGGCCGGCTCCGCCGCCGGCTCGTCGAGGCCGCCCGCGAGCGGCTCCGCGCCTCCTGGCGCGCCCGCGGCGCCTCCACCGCGGAGCTCGGGTGGATCGACGAGGCCCTGGACCCGGACGTGCTGACCTTCGGCTTCGCCCGCCGGGTGCCGTCCTACAAGCGGCTCACCCTCATGCTCAAGGACGCCGACCGGCTCAAGCAGCTGCTGCTGGACCCGGAAAAGCCCGTCCAGATCGTCATCGCCGGCAAGGCGCACCCCGCCGACGAGGGCGGCAAGAGGCTCATCCAGCAGATCGTCAAGTTCGCCGACCGCGAGGACGTGCGCCACCGCATCGTCTTCCTGCCCGACTACGACATGGCGCTCGGGCAGCTCATGGTCCAGGGCTGCGACGTGTGGATGAACAACCCGCTGCGCCCCCTGGAGGCCTGCGGCACCAGCGGGATGAAGGCCGCGCTCAACGGCGGCCTGAACCTGTCCATCAGGGACGGCTGGTGGGACGAGTGGTTCGACGGCCTCAACGGCTGGGCGATCCCGACCGCCGACGGCGTCGAGGACCACGACCGCCGCGACGAGCTGGAGGCCGGCGCGCTGTACGACCTCATCGAGCGCGAGGTGGCCGACCGCTTCTACGACCGGGCCGGCGACTCCCACCCGCGCCGCTGGCTCGACATGGTCAAGCACACCCTCAGCTCCCTGGGCCCGAAGGTCTTGGCCGGGCGCATGCTGCGCGACTACGTCGTCGACCTCTACACCCCGGCGGCCGGGTCGGCCCGCGAGCTGTCCAAGGGCGAGCACGCCAAGGCCCGCGAGTTCGCGGCCTGGAAGCTGCGCGTCACCCGCGCCTGGCCGGGCGTGCGCGTGGAGCACATCGAGGCGTCGGGCATCGGGGACACCCCCGAGCTGGGCGCGTCGATGGAGGTGCGCGCCACCATCGCCCTGGGCGATCTGTCCCCGGACGACGTCAGCGTCGAGGCGGCCTACGGCAAGGTCGGCGTGCACGACCAGCTCCTCGCGCCGTCGTACATCCCCCTCACCGCCGGGCCGGTCGGCGACGACGGCAAGGCCGCCTACACCGGCGTGGTCCCCCTCGACCGCACCGGCGCGTTCGGCTACACCGTCCGGGTCGTCCCCTCCCACCCGCTGATGTCCTCTCCGGCGGAGCTCGGCCTCATCGCCGTCCCGGAGGAACCCGCCGGCATGACCAGCGGCACCCTCCGCTGAGGCGATTTGTTCGCGCCGAATTCTCCGTTCATGTAGAAAAGGCCGCTCGCCCGTTCGACGTCCATGTGAGAAGCCCGCCCGGCACGACGGCCGGGCGGCGGCCGACGGAGGAGAAGTCATGAGGGTCATGGTCATGATCAAGGTGAGCGGAGCGGACGAGAGCGCGATCGTTCCGACGCCGGAGATGATGGCGGAGATGGGCGCCTACAACGAGAAGCTCGTGAAGGCGGGCATCATGCTCGACGGCGGGGGCCTGCGGCCGAGTTCCGACGGGGCGCAGGTCGTCTTCGAGGGCGGCACGACCTCGGTGGTGGACGGTCCGTTCACCGAATCCAAGGAGATCATCGTCGGCTACTGGGTCTGGCAGGTCAGCTCCCTGGAGGAGGCCGTCGAGTGGGCCCGGCAGTGCCCGAGCGACCCCGGCAGCGGCAGGCGGGAGGTCCTGGAGGTGCGCCCGTACTACGACGAGGAGGACTTCCCGGCCGCGGAGACGCGGGGCTGAGGACGCCGGCCGGAGTCCGGGGAGGGACGCGGTGCACGCGCGGCGCTCGCTCGGGGAAGGGTCGTGATGGACGCCCGGCGCACGGTCGAGGCGGTGTGGCGCATGGAGTCCGCGCGCCTGGTGGCCCATCTCGCCAGGGTGGTACGGGACGTCGGGCTGGCCGAGGACATCGCCCAGGAGGCGTTCGCGTGCGCCCTGGAACAGTGGCCGCGGCTGGGCGTCCCGGACAACCCGGGCGCCTGGCTGACCACCACGGCCAGACGCCGGGCGATCGACCTCATCCGGCGCGAGCGGGTGCGGGACCAGAAGTACGCCCAGGTCGCGGCCGACCTCCTGGCTCCTGCTCCGCCGCCCGGCGGGGCCGCGGACGCCGAACTGTTGTCGCTGGTCTTCGTCGCCTGCCACCCGGTCCTGTCCCGCGAGTCGCGCGCGGCGCTGGCGCTGCGCCTGGTCGGCGGGCTCAGCACCGAGGAGGTCGCCCGCGCGTTCCTGGCCCCGGCCGCGACCATGGGGCAGCGGATCACCCGTGCGAAGCGCACGCTGACCGAGGCGCGGGTGCCGTTCGAGGTGCCCGGCGACGACGAACTGCCGGCCCGGCTGTCGGCCGTTCTGGAGGTCGTCTACCTCATCTTCAACGAGGGCTACTCGGGCACGTCGGGTGAGGAGTGGGTCCGCAGGGACCTCGCGGAGGAGGCCATGCGCCTCGGCCGCATCCTGGCCGGCCTATTGCCGCGCGAGCCTGAGGTGCACGGACTGGTGGCGTTGATGGAACTGCAGGCCTCCCGCTTCCGTGCCCGCACCGGCCCGCACGGCGAGCCGGTGCCGCTCCAGCACCAGGATCGCTTCCGATGGGACCGGACGCTGGTGGCGCACGGGCTGGCCTCGCTCTCCCGCGCCAAGACGGCCGGCGGCGCGCTCGGGCCCTACACCCTGCAGGCGGCCATCGCCGCCTGCCACGCCCGCTCCCGGCGGTTCGAGGAGACCGACTGGGAGGCCGTCGTCGCGCTGTACGACGCTCTCGCCCAGCTCGCCCCCTCGCCCGTGGTGGAGCTCAACCGCGCGGTCGCGCTGCTGCACGCGGACGGGCCCGAGGTGGCGCTGAAGGCGCTCGACGCCGTCCGGCAGGATGCGCGGATGGCGCGTTACCACCTGCTCGGCGCCGTGCGCGGCGACGTCCTGCTGCGCCTCGGCCGGTCGGCCGAGGCGGCCGAGGAGCTCGAACGGGCGGCGGGCCTGGCGCCGACGACCCGTGAGCGCACCCTGCTCATGGAACGCGCCGCCGCCGCGACCGAGCACGGCTCGTTGCACGGAGCGCGGGGGATCGATGGCTCTTCAGCGGATCCGGAATAAGGAGGTGAGGTGCTCAGTTAACCGTAGCGGCTAAGAAATGCTTAGCCGAATGCGGCGGCGGGCAAGGTCTGAGAGGTCCGAGCCCGCTGGTGAGGAGATGGTCATGGCGAAGTTGCAGATTCTGGTGGCGAGCACCCGGCCCAACCGCGCGGGGATACCCGTGGCGCGGTGGATCGAGCAGGAGGCCAGGGCGCAGGGCGCGTTCGACGAGGTGGAGGTGGTCGACCTCGCCGAGCTGGGCCTGCCCTTCATGGACGAGCCGCACCACCCGAGGCTGCGCAACTACCTCAACCAGCACACCTTGGACTGGAGCGCCAAGGTGGACGGGGCCGACGCCTTCGTCTTCGTCATGCCGGAGTACAACTACGGCTACAGCGCCCCGCTGAAGAACGCCATCGACTACCTGTTCCACGAGTGGGCCTACAAGCCGGTCGGCATCGTCAGCTACGGAGGGGTCTCCGGCGGGCTCCGCGCCGCTCAGATGATCAAGCAGGTCGTCACGACCCTCAAGATGACGCCCGTGGTCGAAGCGGTCGCGATCCCCTTCGTCCAGCAGTTCGTGGGCGAGGACGGTAGCCTCTCCCCGAACGACCTCATGGTCTCCTCGGCGAAGGCCATGTTCGACGAGTTGAGGCGCGTGAGCGACGCCCTGCGGCCGCTCCGCGAGAGTCTGCCCGCATGAGGAGCCAACCATGACGGCCACGACCGAGATCCACAAGGTCTGCGCACGGTTCCACATCGCCGTCGAACTGATCGGCGCCCGCTGGACCGGCGCCGTCCTCCGGGTCATCTTCACCGGCCACAGCCGGTACGCCCAGATCAGAGAGGCGGTGCCCGGGATCAGCGACACCATGCTGGCCGCCCGGCTGCGCACCCTGGAGGCCGAGGGCCTGGTCGAGCGCATGGTCCTGCCGACCACTCCGGTGCAGGTCGAGTACCACCTCACCGAGAAGGGCCGCGACCTGGCCCCGGTGCTCGAAGCCATGATCGCCTGGTCCCACAAATGGATCCCGCTGCCCTCCGCCGACGGCCCGCCCGCCGAGGAGTGACGCCGGGTCAGGCAGGGCGGTGACCTCGGCACCACCGCCCCGGGGACGGCCCTGCCTGCACCCCCGCGGCGCTCACGCGCCCGGCGGACGACCACGACGACTCGATCGGGAGGCCGGGCACAAGGGCCGGAACGCTCGGTACAACGCTCAGTCGTCGGTGAACAGTTCGTCCGTGGTGGTGGCAGTGGCGCTGCGCAGCATCCAGGTGTTGAGCTCGGTGAGGTCGGTGCAGGCGGTGATGCGCTCCCGGACGTCGTCGGAGACGTGGACACCGCGAGCCGTGAGAATGGTCAGCACCGCGTTGCCCCTCTCTTCGACCCGTGCTTCCTTTTTGCCCGCTTCGAGGCCCTTGCCGTAGTGCTCTTTGGCGAAGGGGCTGTAGACGGGCCAGGTGGTGTCCTTCATGATCTCCTCCAGGGTGCGCCGCACGGCCTCAGAGGCCAGTCGGTGTGCGTATTCATAGTATTGCGGAGCGTGTTCGGGGTCGACGTTCTCCAGCGCGGTCATGAAGGCCGACGCGACGAGCGGCTGTTCGCCGTGCACCATCACCGAGAGCGCCGCCAGCTCCGGATGCTCCCGCGCCTGCTTGGCATCGGTGATGACGGGAGTGAGGTCGGGGCCGAACACCTTGGGCGTGAGCTCGTAGGCGTCGAGGCTGGTGGTGATCGGCCGGGCCATCCAGCGGGCGACCTTCGCCTTGTTGCAGATCACCAGAACGGTGACCGGGCAGTCGAGCTGGAGCCACAGGGCCGCCGCGTAGCGGGCCAGGCCGCGGCGTTTGGATTCTTCGACCTCCTGTTGGATCTCCACGATGACGCCGTGTGTGGGGTCTCGCGGCGGCCCCACGAGGATCACCGTGTCGGCTTGGGAGTCGCGTGAGGGACGGTCGTTGAAGTCGCCGGGCGCCAGATACGCCGACGCGCTGTTCGGCACGTCGACGCCGAATTGATCGCGCAGGATCTCCAGCGCGAACTGCGGCCGGTCACGGAACATCAGATTGAGAGTGTCATGTATAAGCGAGGGCACGTCACGGAATGCTATCAGTCAAGTGCGGTGCGTGATGACGCTGTTGATCTGTTGTGCGGTGGCTTCTGGGGCGTGTCGGACGCCTGGGTGCCGAGTCAGCGTGGGTTGTCAGGAAACGTGATGTAACGGTCATCTATGGGATTCGGGTAGATCAGGCTTTGCCGTTAAGGTGACCGGTCATGGCTGGGTTCGTGATGCGTGTCCTGGCGCCGCTGCGGCTCCGGCGCGCCGTGGTCGGCCGGTTGGATGCCCGTTATGTGACGCGGGCCGACCACCGGCAGGACGTCCGGGACGCCCTGTGGGAGGTCCAGGCGCTCAAGAGGGAGATGGAAGGGCTGCGGCGCGAGGTCGAGCAGCTCCGCCGCGAGGTCAAGCGCGCCGCCACGACGGCGGGGACGCCGGGCGCGGCCCTGACCGCGAAGGTCGAGGACGCCCACCGGCTGGCCACCGAGACCGCCTCGGCCGTCGACCACCTGCTGCAGGAGGAGGTCCGGCTCTGGCAGGCCGTGGACGGCCTGAGGAGCGGCGAGGCGGCATCGTGAAGGGGCGCCTGGACGGCCCCGGACGGGGGCCCGGGAAGCGAGGCGGCATCGTGAGGAGTGCCTGTACGGTCCCGGACGCGGGCCTGGGGAGCGGTGAGGTGGCGTCGTGAGGGTCGCGTGGACGGCCCTGGACGGGGGACTGTGGCGGCTGCGCATGCGGCTGGACGCCGGCGAGGACCTCGCGGGGACGGTCACCGACGGGCACCCGGTGGAGCTGGCGACCGACACCTGCCATGTGCGCCTTCCAGCCCGCGCGGGCGACGCGGGCCCGTCCGGGGCCGGGTCGTCGGGAGCGGGTTCGTCCGGCGCGGGAACGCCGCCGGGGGAGGTGCATCCCGATCTGCTGGCGCTGGCCGCGTGGACGGTGGTGGCGCCGTGGACGCGGCGCAGAGTGGTGTTCGACCGGCCGATCTCGGCCGAGCTGGCGGCGGCGTTCGAGAGCGGCTGGGGCGTCGAGGCCGGGCCGGTGGGCGGGGGGCCGCCGCGTGCGGCCGGTGACCGGCTGGCGATCTCCTACAGCGGGGGCGCCGACTCGGCGGCCGTGGCCGCGATCCTGCCGGACGCGCCCCTGATCCACTTCCGCAGGGTCGGCCATCCCCGCGTCCCGAACCGCTGGACGCACTACCGGTCGGACGTACTGGCCGCGCTGGCGAACGACACCGGCAGGGACGTGACGATCGTCGAGTCCGACCTGGAGTTCCTGCTGCGCTCGCCCCGCCCGGGTTACCCCGAGCACCATGCCGTGATGGCGGGCGCCGTCCTGCTGGCCGACGCCATGGACCTCGGCGGCGTCGCCCTGGGCTACGAGATCGGGTCCCGGTGGCTGGGCGGTGGCCGGTACGTGCACCGGTACACCCCGGACAACCCGATGTGGTCCGGCCACGGCCCGTGGGGCCGGCTGTTCGCCGCCGCGGGCCTGCCGCTGGTCCTGCCGGTCGGCGGCATCAGCGAGGCGATGACGATGCGCGTCGCGCTGGGCTCCGAGCTGCGCGACCAGGTGCGCTGGTGCCTGCGCGGCGACGGCGCGGGCCCGTGCGGGCGGTGCGGGAAGTGCCTGTACAAGGAGCTGATCCAGGCCGCGATCGAGCGCCGTCCGATGAGTACGGCGATCACCGCCGACCGGCCGGTGGCGCGCAAGTGGCAGCAGCCCCCGCCGTACGGCGGCCAGGAGATGATCGAGTACGGGTGCGCGCACATCCCGAACATCGACGACACGCCTTTCGCCCGCGCGGCCGGATATCTCAGGGCCACACCCGAGTCCACCGCCTGGCTGGAGCGGTGCTACCCTCCGGCCGTCGAGGAGATCCCCGCGCGCTGGCGCGGAGCGATCGCGGCCGTCATGGAGCGTGACTTCGGTTTCATGGACGCGGACGACGTCAAGCGGGTAGAGAGCTGGGGAGGGCGATGAAGGTCTACGTGTCGGTCGACATGGAAGGCGTGACCGGGCTCACCGACCCCGAGGAGATGCACGCCGGAGGCCGCGGCTACGAACGCGGCTGCGAGCTGATGACCGCGGACGCCAACGCGGTGATCGCCGGCGCCCACGAGGCGGGCGCGACGGCGGTGACCGTGAACGACGCCCACGGCTCGACCAAGAACCTCCGGGTGGACCTGCTGGACCCGCGGGCCACGCTGCTCCGCGGCCCGGGCAAGCCGATGCGCATGGCCCAGGGGCTGACCGCCGACTTCCAGGCCGCCTGCTTCGCCGGCTACCACGCCCGCGCCGGCGTCCAGCACGGCGTGCTCAACCACACCTGGATGGGCAAGGAGATCCAGAACGTCTACCTCAACGGCGAGGTGTGCGGCGAGACGCGGCTGGTGGCCGGGTTCGCCGGGTTCCTCGGCGTGCCGGTGGCACTGGTCACCGGGGACGAGGCGGTCTGCGCCGAGGCGCGCGAGCTGCTCGGCGACGTCGAGACGGTCGCGGTCAAGAAGGGCGTGGACAGGTTCGCCGCCGAGCTGCTGCCGCCCAGCGTCGCCCAGGCGCTGATCCGGGAGGCCACCGCGCGGGCCCTGAACCGGCTGAGCGACTTCCGCCCGCACGTGGTGGATTCGCCGTACACCCTCGGCGTCGAGTGGAACTCCACGGCCATCGCCGCCGGCTGCTCGCTCATTCCCGGCGTGCGCGCGGCCGGCCCCCGGCACACCGAGTTCACCACGGAGGACTTTCGGGACATCATGGCGCTGCTCGGCATCTTCGCCATGATCGCGGGCCAGGTGGCCTGCGGCAGCGGCGTGTACGGCTGAGCCGGTGGGCGAAGACGGGTCACCGCGGCCACAGGAGGACGGGCCGCCGGGACACGGTGACGGCGTGTCACCTGGACCGCGAGGCGGCGTGCCGTCGGGGTCGCGGGACGGCCTGCCACCTGGGCCGCGGGACGGCGGGCCGTCGGGGTCGCGGGACGGCGGGTCACCGGAGTCGCGGGGCGGGGACGGCCTGACGCGGCGGTCGCTGCTGGTCGGCATCGGCGCCGCGGGCGGAGCGGGAGCCATGTACGCCGCCATGGGCGTGCTCGGCCTGGCCCCGTCCAAGGAGACGGCCCCCGTGCCCTTGGCCGGCGGGTCCGCCGCGCCGTCGCCGTACGTCCCGCCGCAGCGCTCGGACTTCGCGTTACGCGGCGGCCGCCCGGCGTCGGTGCTGGTGCTGGGCGCGGGCGTCGCCGGCCTGGCCTGCGCGTACGAGCTGGGCAAGGCCGGGTACGAGTGCACGGTGCTGGAGGCCCGCGACCGGGTGGGCGGGCGCAGCCTGACCCTGCGCGGCGGCGACACCGTCGCCGAGCTGCCGCTCCAGGGGGGAGCGGGGCAGGCCGGGGAACTCCAGCGGGTGGGGTTCGGGGAGGGCACGTACTTCAACGCCGGTCCCGCGCGCATCGCGCAGTGGATGGTCACGCTCGACTACTGCCGCGAGCTGGGCGTCCCGCTGGAGGTGTTCGTCAACACCAACTCCGCCGCCTACGTCCTGACCGACGGCATGAAGGCGCCCGTCCGCGCCCGCACGGCCCGTGCCGACGCCTACGGGTACATCTCCGAGCTGCTGGCCAAGGCGACCGACGCCGGCGCGCTGGACGCCCGGCTCACCCGCGCCGACAAGGAGCGGCTGCTGGACTTCCTCTCCCATTTCGGGGACATCGGCCCCTCGCACGCCTACACCGGGGGCGAGCGCCGCGGCTTCCGGGTCAACCCTGGGGTGGGGCCGGGCGCCGAGCTGGGCGCCGTCCCCGCGCTGACCGAGGTGCTGAGCCAGGGGCTCGGCCGCGTCCTGACGATGGACGCCGGATACGAGCAGGCCATGCCGATGTTCCAGCCGGTGGGCGGCATGGACGCGATCGTCCGCGCGCTGGCCGGGCGGGTCGGGG
Organism: Sphaerisporangium sp. NPDC005288; assembly: GCF_040607475.1. Classification (NCBI taxonomy): domain Bacteria; kingdom Bacillati; phylum Actinomycetota; class Actinomycetes; order Streptosporangiales; family Streptosporangiaceae; genus Sphaerisporangium; species Sphaerisporangium sp. NPDC005288. The sequence continues at coordinate 5,546 of NZ_JBEXGT010000043.1, read as the reverse complement.
CGGCGCGCATCAGGACCGGCGTCCGGGTCACCCGCATCACCAACACCCCCGACGGCGTCGAGGTCGCGGTGGAGGGCGGCGCGCCGCTGCGGGCGCAGTACTGCGTCGCGGCGCTGCCGCCGCACGTGCTGGCCCGCATCCCCGGCAACCTCGGCGCGGAGGTCAAGACGGCCCTGACCGGCGCGGTGCCGATGGCGGCGGGCAAGCTCGGCCTGGAGTACGGCCGGCGCTGGTGGGAGATCGAGGACCGCGTGTACGGCGGCGCCACCGAGACCGACCTGGACGTCGGCCACATCTGGTACCCCTCCCACGGGTTCCACGAGCGGCGCGGGCTGGTGGTGGGCTACTACAACACCGGCGCCGACGCCGACGTCTACAGTGCGCTGACCCATCGGGAGCGCCTGCGCAGGGCTCTCACCCAAGGTCGCAAGATCCACGGCCGCAAGTACGGTCAGGACCTGCTGTCCAGCGTGTCGGTCTCCTGGGGGCGGCAGCCGCACATCGAGGGCGCGTGGGTCCGCTGGTCCTCGCCTTCGGGGCAGCGGGCGCTGCTGCGTCCCGCCGGGCGGGTGTACTTCGCCGGGGACTGGCTCACCCATCTGATCGCCTGGCAGGCGGGAGCCTTTGAGTCCGCCCGTAAGGTGGTGACCGAACTCCATCACCGCGTCCTGAAGGAGGCATGACCCATGAAACTGGGCACGCTCGAATGGGTGCCCGCCGGCGACCGGCCCGATCTGCTCGCCGATCCGGTCGCGCGCGCCATCGGGGCCATGACCTCCGAGATGGCCTCCGGGGTGGCCGGTGAGGTGTCGGTGGCGCCCATCGACCCGGCGCTGGCCGACACCGCCGCGTTCTGCGAGCGGTACGGCGTGGCGCCGGAGGAGTCGGCGAACTGCGTGATCGTCGCGGCCAAGCGCGGAGGTGAGACGCGGTACGCGGCGGTGATGGTGCTGGCGACGATGCGCGCCGACGTGAACGGCGTCGTGCGCCGCCATCTGGACGCCCGCAAGACGTCCTTCGCCCCGCAGCAGGAGGCCGTGGCGCTGTCGGGCATGGAGTACGGCGGCATCACGCCGCTCGGCCTGCCCGACGACTGGCCCGTCCTGGTGGACGCCGAGGTCGCGCGGCGTCCGCTGCTGGTCATCGGCAGCGGCATCAGGGGCTCCAAGCTGGCGCTCTCGGGCGAGGCGCTGGCCCGACTCAAGACCGCCGAGGTGGTCGCGCTCGCCCAGTGACCTGCGGGCGCCGGGGTCCTCGTGCGGCGCGCGCACACCCCGCCATGACGCGCACAGTGATCGCTCCGGCGCACACGGGTCGCAGGAGTTTCCCGATTTTGGAAACCCTTGGGTCCGGTTCAGCCGTTGTACTACCGGGAATGTGGCCTCTTGGTTCCTCTCATGGGCGGGGTTTAAGCCGGTATGGTGCTACGTGCCGTCAACGGCCGCGAGCGCGCGCAGCGCTCTGGTCTCCGCGCCGGGCTCAAGGAAGAGTCCGGCGGGCGCCTCCCCGAGACCGCCGGCCGCCCGGCCGGCGACGGGGGTTGCCAGCCGCGATGGCGCGCGGGTTCGCGCCGCGCGGATCCGTCGGTGTGGCATGCCATGATTCGCCGGCCGGACTTTTTCGGTATGGGCATTGCACAAAGTGAGCGAACCGTGACAATTGGAGCAAGGCGCTTCCCTCCGGTCACCACTGCCGGGGCACCGCCGGAGATCAGATGAATCATGACGACCGATTGGGCCCCTACCGGCTGCTCCGGCGGCTCGGCGAAGGCGGCATGGGCGTGGTGCATCTCGCGCTCGACTCCCAGGGCAGGCAGGTCGCCGTCAAGGTGCTCCGCGCCGAGGTCACCGGGGACGACGTCGCGCGCCGCAGGCTCGCGCGCGAGGTCGAGACCATGCGGCGGGTGCGCAGCAGCCACATCGCCGAGGTGCTCGACGCCGACGTGACCGGCAGCCGTCCCTACATCGTGACGCGTTACGTGCCGGGCAGGCCCCTGGACGACACGGTCAAGCAGGACGGCCCGCTGGAGGTCGGCCCGCTGCTGAGGCTGGCCCAGGGCGTGGCCGAGGCGCTCACGGCCGTGCACGCCGCCGGCGTCATCCACCGCGACCTCAAGCCCGGCAACGTGCTCATGCTCGACGGCGAGCCCGTTCTCATCGACTTCGGCATCGCCCAGGCCGTCGACGCCACCCGGCTCACCCAGACGGGCATGTTCATCGGCACCCCGGGCTACCTCGCGCCCGAGATCATCGAGGGCCACGAGGCGGGTCCGGAGGTCGACGTCCACGCGTGGGCCGGAACGATGCTGTACGCCGCCACGGGCGCGCCGCCGTTCGGCAAGGGCACGCTGGAGATGGTCTTCTACAACATCACCGCCGGGCGGGCCAACGTCGAGGCGGCCCCGGCCGTTGTCCGTCCCCTGCTGCGCGCCGCCTTCAACCGCGACCCGGCCAAGCGGCCGAAGGCCGCCGAGCTCGCCGCGCAGCTCTCGCGCCTGGTGCCGCCGCGTGCGCCGCAGGGACGCGCGCGGGTGCCCGACGACATCCGCACCGTTCCCGATATGTCCGGCATGCCGGTTACCGGCACCTCGCTGTCCCACCCGGAACCGCTCCCCGCCGAGCCGCCGGCGGCAGGGCGCTCGCCGTCCGCCGACCCGCGCCTCGGCGCGGTCCCACCCGGCGCGCTGCCTGGTGTGGTACCGGGCGTCGTGCCCGGCGCGGCGTCGGGCGCGCGCACCGGCGCCCCCGAGGCCTCTCCGGCCGCGGCGGCCTCCGGGGCCCGTCCTGGCACGGTCCCGCCCGAGGCGCCGCCCGGCGTGGCCACGCCGTACGCCGGGTTCCCCGCCGCCGACCCGCGCACGGCCGCCGACCCGCGCACCGGCGCCGCCGGGTCGCGTCCCGGCGCGGGGCAGGCCCGCCCCGGCGGCGCCCCCGCCGAGGAGTTCGTCTCGCTGCTCGGCGACGCGCCGCAGGCCCCCGCCGTGGGCGACCCATGGCCGACCGTGCGGGTGACCGGGGAAGAGCTGCGCCAGGCCGGCATCGCCTTCGACCGCGGCGCCGCCGCGCCGGGCGCCGGGCCCTCCGGCGGTGGGTCCCAGGTTCCCGGCGGCGGGCCGTCCCCGGCGAGTGGCGGCCACGGCGAGGGCGAGATCCCCACCCGGTACGCTCCGCCGTCGGGGTCCCGCCCGTGGGAGGGCGGTCGTCCCGCGCCGCTCGACCAGGGTGAGGTGCCCACCAGGCGGGTGCGTCCCGACGAGCTCGGCGACCTCGACGCCAAGGCCAAGACCTACCGCGCCGAGCCGGGCGCCACGCCCGGGGTCTCGGCCCTTCCCGGAGCGGTCCCGCTGCCCGGGTCCACCGGCTCGCAGGCATCCCCTGGCGCCGGTTCGCACGGTCCCCAGGCACGCCACGGCTCGGCCGCCGGTTCCCGGGGAGCGCCGGGCTTCCCGGCGCCGGGCGTCCAGGGCGGTCAGGGAGCCCACGGTGGTCACGGCGGTCAGGGCACTCACGGCGCCCAGGGTGGTCAGGGCATGCACGGCGGCCACGGTGGCCAGGGGTCTTCCGGGTTCGCCGTGCCAGGCGGGCACGCCTCGCCCGGCCACCCGGGTCCCGGCGGCCACGACCCGACCGGCGGGAGGCCCTACCACCAGGCCCTGTTCGAGCAGTCTCCCGAGCTCTTCGAGCAGACGCCGCACATCCGCCACCCGGCGCAGGCCCAGTCGGCGCCCGCGCCCTACGTGCCGACCGTCCACCTGCCGCCCGAGGCCACGCCCGACTTCGGCCGGCAGGGCATCGGCGTCGACGGCACGCCCCGCTCCGCGGTGTACACCGTGGCGGGCGTGCTCGCGCTGATCATCGCGGTCGGCGCGGCCGTCGTGCTGCCGGTCGTGGTGACGGTGCTGGTGGTCCCGGTCGCCGTGCTGCTCAGGGCCGCCGACATCGCCCAGCCGGCGTTCGCGTCCCGGCGGCCCGCCGCGGCCGCCGCCGGTGACGTGCTGCGCGTGCTCGGCCGGCCGGGGGCGCTGGTGAAGTCGGCCGGCGTCACGCTGGCCCTGCTGCCTTACGCCCTCATTCTGGGCGTGCCCGTGACGCTGGTGCTCACCTTCCTGGTCGACAGCATCCCCCCGGGCACCGCCCTGAGCTGGGGGGTGGCCGTCTCGCTCTGGATCATCTGCGCGGGCCCGGGTGTGGAGGGGCCGGGCCGTCAGCTGGGCAGGACGCTCGCCGCCGCGTTCCCGGCCAAGGGCGCCGCCACGGCGCTGACCTTGGCACTCGGGGTCGTGGCCGTGCTCGTGGCCCTTTACGCGGTCGCCACGCTCGTCCGGCCCATGGGCGATGCAGTCTGGAGTCCTGTGGACGTGGACACCTGGCTGCGCCGCTTGCAAGAGCTTCGGACAAACACAGGATGACGGGGGAAACCGTGCCGGAGACGCTCGACAGATTGGGGCCGTACCGGCTGCTCCGCCGGCTCGGCGAGGGCGGGATGGGCGTGGTCCACCTCGGCTTGGACGAGGAGGGCAGGCAGGTCGCCGTCAAGGTCCTGCACCCGCACGTCGCGGCCGACCTCAAGGCGCGCGACCGGCTCACGCGCGAGGTCGAGACCATGCGCCGGGTGCGCAGCCCGCGCGTGGCCGAGGTCCTGGACGCCGAGCTGACCGGCGCGACGCCGTACATCGTCACCCGGTTCGCCCCCGGGCGGACGCTGGAGGAGACCGTCCTGACCGACGGTCCCCTGCCGGCGCACGAGGTCGTACGGCTGGCGCGGGGCCTGTCGGAGGCGCTGATCGCCATCCACGCCGGCGACGTCATCCACCGCGACTTCAAGCCGGCCAACGTCATGCTGGTCGGTGGGGACCCGCTGGTCATCGACTTCGGCATCGCCCACCTGGTCAACGCCACCCGGCTCACCCAGACCGGCATGTTCGTCGGCACGCCCGGCTACCTGGCGCCCGAGATCATCAGAGACGACGAGATCACCCAGGCGGCCGACGTGCACGCCCTGGCCGCCACCGTCTTCTTCGGGGCCACCGGCAAGCCGCCGTTCGGCACGGGCTCGTTCGAGTCGGTCTGCTACAACATCATGGAGGGCCGGGCCAACATCGACCAGGCGCCGCCGTGGCTGCGCGGCTGGCTGCGCGCGGCCTTCGCCGTGAACGCCGCCGAGCGGCCGGACGCCCAGCGCCTGCTGGCGATGGCCAGGTCGCTGGACCCGAGCGTCACGGCCCTGCGGGAGTCCGCGGTGCCGCCGGGGCACACCCGCCGGCTGGACGGCGCGCAGGTCAAGGGCCGGCTGCCCGACGGCACCCGCGTGCTGGACGCCGACGCTCGCCCGGCCGGCGGCGCGCCGGACGCCACGCACGTGCTGAACGGCGACGGCACCGCCGTTCTCGGCGCCGGCGAGCGCTCCGACGGCACGACGCCGACCAAGCGCACCAAGCCGGCCTCCGAGGACAGCTACTCCGACCTGCTGCCGCCGGTCCGGTACGCCGAGCCCGAACGCGAACGCAGGCGCGGGCGCGCCGGGGCGCCGCCGCCCGCCGCCCCGGC